>JBMYYO010000073.1:0-15350 GCA_049609505.1 Akkermansiaceae bacterium | reverse complement strand
ACCTCCGTCGGCATCCGCTACGTGGGGGTAAAAACTGTTGATGAAGCACGTTTACGTGGTCACATGGCAGTGAAAGCTGGCCAGAAATACAGCGCGGCCCGCCTTGATGATGACGTCCGCACTCTTTACCAAAGCGGATTAGTCGATGACGTGCGCTTCTTCGCCGCCGCCGCCGGAAATGGTGTCAAAGTAACCGCTGAGGTAAAAACCCGCCCGCGCATTGTCGCTGTCGGCTTCCTTGGAAACACTAAGTTCTCCGATGCCAAACTCGCTAAAGTCACCAAGCTTAAAGCTGGTGGTGTAATGAGTGATGAGACCATCCTTACCGCCCGCCGCAATGTCCAGGACCATTACCGTGGCTACGGCTACGCTGATGTCACCATCAGTCACCGCATCCAGCCAGCCCAAGTCGCAGGCACAGCTGAGCTGGTCATCATCGTTGAAGAAGGTGCCCGCGCTGAGGTGCGCAAGATCCGCTTCCAAGGCAACCGCGCCTTCGCATCCCACACTCTCCGCAATGAGATGAAGACAAAACAAAAAGGTTGGTTCTCATTCTTCACCAAGTCTGGCCGCATTGATGCCGAGAAGTTAGATGAAGACATTGAGCGCGTGCTGGACTACTACCGGAACCGTGGCTACCTTCGCGTCGCCGCATCCATGCAGCGTGTAGCAGCTGACGACGATCGCGTTGACCTCGTTATCTCTATCACCGAGGGAGTTAAATACACCGTTTCATCCGTTGGCTTTGGCAAGATGAGAGTCTTCCAGGCATCTGAGCTCGCCCCCGCACTCACTCTGAAAGCTGGCGCTGGCTACTCTGCCAAGAAGATGAATGCAGACATCAAAACCATCCGCAGCTACTACGGCTCACGCGGATATGCTGATGCCGCCGTCACCCCAGACATCCGTAACACAGGTGCCAACAGAATCTCCATCACCTACCGCGTGGTCGAGGGCCGCCACTATAAAGTTGGCCGTGTCACCATCGAGGGCAATGAAATTACGCAAGACCGCGTCATCCGCCGCGAGCTCCCCATGCAGCCAGGTGACCCATTCAACTCCGTCGAGCGTGAAACCACTGTGCGCCGCCTGAAGAACATGAACTACTTCGATGACGTGCAAGTCACACCATCACCAAGCGCCCAAGCAGGCTACCGTGATATCAACATCCAAGTAAGCGAAAAGAAGACTGGCTCAATCAGCTTCGGTCTCGGGTTCAGCTCCGTGGACAGTGTTGTAGGATACGTTCAACTTGAGCAAACAAACTTTGACATCAGCAACTGGAAAAGCTTCCGTGGCGCAGGTCAACGATTCAGCACCAAGATTCAGATTGGTGCCGAGCGCACAGACTTCCGCCTCTCTTGGGTAGAGCCATGGTTCCTTAAGCGACGGCTCGCTCTCGGCACTGAGTTCTTCTACCGTGATGCGCTCTACTACAGCTCAGAGTATGAGCAGAGCCAGTACGGACTCGCCGTTTCCCTCCGTAAGCCAGTCAGCAAACGCGCTTACATTCGCGGAGAATACCGCATCGAGAAAATCACCATTGACGCCGATGCTGGCACATCTCCAGCCTTCCTCATGGAGGACGGAGACTTCGTCCGCAGCGCCCTCAGCTTCAACTACGTTTACGATAGCCGTGATAGCAACCAGCTACCGCGTAAGGGACACAAGCTCGACTTCGGAGTCACCTACGCCGGCGGAATGGTCGGTGGTGATGTGGATGTCTTCATCGTTTCCGCCAAAGGCTCCAAGCACTGGAACCTCTGGGGCGATAGCATCCTCAACGTAAGAGGTAACGTCACCGTTGCTGATACACATGGCGACAGCAAGTTCGTGCCAATCTTCGATCGCGAAGCCCTCGGCGGACCTCACAACCTACGTGGATTTGAAAACCGCGACGTCGGCCCACGTGACGCCGCCACAGGTGAAGTGCTCGGTGGAAACACCTCCGCATACGCCAGCGTAGAATACACCTTCCCACTCATCGATCGTGTGCGTGGTGCTGTCTTCTACGACATCGGTGTGGTCAACGGCAAGTCCTGGGACTTCGGTAACGGCTTCTACCACGACGCCGGATTTGGTCTTCGTCTGAATCTTCCATTCGGACCACTCGCCATCGACTACGCCATCCCACTCGGCACACCAAACGGCCAAGAAGCCGCAGACAAAGGAGGCCAGTTCCAGTTCTACCTCGACTACAAGTTCTAGGTTGAACAGCTAACCAACAATCATCAAAACCCTCGGACGGCTGAATGCCTCCGAGGGTTTTTTATTTCACCAGGACGGTGACACATTCTAGGTGGCGTGTCTGTGGGAAGAGATCGAAGGGCTGCACTTCTTCTACTTGGTAGCCTGCTGTTAGGAACTCTTTGAGGTCGCGCATTTGGGTGGCGGGGTTGCAGGAGACATAGACCACTCTGGATGGGCCGAAGGCGAAGAGCTGATTGAGGAATGCCTCGTTGCAGCCTTTGCGTGGTGGGTCAATAACGACGGCAGTTTCCTCCGGAGGCGTGGTGATGTCGGCGAAGATGGCTTCGGCACTAGCAGCGAGGAAGGTGGCGTTGGTGATGCCATTGAGCTTGGCGTTGCGCTGTGCCCAATCCGCTGCTGTTTCAGAAACTTCTACCCCTGAAACTTGCTCGAAGTTTGCTGCGAGGCAGAGCGAAAACAAACCGGAGCCGCAGTAGGCATCGACTAGATACTTGGCGCCGCCAGCAGATGCTTGCTCTGCGACGTAGCCTGTGAACGACGGAAGGATGTAGGGATTATTCTGGAAGAAATCGCCCGCTAGGAAGTGGAAAGTGATATCGCCATTGGCAGTGCTAACGGTTTCGCAAATAGGTGCGCGGTGATTGGTTTCTACAAAACCGGGGTCCTGCGGCTGGAAACCACAACTACGGCGCAGTAGCAGAGTGGCGTCCTTTTTGTAAGCCTTGGCATTGGCTCGGGTTTCCTCTCTGATTTTTGGCAGTGCCGCGTTGATCTCATCCATGGCGATCGGGCATTGTTCTACATCCACGAGGTGGCTGCGTTGGCCTGCGAGGAGGAAACCGATGTCGCCAATCTTACCATCGCGCGGACGCTTGAAGTGGGGGGTGATTTTTGAGCGGTAGCCCCATTGCTCTGGGGAGGCAATAGCGGGGCAAACTTCCACCTTGATACCAGCCATGTGTTCTAACAATTCCTGCACTTGGCGTGTTTTCCACTCCAGTTGTTTCTCGTAGGAGAGATGCTGGTATTGGCAACCGCCACATTTACCGAAGAGCGGGCAAGTGGGATCTTGCCTATCAGGAGATGGCTCCAGCACCTTCACGAGATCGCCTTGGCTGTGGCTTTTATCATTGCGGAAAATACGGGTCCGCACCACTTCCCCGGGCAGCGTGAAGGGGACAAACACCACCCACTCAGGCGCATCTTCTTCTACCCCATCAAGTTTCACCCGGGCAAGCCCCACTCCAAGGTTCGTGAGTGCGGAGATCGTGACATCAATCTCTTGGTGATACTCAAATGGGTGCGGATTAAACTTACGTGGCTGGCGCATGGCGGAGGTTTAATTTCCAGCGAAGAAAAATCCAATCAGGAAATGTTTTGAAACCACGAATCTTACTAATCTGACGAATTTTTTTGCTTGGGCTTGTGGCTCTGTTCCCACAGAGGGACCAAGCTAGGGGTGGAAGTTGAATGAATAGCTTTGGCCGTTATGAAATCACTAATCTGCAGCAGGTAGCAGGTAATGCTTAGCTGCAAGCGTGTGGTCAAGTTTTTTGGTTTGATAACGCTGTCTCGCTTGCGGCTGCTTGCTACTCGCTACCTGCTACTGAACCCCGCCTTTATATCTCCGCCTCTTTGCGGACTTATCCTTAGCTTGATCGTCCTGCCCATTCCCATTTGTTCGTTCCCAGTTGTTCATTCCCAGTTTGCTATTTGGGGGGAGGTGTGGCAGGGTGTTGGTATGATGAAGATGAGTTTTATTTTGTTTCTGGTAAGTGCTGGTCTATTATCAGCGGCTGAGAAAGATGTGTGGTATAACTCCAAGGGGGAGGTGTTCCGCGTGACTAAGGCGGTGAAGGAAAAGCAGCCTTTTGTTCCTGAGTGGAAAAAACGAGAACTCGCCCGCGAAGCTGCCCGCAGAGAAGGGCGCGATAGAAGTTTCCGTAGCAGACCCCATACCTACTACGGCAATTATGGCCACGGATACTATGGCGGCTACTACGTGCACCCACACTTTATCCGGGCAGGCCATCATCACGGCTCATATCGCCGCTCACCGTTTCGTTTCCACGGAACTTACCGTGGCAATGGTTGGTCGATCCAGATTAGCCGTTAGCCACTAAGGTTAGCTTACACCCTTGTCCCTTATTCTTGCGGTGCACTTGGTGCGGCCGGTGGTGTAGGTGCTGGCGGCTGCACTTGTGGTGTGACAGGTGGTTTCACAGCAGTGCTTGGCGCATCAGGCGCAGGCGCAACAACAGGCTCTGCCCCCGCTGGTCGTGAACCCTCGCTCAACTGGCTGTCCGTTGGCAGCTTATTGTCACCATCCAGCATGCGGAATGGGGCGGCTGGATTCTCCGCAACAGGCTCTGGTGCTGGCTGCTTTGGCTTGGGTGCGGTTGGTGTGGGCTTGACGGGTTCAGGCGTTTCATCCTCCTTGTCTCCACAGGAAACCAGAGCGCAGGATACGAGTAGTAGGGTCAGGTATTTCATCAATCAGGATCAGGTGTAGGAATACTGATACGAGATGGTTCTCGATGTGGCAAGTAGCAAGTAGCCAAGCTAGAGCGGGTTAGATTTGGGCTAAATCTGGGCGAACTTGCGTTCGATGGCTTCGAGGACGGCTTCTTCGAGGGTTTCGTTGCGGAGGCGCTCGATGGCTTCTACGGAGAAGCCGCGGGCGATGAGCCTGCGTGCTTTGTTTGGCTGGATTCCACGGGCGCAGAGGTAGAAGATTTCTTCATCGCTGATGCTGGCGGAGGTGGAGCCGTGGGAGCACTTAACTTGATCAGCATTGATTTCTAGGCCGGGCATGGAGTTGGCTTCTGCGGTGTCTTCCATGAGGAGGTTACGGCAGGTCTGGTAGGCATCCGTGTAGTGGGCACCTTCGTCAACGAGGATGAGGCCGGAGAAAACCGTCTTGGAGTTTCCGTAGAGGGTGTTTTTGTAGAGCAGATCGCTATTGGTGTGCGGGGCAGCGTGGTGCTGGTAGGTGCGCTGGTCATACTGCTGGGTGCCCGATGGGATGTTGCAGGAAAGCATATCCGAGTGAGCACCTTCACCTGCCATTTTGCTGAGCGATTCGTTCCGTGCCCACTGCGCCCCGGTGTTGAGGGTGAAGGCTGTGGCATGGGCATCGCGTCCCGCTTGGGTGGAGTTAATTTGAATCATACGGCTCACGAGGTTGAGCTCTTGAATGGCGCAGTAGGTGAGCTTTGAGCCATCGCCTGCGATGAGGTCATTGACGGCTACGCAAAGGCTGGTGGCATCATTGTCTGCACTGATGAACCGATCTAACACGGAAACCTCTGCGTGTTTCCCCGTAACGATGAGAGTGTGCGGGAATGCGACCTTGTTAGATTCTGAAAGTGTGTGAGTGACTTCGATGGGTCGCTCAACTTTTACTCCGTCGGGGACATAGACGAAGAGTCCGGATTGGACGTTTGCCTTGTGCCATGCAGCGTATTTGGCGGAACCAAGTTGGGTTTCCTGCTGCATGAAGTGCTGCTGCACGAGATCGCTGTGTTTTTCTAACGCTTCTGTAAAGGGGAGGCAGACAACACCCTCTGGAAGATCGGTGGGGATGTTGTAGGAAATGTTAGGAGTTTCCTCGGGAGTGAACTCGGTGAAGTCGAGCTGTTTCAAGTTTCCGAATCTCCAAGGCTCCTCCTTTCGAGTGGGGGCGGGGGTTTCCTTGTATTGGGAGGCTGCGGATTGTTGAAGATCTACAAACCATTGAGGGGCGGAGGAGATTTGTGATTCGTGATTTGTGATTTGTGATTCTTGGGACATGACAAATGAAAGGTGGGTGAGAAGTTTATTGGAATTTGGCGCCTTTGTGGTCGGATTTTTGGAGGTGGCCTGCCCATGCGCGGAGTTGTTTGGCACAACTGCGAGAGAGGGCTTCGATTTCTTTAAGTTCGGGGAGGAATGTTGCTAGATAGTTACGTCTTTGAAAAAATAGGCTCATTGAGCAAGTTTCACTGGCAGAACCACGGGCGATGTAGAGAAATTGGATGAGTTCTTTATTGGTGCCTCGGTCAAAGCCTTCGGCGATGTTGTTAGAAACTGAGAGTGATGCACGTTCGATTTGGTCTTTCTTAGAAAATGAAATGAGATCACGAGGGGTTTTTCTAACGAAGTCATCCACAAATTCAGCAAGTCTAATAGCGTCTTGCCAAACTGGAACATCCTCAAACCGCTCATAAGTCATTTTTGCAAGGAATCACAAATCACGAATCACGAATCACAAATCCCGTCGGCACTAGCCGACGGAGCCTTCCATTTCGAGGTCGATGAGGCGTTTGAGTTCTACGGAGTATTCCATGGGGAACTCGCGGGCGAGGTCGTTGATGAAGCCGTTGACGGCGAGGGACATCGCTTGGGCTTCTGGGATGCCGCGCTGCTCCATGTAGAAGAGCATTTCTTCGGATACTTGAGAGACGGATGCCTCGTGCTGAGTGACGTGTTGGTTTCCTCTAACAGTAATGGCAGGATAGGTGTCGGTTTTACTGTGGGAGTTGATGAGGAGGGCATCGCACTCGGTGTTGTTTTTACATCCTTTGAGGTGTTTGGGGATGTGGACTTGGCCACGGTAGGTGGAGCGGCCTTCTCCGACGGAGATGGACTTGGAGATGACGTTTGATGTGGTGTTATCAGCGGCGTGGATCATCTTGGCTCCGGTGTCTTGGTGCTGGCCGTTGTTGGCGAGGGCGATGGAGATGACTTCGCCACGGGCGCGTTCGCCTTTCATGACAACACCAGGGTATTTCATGGTGAGGCGTGAGCCGATGTTGCAGTCGATCCAACGGATCTCGGCATCTTCGTGGGCGAGGCCGCGTTTGGTGACGAGGTTGAAGACGTTGCTGCTCCAGTTCTGCACGGTGATGTATTGGATCTTGGCACCTTTCATGGCGACGAGTTCGACGACGGCGGAGTGGAGGGTGGCGGTTTCAAACTTGGGTGCGGTGCAACCTTCCATGTACATAACTTCTGAGCCTTCATCGGCGATGATGAGGGTGCGCTCAAACTGGCCGAAGTTGGCGGAGTTGATGCGGAAGTAGGCTTGCAGGGGGTGTTTGACTTTGACGCCTTTGGGGATGTAGATGAACGAGCCACCGGACATGACGGCGGAGTTCAGGGCGGAGAATTTGTTGTCGCCTGTGGGGATGACTTTGCCGAACCATGGGCGGAAGATTTCCTCGTGTTCTTTGAGGCCTTCTGAGCAGGTGACGAAGATGACGCCTTCTTCTGCGAGGGCTTCTTTGACGTTTGAGTAGGCGGCTTCTGAGTCATACTGTGCTTCTACTCCGGCGAGGAATGCACGCTCTTGCTCGGGGACTCCGAGGCGGTCGAAGGTTTCTAACACTTCGGGTGGAACGTCGTCCCAGGAGCGTTTGGGTTTTGCTCCATCGGAGAGGTAGTAGCGGATTTTATCGAAGTCGATGTTGTCCAGGTCTTTGGTCGCCCAGTTGGTGGGCATTTCTTTGGACTCAAAAATCTCGAGCGCACGGTGGCGGAAGTCGTTCACCCATTGTGGCTCATCTTTGACGTTGGAAATGTAGTCGATGGTGTCCTTGGTGAGGCCGTAGCCGGCGTCATATTTGTGATTCTCGGGGAAGGAGAAGTCGCCCTTGGTGCGATCAATGTCGATCGCGTCTTGGGTTTCTTGATCGATCTCCTCGATGGTGGTATCGTAGCTCATGCGGGAAAGTTGTTAGTTTTTGTTAGGCGTTGGCAAACTCACCTTCTTTGAGGAAATCGTAGCCGCTTTCTTCGAGTTCGAGCGCGAGTTCTTTGCCGCCGGATTTGACGATTTGGCCATCGGACATGACGTGCACGTGATCTGGCTGAATGTAATCGAGCAGGCGCTGGTAGTGGGTGATGACGAGGAAGCCGCGATCGGGTGAGCGCATGGCGTTGACACCTTTGGCAACGACTTTGAGGGCATCGATGTCGAGGCCAGAGTCGGTTTCATCGAGGATGCAGTATTTGGGCTCAAGCATCATCATTTGGAGGATTTCATTGCGTTTTTTCTCACCGCCGGAGAAGCCTTCGTTGACGGCGCGGGAGGTGAATTTGCGATCCATCTCGAGGACGTCCATTTTGGAGTAGAGGTTCTTGTAGTAGGCGACGGCATCCAGCTCTTCGCCTTCGGGGAGGCGGGCTTGGAGGGCGGCGCGGATGAAGTTGGCATTGGAAACGCCGGGGACTTCTGCGGGGTATTGGAAGGCGAGGAAGATGCCGTCGCGGCTACGTTCATCGACGTCCATTTCGAGGATGTCTTCGCCATCAAGGGTGACGCTGCCAGATTGGACTGCGTAGTCGTCGTGTCCGGCAATGACTTTGGAGAGGGTGGATTTACCTGAGCCGTTAGGGCCCATGATGGCGTGGACTTCTCCTTTGGGGATTTCAAGGTTTACGCCTCTGAGGATGGGTGTTTCTTCGATATTTGCGTGCAGGTCTTTGATGACGAGGGACATGGTATTGTTTAATTTGTGATTTGTAATTAGTGATTTGTGATTGGGGAAATGCTGCCTCGGAGGGTGATCTCTAGGTTGTCGATTTGGGCGCCTTCGGGGAGATCGAGGATGTCGGAGAGGTTGATGTCTTTTTTGAGGGGGACATCGTAGATGCGGCCTGATGTTTCATCGTGAAAGTGGCCGTGCTCTTGGAGGTTTGGGCAGTAGCGTGATGACTCACGCTCGAAGTTGACTTGGCGGACGGCTCCGTGTTCTACGAGTGCTTCTAGGCAATTATAGACGGTGGCGAGGGAGATGGATGGCATGTTTTTCTTAGCACGCTCGAAGACTTCTCCAGCGGTGGGGTGATCGCGGTGCTTCATTAAAACGTCATAGACTTCAGTGCGTTGACGCGTCATGCGCAGGCCTTTTACCTTAGGCTGCGCTGGAGTTTCTACCCCTGAAGCGGGTGGTTGTGTAAGTTTGCTTTCCATCGGCGGGGGGAAACTAGCGTGGAGTTTGATGGACGCAAGACAAATTTAGAATAATTCTAATTATTATTAGCAATTGGCGACACAATAGCACATGGCGGATGGATGGAATGGGTTCAATAAAAATGTGAGACTTTCTTCAGAGGTGAGGGATCAGGCTTGCGCTGGTGAAGGATAGGCAGTTGATTGGTGCCGAGTAATGACGACGGGAGACGGACAGCCATCGACACCGCAGCGGATAGAGCTTGGGCTTAATCCGGTGGATGTGGCTGCTGGGTTATCTCATTTGGAGGGTATGGTGTTTTTTGATACGGCGGGGAATTTGCCATCGCGCAGTCATGCTCCAGTCTCAATCATAGCGGCTAGACCTGTGGAGGTTATTACGGGAAACATCCGGGACGTTTCGCCCTTGCGGGAAGCTCTTGCTGAGTGGTCCAGTCCTGCGGGCGGTATGGGGTTTCCCAATGGGGCTCTTTGTGGAGGTGTGGATTATGAAGGTGCTTTTTGTTTTGGAGTTTATCCTGAGATGCTCATCTACGAGCACGGCAGCGGGCAGTGGTGGCAGCGCGGTGAGCTAGCTGATGAGATCAGCACGCCAGAAAATGAAGCCGTTCAGGTGGGTGCGTTTATTGCCTCGATGAGCCAGGAAACCTACGTGCAAGGTGTGGAGCAAGTGCACGAGTATATTCGGTCTGGGGACATCTACCAAGTGAATCTCACCCAGCATTTCTCAGCGGAGGTGAGGGGTGGAAGTTTGTTCCCGCTGTATTTGAATTTACGCAAAGCATCTCCATCGCCTCTCGCGGTATGGATGGATCTACCTGATCGGCAGGTTCTCTCGTCATCGCCTGAGATGTTTCTCAGAATGAGTGGTCGGCAGGTGGAAACACGCCCGATCAAAGGCACCCGGCCTCGTTACCAAGATAAAATCAAGGACGCTGAAGCGGTGCGGGATTTGTTAGGTTCTGAAAAAGAACGAGCCGAATTAATCATGATCACTGACTTGGAAAGGAACGATCTAGGGCAAGTGTGTGAGATTGGCAGCGTCAAAGTGGAGGAGATGCTGGCTCACGAGAAGCTAGAGCAAGTGCACCATTTGGTTTCTACCGTCACGGGAATTCTACGGCCGGACATCGATCATCTGGAGGCGCTGGTGGCTTGCTTCCCTGGTGGCAGCATCACGGGGGCGCCCAAGGTGCGGGCAATGGAGATCATACGTGAATTAGAATCCGTGCCGCGCGGGCTTTACACTGGGGCTGTGGGTTACTTTGGCTTTAATGGAGAAAGTCAATTTAACATTCCAATCCGCACTCTAGTCAGAGAGAAAAACCAACTCAGCTATCACGTTGGGGCAGGTATTGTCATCGATTCCGATCCGGCGGCTGAGTATCAGGAGACACTCGACAAAGCAAAAGGCATTCAGTTGGCCATTGATAAATTCCGTTTACCGCCATCTTCTTGAGCCCAAAGTTGTAGATTGACTCACAACAAAGCTCCACTACGATTCCCGCACACCTATGAAAGCTACTTCCTTACTCACAATTACTCTGGCCGTTGCCACCTTGTCATCATGCGGACTCGTGCGAAGCGTTGCCAAAATCCCCATGGGCGTTCTCAGAACTGCCGGACGCACCGTTGGTGTAAGCCGCCTCACTGACGCCCCTGCAGAGCTACCTGCAAAAACCGAGCAGACCCAGAAAGACAAGGTCACACCATCTGGGCTAGAGTAACGTCTCTCCAGAAAAGCACTTCCCGAACTCCACCGCCGGAGGTGCTGATACACGCACTGGCTCAGATGTCACAGGGTGGATAAACTCCAAACTTCTCGCCTGCAGGAGCATCCTCGTCCCTGTGCCCAAAATTTCCCCATAGCGATCACTCACCTCTATGCCTGCGTAGCGGTAGTCGCCGATGATCGGGTGCCCGCCGCCTAACAGATGCCTTCGGATTTGGTGAAACCTTCCCGTTTGCGGGATCGCCTCAATCAATGATAGCCCATCGGGCAGCTCTGGGTGGCTAACATGCCGCAGCACTTGGAAAAACGTCCGTGCCTCCTTTTCCTTCTCACCTTCGTGTTTGCGTAGCGGTGTGTCGCATTGCCATTGCTGCTCAGCGGGGTGCCCGCCGACTACTGCCCAGTAGGTTTTTTTCACATCATGTGCAGCGAAGGCGCGGTGCATCCCCCTCGCCGCCTCACGATCAATACCAAAGAGCAGCACCCCGCTCGTCGGCCTGTCCAAACGATGCACATTATAAACTCTCTGCCCGATCTGGTCGCGGAGAATTTTCATAGTTACCAAGTCCCCCTCCTTTGGTTGCTCAGCGGGATGCACTAAGTGCCCTGCAGGTTTATCCACTGCCACCAGCCACTCATCTTGATACACAATTTGCAAACTCACAGCCGCTTGATAGCTGACATCATACCATTGCGCAAAGATTCCTTTCTTGAACTCGTATAACTCTAGGACTACACCATCACCACCATGAGACTCTTACTCACATTCATGCTCCTCATCGCACCACTATTTGCCCGTGATCCCCTTCAGGAGATCAAAACACAAGTCCCGCAAGCCATTTCCATCATTAAGAAATGGCAAGACGGCGCACCCTTAGAAGATAAACGCAAACTTCATATCATTTACTGGACGCCCTCTGACCGTGAACCTGCACCGCAGTATCGTGAGCGGCTCACTAGAGTGATGACACATATTCAGAGCTACTACGCCAAGGAGATGAAACGTCTAGGCTTTGGCCCTCTCACCTTTAACTTGGACATGGCTAAGGATAAGCTGCTTAACATTCACGTTGTAAAAGCACCCGCTCCCTATGCCGAATACAAACCTAACGACGGCAACAAAATCCGCAAGGAATGCCTGCCGACGCTGCAAAAAACAGGTATCGATGCAAACAAAGAAACCATTCTAATTTTCTGCAACATGTCTAACTGGGACCCAGAAAAACGGAGAATGACACAAAACTCCCCCTACTACGCAGGTGGTAACCACTTCCGAGGCACTGCCTGGCAGGTGGACTCCCCGTTGCTCGATCCCGTGCACCTGGATAAAAAACAACCAATGCTACGCGATGGCCAGTATGGTCATATTTCGATTGGAAAATACAACTCCATCTTTGTAGGCGGCGTTGCTCACGAACTGGGGCACGCACTTGGACTACCTCACAACTGCCAGCGCCACGATGAACAACGCGCCCTTGGAATTGCCCTCATGGGTAATGGCAATCGCACCTACGGCAACGAGCTGCGTGGCGAAGGCAAAGGCTCATTCCTCACCCTTACACACGGGCTTAGACTTGCCTCCCACCCCTTGTTTTCCGGTTGCCAAAAAGCCATGTTTCAGAAGGGACAAGCCAAGCTAGCCAATATCAGAGTAAACCCTAACGAAAAATCAATCACCGTTTCTGCACAGGTAGTTACCCATCCAGCGAGTCCTTCTGTGTATGCGGTAATCGCCTACTGTGATCCTGAAGGCGGCAGCAACTACGATGCTGTTACCGCCACCGCCATTCCTGATAAAAATGGGAAATTCACCCTCCAATGCACCAGTCTGCGTCCCACCGAAAAAGCCGAGCTTCAACTCTTCCTCCTCTACGCCAATGGTGATGCCACCGCTCACATTAGACCGCGCTCACCGTGGAGGTTTCTCTATCAGGTAGATCGCGCCGGCAAACCTACGCTCATCCCAAAACCCAAATAACAAACTAAGATAAACCGGACAAAACCGTATTATCCCACATGGCTTCGCTAAATTGGTTTCTCATCGTGCTCACTCTTTGCTGCGGAGTCCTGCTGCAGTGCCAGAAGAAAACAGACACAGAAGATGGAGAAACTTGGTCGGTGACCGAGCTATCCACCAGCCTGCCCGTAGCTATCCATGCTGAGCGTTCTCCGTGCAACCCGCAAGGCACGTTACTCACTGTGCTGGAAAACGGATACCGTGTTGAAAAAGGAAAAGTCACCAGTGACATCGAAGTCTTAGAAAACAATCTCTCAAGCGCTTACAAAGCCACTACCCGGGGCAAGGTGCCATGGATCTATCTCGTTGCCGACTCAGACACCCCATTCCAAGCTATCACCACCGCGATCCGTTCAGCCGCCAAGGCAGGCTTTCCTGATATCTTTTTTGCCACCAAGCAAGCAGAGGATTATCCCAATATCCTCAAGCATGGCCTATGGCTTCACCTTCCTACCGCTGCCATTCTTGATCAATCCCAGACCATCAAACCTATGCTTCTTCGGGTGGAAAGCAACGGAGCAATCTACCGAGGAACAGGTCCCGATGAGGAATGCTTAGATACCGATGCCTCAAGCCGCAGCCTGCCCATAACAAGTGAGCGACTCGATCAATACCACGCCGGGGCCCGCGCCGGAGGTCTGCAATCCCGCTGCCAAATTTGGGCCAAGCCCTCTGCCCATTATCAACGAGTTATCGACGTAATGAGTGCCATGAATAGCACTGGCATCAAGCATATCAACTTCACCAGCCCAGTTGTTGAGGAACACCCACCTAAGGCAGCCCGTGATCCACGGATCAAGCCCTCGCTACCCAAAGCACCGAGATAGTGCCGAGAGGCAAGCCCGATGATTGATTTCTCACTCGCGGAACGTATGCGTATAAACAACTACGGGAGCCGGATTTCTCCGACTCCCGCATTTGACCCCCCTGGGGAGGGGGGAACAACAACGCACGTTCCCGAAGGAACACACTAATAGACGTGCGTCAGCTTTAATTGGTCACGAAAAAATAACTTTTTCGAAAAAAAATATTCACTTAGCAGAACGCCCCCGCACTGGCTCAGTGATGAGCTTCTCATTTGGCACAATAACAAACCCACCGTCGGCACGGAGAAGCTTAGTGGTAACAGGTCCCACACCAGCAATTGTCATATTCTCACCCTCATACTCAATTTCTGTGCCTACTTTGAAAACATCACGGGAATACACACCAGAGACGATGTTTCTCGCCATGCCTTTGAGACCCAGACCAAGAGAAATGGCCAAAGCCAAACCCAAGGCACCAAGAACAATCATCACCGTGGCATTGAGAAGCTCAGTTTGGATATTGATTTTTGCCAATGCCACTGTGAGCACCAAGATAAAAATAAACCCAAAAACGACCTTAGAAAGAGTCCGCGCATACTCTAGCCCAGCAGCCGCCAAGCTGGTATAGACGGCATTCTTAATAATATCCGCAACAATGAATCCCACCAGCATGATCAGTGCCGCCGTGATTGCATTGGGCATGAAAGCGATGATCGCTATAATGATGTTAGAAACATCCTCAATGTTCGCCTTATTCGCCGCGATCTTCACCGCAAACAGCATTGTCACCCAAAATAAAAGCTTAGCAATGAAGGCACCCGGAGCAGCCTTGATGCCAGCGCGCTCCAGCACGCCTGTCACTCCTGCTCTTTTTAGCAAATTATCTAAGCCTAGACGTGAAAACAACGAGCTCACTAGCTTGGAGAGCAATTTGGCAATGGCAAATCCAAGTATCAGCAAGACGATCGCCAACAGCACATTGGGTAAAAACTGCGCAAAGTCTTCCCGCATCTCAAGCAGGGCGTCATAGATTTCTTTGAAAAATCCAGTTACAGGAGAGTCTTGGCCGGGGCCACTGGCTGCTAATGTCATCTTTAATTTAGGGTGCGTTGTTAAAAAAGTAGGTTGGCTAAAAAGGAAACCCAAAGCTAAGCTCGATAATCCTGATCAGGGTGAGATACCTTACCAACCACCGCCGATAGTAGAGAGGATAGCACCGCAGGGAACCCCGAAAACACAAATGAGGTAGTATCAGCAATCACTGTCTCATGCATGGCGCGCTCCATGACGCCCTCCACGCGGCGCATGTTTGGCACAGGCGCTTCCCGTAAACCAGCCTCCTCAAAGAGGTGGGCAATTTGCGCCTCATCAAGAGGCATAGTATCGGAAGGATTCATTGTTTTGAGCTTTGGTTACGTAAGGCTGAGTGCGGGTTTGGTAGAGTATCTAATAGCTAGTCAGAAGGAATAACAGGAATAGGCAGTTCCTTGCCTGTGCGCTGGTAGGCTTCTTTGAAGGATTCCATCGCTCGGTAGTAACGCATTTTTGCGGCAGAAACCCCAATACCTGTGATATCTGAGATCTCCTGTAAGGTCATACCGGACATGAATTTGTAGATGATGATTTCTT
>JBMYYO010000072.1:0-15405 GCA_049609505.1 Akkermansiaceae bacterium | reverse complement strand
CATTACTCTTCCCTGCAAAGGCCGTGGTGGAAATGGTCGTTTGCTCAGCAGCCGGCTCTAACAAATTACGACCCGCCATGTTTGTGCGTGTTTCAGCGGGCATATTGAGGGCCGCAAAAACCGACGGCATGACATCAAGATGGCTGACGTTTTTCTGCGGCGGCTGCGGCCCCAGCGACTTCGGCCACTTGATCATCAGCGGCACACGGATTTGCTCTGGCTTGAGCGAGGAACAATGGAACCAACTGCCCTGTTCTTGAAACTCTTCGCCATGGTCGCCCGTTAGAATAATGATGCTGTTGTCATAGCGACCTTCACGTTTAAGAAACTCAACAAAATCTTGCACCTGGTTATCCACCCACGCGCAGGCATTCCAGTAGCGATTCACCACCCGCTGAATCTCATCTTTGGTCGGGTTGATCGGGAAACGAGTATCGGGATCAAAGTCCTTAAACGGCGGATCGAAATCATCGTGCCAGTAGTAATTGTAATGCGGCGCATCCATGGCGGTGAAGTAAAAGCCTCCACCGTTGGGTCGGTTTTTGATGGATTGTTTCAGGGCATCGAAATTGCGTTTCTCGCGCTCGCACATGCCGTATTTTTCCAGCTCGCTACCGTCGTTCGCTTGCGTCATTACCGTTGCTAGGCTGTTGCCTAAGCCAAAGTTGGACAGCCCAAAATCTTTGTATGATAGATCGCAGACGGCACGGACCTCGATCTCGTAGCCCGCGCGCTTGAGGTTCTGCAATGGAACAGCCCCCTGATAGGTTGAGCGATCAGGGATTGCCTCCAAGGCATCACGCCAATAGATGGGAATGCGACTGTGCATCACCCCGAACCACGATAGGTGGGTGGCGTTGGATGCTGACCAGGTATCGCCAAACTGCTGGCACTCGTTCCGGCGAAACTCACAGAGGAATGGCGTAACATCCGGGCGCAATGTGTCATAGCGCATACTCTCGATCATTAGCACATGGATGTCGGGTCGCTGCTCCAGAGTGATCGGCTGCGCGGACACGCTGCTTTCGTGGTCAAAAAACTCAATACGGTAGGTGCCAACACCCATTGGCGGGGCAAAAAAACCAGCTAGGTGCAGATCAAACATGCGGCGTTCTTCTTGCCGGGCAGATACCTTTTTCCACTGAGTTCCTATCCCCTGCTCTGCTGTGATGCCCAGCCAACAAACAAAGCTCAATCCAATAGCCCACGCCATGGAAGTTTTCATTCTGAAGCGGCACGATAGTAACCAGCAACCACCAGCAACCACCATGGCTAGGACAAAAACAGCGGCGACTATTAGCCATGCACCCAGCACGCCCACATCCAAGCCGCTGGTTCTCAGCTCCACCACTAGATCTAACCGACCCGATGCCGTTAGAGCGTTCACCACATTGATCAGATGGCGATTCCACACCATACCAATCAACTGATCCACGACCACAAGCATGGGCATGAGACCCAGCACCAGCCAAGGGAGCCAGCGGAAAAACCTCGGTGCAGAACGCATTGATAGCTCAGCAAGCAAAAAACACATCCCCACTAACAAACCCTGCGTAAAAAAGCGCCCAATCGCAGCACTCAGTTGCTCTTGAAAACTAGCGTCCATCCCCCACACCAAATTGATGTTATTAACCAGCAGGATGATTAGCAAAAGGATGTAGAAAACGGCATTGACGCGATTACTCTCCGTAAACCAATCAATAAAACGGTGCAGCCCGGGCCACTGGCGAGAGCGAGGGGCGGAGTCCTTCACAAAAAATGCCACCCCAATCGATACCGCCAAAATACCGCCAACTAGATAATAAAACCAACCGTGCGTGATATCTGAGAAGTTTCCCCAAATGCCCAAGGCAAATAGGAGCAAAGCACCAACGTTCATTACCAAAGTTGACTTACCCGAAAGCCATTGGCCAAACCTCCACCAATATCCTCCCACGACTCCTCCCAAGGTACACAAACCCGTGCCGATGAGTAGATTGTAGCCGAAGTTTCCTGCCCCAAATCTCACCGGGACCTGCATCTCGCCAAGTTCCCATTTCCAGACAAAGGGCACCAGAAAGCACAGCATCCCACCCACCCAAGCAAGTAGATGCTGCCAGCGAAACGTGTCCGTGGCACGATGTCTGCCCCGTTGTTTCCCCCCTTGATATGGCTGGTATGGCCGAAGACGCATCACGCCCTTTAGCAAGGAGGCGGAGAACTAGCAAGCGCTGGTTCTCAAACCAACACGAAGGGCGAGCCAGTTAGGCAGAAAACTGCAAAGTGCTCAGTAGCTTTGGACAGGATTAACAAGATTTGACGGACACGGTGGTCGCCATCTTGGTAAGGATGTGAAAACATCACATCACAACAAATCTCCACACGGTTTCATTTTTATAAGAATCCTGTTAATCCTGTCCAAAAAAAATCCTTGGCTTGATTTCTCAGTGATCAGTCATAGAAACAGCGCATGTCCTATCTTCTTCCCACCTATGGTCGTTTTCCGCTCACGCTTGTCAAAGGCGAAGGGGCGCGCGTGTGGGATGATGCGGGGAATTCTTATTTGGATTTTTGCGCTGGGATAGCAACGTGTAGTCTGGGGCATTGTCACCCTGCTCTGTCAGGGGCGATTGAGAAGCAGGCAAAGACTCTCATGCATTGCTCAAACCTCTACCACATCCCGCAGCAGGAGCTACTTGCGCAGAAACTTGTGGAGGATTTTGTTGGGCGTGCAGGTAAGGTGTTTTTCTCAAACTCTGGAGCCGAGGCCAATGACGGCATGATTAAAACGGCACGGAAGTTTGGCCATGCCGTGCCTAACAGCGATGGCGAAGCTCGTTATGAGGTGATCACCTTCGGCAGCTCATTCCATGGCAGGACACTTGGCTCGATGGCAGCTACGGCGCAGGCCAAGATCCACGAAGGTTTCTCCCCTCTCCTGCCCGGCTTTAAGTATGTGCCTTTCAATGACGTGGAAGCCCTCAAGGCGGCGGTTGGTAAACATACTGCCGCTATCATGCTAGAGCCAATCCAGGGTGAGGGCGGCGTGAATGCTGCTACACGAGAGTTTCTAACAACCGTGGCTGGGCTCTGTGAACAGCATGATTTGCTACTGATGCTTGATGAGATTCAATGCGGCATTGGGCGGGCTGGCACGCGGATGGGCTGGCAGTCTATCTGCCCTGAGCTTCAGCCCGATGCTGTTTCATTTGCTAAAGGCTTGGGCGGAGGGTTTCCAATAGGTGCTTTTTATGTGAGTGATCGGCTCGTGGGCGATGCTCCTCTATCATCGCTGATGGGAGCGGGGTCTCATGGCTCTACTTATGGAGGAAACCCTCTGGCGTGCAGTGCTGCACTGGCCGTGCTGGGTGAAGTGACTACTCATGCGCTATGGGAGAATGCCAAGAAGCAGGGGCAGAGAATCAAAGACACGGTGATGGAATGGAAAAAGGAGCGGAAAAACTCCGCCGTCACGGAGGTGCGGGGTGAAGGCTTACTGTTAGGCTTCTCGCTCTGCGCGCAGAGCATTCAGCCTGAGGAAGGGGTGACTCCTGCGCTGCACCTTTGCAAACAGCTCATGGCAGAAGGTTTACTCACAGTGCCGGCTGGCCCAGACACCTTGCGCTGGCTACCACCTCTGAATGTTTCTGATGAGGAAGTGGATGAGGCGTTGCAAATAATGTGCAGCGTGGTGTGCGGCTAAGAGCCTCCCAGCTCGCCACCAGCGGCCTTGAGTATCCATTTGCTGAGATCGGGTGCTATTGCCTCCGTGCGTTCTAAGCGGGTGCGGTCGTCGTTTTTCCACGAATCCGCTGAGAAAACAGCATGGGTGAGCCAGACTGCTGGAGCTGATTTTGCGCTTGGCTCAAAGGCAAACTTTGCACGATGCCCTTGCATATAGCCCCAGAGTGCCTCCCCCTCACCGTAGAGATCGGCCACCCAGTCTTTCGAGCCAGCAAAGAGCTCACTCTTCATGGTTTTGAAACCAATGATGGCGGCGCACTTTTCGCCATCGGTTAGACAACGTTTGAGAAGCCAGGCGTTTTGTTGGTCATCAGGCAGATCGTAGGGAAGAAACACAAAGCGCAGAGTGCGGGCAGGTTTCTTGGCGGCATTGGCAGAGGCCAGCAAGGCAGTAGTGGCTACGCAGTTGGCATCGGCAGTTTCTCCCTTGCCTGTTAGAGTGGTGGCGATGATGACGATTTCTTTAGGATGTTTCTCGCCGAGGATGTTTACCCAGCGGCTTTGCCAGAGTTTTCCATGGGCTGCTTCGCCTTCGCCGCGTTGGATTTTCAAGCCGACGTTTTGCACGCCAAGGCGACCTTCAATCATCGCGGTGGCGCGCTCGAGACCTTTTCTCCCCTCATTGGAATCGATTGAGCGCGGGCCGATGCGATCGTTAAACTTACCGACCATATCGTAGAGATCCTTGTAGTTCACACCGTGGGCGGCGATGATTTCTTGCTTCCTCTCATCATCGTGCTCCAGCTTAAAATACATCACCATAAAAACGATGGTGCCAATGATCACACCCAGCGGCAGGATCATGATGGCGATTTTATAGATGCGCGGTTCTGGCTCCTGCTCTGATTGGCTCTCTGATTTTGGCTCTGATGATGACATGGTGTGCGTGGCTAGTTCAGAAGGTTTGCAATTTCACGGGCTGCCCTGATGTGTGCGCCCGGCTCGCCGAGTTTGCTGGCAGTTTCTAGCAGCTTTGCTTGGAGTTGCTCGCGCTCGGTGTCATCAGTCATCAAGCGAGTCAAGATATTCTCGACGTGGCAGGGATCAGCCTCTCCCTGGATTAGCTCCTCCACCACTTGCTCGCCAGCAAGGATATTGACTAGGCCGATGAAGTCCACCTTCACCAGCATCTTCCCCAGCCCATAGGTGGGCCATGCTACTTTATAAACGAGGCAGTATGGCATGCCGAATGACGCCGCCTCTAGGGTTGCCGTTCCACTAGCCACCACGCCACAAGTAGCGCGCTGCATCAGCGAGTGGCTGTTGCCTGTTTTCAAGGTAATCATCGATGGATCGATTAGCTTTCCGGCTTGGATGATTTCCTCCATTTTTGCAGCTAGCTTCTCAGATGCGGCAGCGGCCTCGAACTTCCATTCTGGATTATGCGAGTGCATGCGCCGTGCTGCCTCCACCATCAGCGGAAACAAGCGTGCCACTTCGCGCTCGCGGCTTCCGGGGAAGAGACCGATCAAGTTTTGCTCGCGCGAAACGTCTTCCCGTTTCTCTTCGAGTTCATCGACCAGTGGGTGCCCGGTAAAAATTGTTTTTAACCCAGCCGACTGGAATATTTCCTGCTCAAATGGGAATATACAGAGCATCAGATCGAGCGTTTCCGCCATCTTGGGAATGCGCCCCTTGTTCCATGCCCAAACTTGCGGGCTAATGTAGTAGATGATTTTTGTTTCTGGCAAGCGCTCGCGTAGTGCTTTGGCAAAACGGAGATTAAATCCGGGGTAATCGATCAGGACTAAAGCGTCTGGTTTTGATTGCACCGCATCTTCTAGCATCTCTGAAAAGCGTTGCTTAAACCACTTGTAGTGCTTGAGAACCTCGACAATGCCCATCACAGCGGCGTCCTCCACCCAATCGGTCATTTGCTCACCGCCGATGCGTTTCATCTCTGGCCCGCCCGCGCCGAGAAACGATACGCCAGAGAGAGACTCCTGCAACGCCTCCATCAAACAAGCGCCATGGGTATCCCCACTGACCTCGCCGGCTATGATGTAAATGGACTGACTCACTGCGGCAGTGGTAGCGGTTTGAGAAAAAACTTCAAACTTCAATCAATAAACTTCAATCTCCCCCCGTGCACATCGATATCATCACTCTTTTTCCTGAGATTGCCCTCGCTCCATTGAGTGAGAGCATTATGAAACGCGCCCGTGAAAACGGTGTGGCCACGGTGAAGGCACATCAACTGCGTGATTGGGCAACGGGCAAACACCGTAAAACCGATGAATATCTCTGCGGTGGCGGTCAAGGTATGTTACTCAAGCCTGAGCCCATCTTTGCTGCGGTAGAGGAGCTACGCAGGGAATATTCCAAGGTGCTGCTGATGACTCCTCAAGGGAAACCATTCAAGCAGGCGGATGCGCGGAGGTTTTCAGGGCAGCAGCATCTCATTATTCTGTGTGGGCATTACGAAGGGGTCGATCACCGAGTGATCGAGGCGCTGGTGGATGAGGAAATCTCTATTGGCGATTATGTACTGACCAATGGCGCCATTGCGGCGGCAGTGGTGACAGATGCCATTGTGCGGCTTCTCCCTGGTGCTCTTGGTGATGCCAGATCACCCGAGGACGAGAGCTTTACGGACCCCACCATGCTGGAAGCCCCAGCTTACACGAAACCTAACACCTTCCAAGGCATGGCAGTACCAGAGGTTTTACTCAGTGGGGATCACGGGAAGATCGCCAAGTGGAAACAGGAAAAAGCACTTGAGCGGACACGGCAGAACAGACCTGATCTGCTCGGTGAGTAGATCAGTAAGCGGTTAGTCCTTGCCTAACATTTTGTCGATTTTTGTTACCAACTTATGTGGGCAGCGTCCGCGTTGGTATTTATTCCACATCACCTCACGGAGTTTTTCGAGGAGTTCCACGGGAATGGGATCATAGTGCGTCCAGTCTTGCTCACCTTTGAGCTGGGATGAGAGTGCCCAGAGACCAGCGTGGTAGGTTGCGCGGTAGAATCGCAATCCATCGTCTTCTTGTTCACGCCATTGGTGTTTCTGCATGGCGTGGGTATGCCTAAAAACGAGAGAAAATAAAAGCGCGAATGCAGATTGGATCGATGATTGACGTGTGGGAGAGAATCACAGATTATCGTTGGTGTGAAGCGACTCCTCCAGAGCGACGTCACTAAGTTGCTGCTTTATCTCACCCTCACCCTTGCTTGTGCTGTTGCGCTTGTGCCTTGGCTGTATAATGCTGGGCGGATGCTGTCTGAGGTGGCTCTCTCACGGAGTGCTAACTCGTTGGTCCTGTGGATTGCGTATCACTGCGAGACGATGAGCTTTCAGGCATATTTTTGGGTTTCGCTTGTGCTCTCGGCTGCTGTTTTGTTTTTTCTTCTCGTGGCTAGTCTGCGCTTGAAGCAACCCCAGCATCACACGGGACCGTGGGGAGTGCGGCTAAATGCGGCTGACAATAAACTGGGGCAACCTCTAGGTATGAAACGATCTCGCCTGCTTCATTTCTTCACGGGTTTCCTGCTGTTAGGCGGGCTCTACTTGGCGATGATGTGGATGTTGCTTTTTGTGGATTGGATTGATTTCAAGCCGTCTGCTTTCAGCCACCCGAACCTCTATCAGAATATTGTATTAGCAGCAGTGGGTGTTTTTTTTCTCGTACTTCTGCTAGAGAGCATCCTGCGCGGGGCGGTGCTAGGCATTCTGCTCCGTGCGTTCTCTCCAGCTTGGGCGGTTGGGTTTTCAGTGATCTTGTTTGCCGCTCTTTTTCTATTTTCTCCCCTACCGGGGGTTCAGGTGGATTCACCGGAAGAAGCTGATGCTGGGATTCGGCATTTAATTTTGATCAAAGAACGTCTCGCGCAGCCACTCACTTGGATTTTGGGTTTTGTAAACCTGCTACTGCTCGGCTGTATCCTCGGATACAGTCGCTATAAGACGGCATCTATCTGGCTCGGCACAGGACTGCTCAGCGGCGGGTTGTTTTCTCATGTTTTACTCCGTTCATACACCACAGGGATCGCGCCATCGATGAAGCACATGAAGGTTTTTGTAGGGGAGTCCTACATTTCTGGTGCTATTCCGTTTTGTATTTTAATCTCTGCCTTTCTGTTAGTGCACGTTTTTACCCTTCTCGATGGAGAGCCAACCCCACCGGTAATCGATGAAGATCACTGACACTATTTTGGACCTTATTTTCCCGGCAATGTGCCAATTGTGCGAGAAGAAACTGCATGGAGGAACGCACCTTTGCGAATCCTGTTGTGCGAAGCTTCACTACGTCGAGCCACCATTCTGCCAACAGTGCGGCGAGTGTTTTGAAGGGGACATTGATGGAGATTTCATCTGCCCTAACTGCCATGACCTCAAATTTGATTTTGAGTTTGCACGGGCGGCACTGCACTCTGACGGAGGCGCGCGCAAGCTGGTGCATGACCTGAAGTATCAGAAACAACTCTATCTATCACGGGACATTGCCGCACTTGCTAATGGAGCACTTACCGACCCGCGGTTTGCTGATTTTTTAGGCGATAGTGGAGTGATCGTCCCGATCCCACTGCATTGGAAACGCGAAAGGAAACGAGGTTTTAATCAGGCGGAAGAAATTGCTGTTTCTCTGGTCAAGGACGCACGCTTGCCGATGATCAAAGCACTGCGCCGGACCCGTAATACGGAAACTCAAACGCGACTCTCGCGCGCGAAGCGGCTCAAAAACCTACGGGGAGCTTTTGAAGTTCCTGCAAAATTACTGCCAAAAATCAAAGGCTCACGGGTCATCCTTGTGGATGATGTTTTCACCACAGGCTCAACAGCCCATGAATGCGCTAGAGTGCTGAGGAAAAACGGTGTGGCGCGCATCGCCGTGCTTACTTTATTGCGTGGTTAGATTAGCCTAACTTGCCGCTAACTGCGCGATCCTGAGCGCGCCTATGATGCCAGACATATTCCCTAACAGCGGAGCGCAGAGGAGATTTTCTTTCCCCTGCCAATAACCGCCAGATGACTCCAGAAACAATTCCTGGACGCGAGGCAGAAGGCCAGGATGCTCCATGACACCACCGCCGAGAATGATTTTCTGCGGGGCAAAGCAGGAGACCAAGTTCTGCACCATGGCGGCAAGGTAGGCTGCCTCTAGCTCCCACGCTGGGTGATCCGCTGGTAACTCCTGAGCTTTACAGCCCCATCGTTTCTGCATCGCTGAGCCGCTTGCAAGCCCCTCCAAACATTGGTGGTGAAATGTACAGCTACCTTGAAACTCATCAAGCAGAGGGACTTTCATGTGCCCGATTTCCGCATGAGGCTCACCGTGGAGGGATTGGCCAGCAATCACCACACCGCCTCCAATCCCAGTACCTACGGTGATATAAACATAATTTTCAAGACCCTTTGCTGCGCCAGCAAAGCCCTCGCCGAGAGCTGCGGCATTGACATCGGTATCTATCGCCAGTTCAGCCTTTGGGAATGCGCCTTGCAGGAAACCTAACAAATCCGTTCCTTCCCAGTGCTCTTTCGGCGTAGGAAGAATGGTGCCATATTTCGGACTCAGCGGATTTACATTAGCTGGGCCAAAGGTGCCGTAGCCGATGGATGCTAGCTCACCGTGCTCGCGCTCGCATTTTCTGAAAAAACTCTCCACCCTTGATAGGGTCTCTGCGGGAGTCGTTGTCTCGAACCGCTCTTCTAACAAAACCTCATCCGGGCTCCATGCTACCGCGCAGACCATTTTCGTGCCGCCAGCCTCCACTCCTCCTAACAGCCTTGGTTTCATATCGAGTAATCTTCCCAGAGCCTCCCCTTCATCGCTTCACGCGCGGCCATGGTTTCTGCTGTTTTTTTGCTATTCCCCTGCCCCTCTGCTAGGATTAGTCCTTTCCAAATGGCCTGCACAACAAAGGATTTATTATGATCAGGTCCCGATTCAGAAATAACCTCATAACTTGGGCTCTCAGGGGCAAGTGATTGGAGTTCTTCTTGCAGCTGTCCTTTGGGGTTTTTTTCCTCAGGGGACTCGGCGATTTGAGCAATAGTGTCGGCGCAAATCAGCTCGATAACAGCTTGCGCTGCGGGCAATCCACCATCCAGATAAACAGCACCTAACACAGACTCAAAGGCATCAGCCAGCGTGGAGGAACGGGTGCGGCCACCAGTAGATTCCTCTCCTTTCCCCATCATCACGTAGTCGCCCAAGTTCATCTGCCGAGCAAAGGAACTCAAAGCATCCCGGGAAACGAGGCGGGCGCGGAGCTTGGTCAGTTTCCCCTCAGGGAAGCCTGGAAACATCTCATACAAGCGCGCCGTCAGGACCAATTGGATCACAGCATCGCCAAGAAACTCCAAACGTTGATTATCAAAGTGAGGCTTCTGAGTCTCATACCCCAAACTCGGATGAGTCAGGGCCTCCGCCATAAGCAAGGAATTGCGAAATTTGTAACCTATAACTTCTTCCAGAGACTTCATACTTTCATCGATGGTGAACCCTGTGTCCATCTTATGCATTGAGCTGATAGCTTGGCGGGCAACAAGGCGAACGTAACTACATTCGCCACTGGCGAAAAGAAAGAAAATCCTATGTTTCTCAAAAAACACCATGTCCGGGCAACAATTCATACTAGCTAAATCCGGGCAGCGGCTTACATTATCAGCATGCGAATCCTGTTACGCTCCATTTCACTAACCATCTTGCTTCTCTCTGGACAGGGACTTCACGCGGAGGCGATGGCTAGCACACTTCACCTAAAGGGAGAAACGTGGCATAATTTTGGCGCTCCTAAAAACAGCCAGCAGCCTTATATTGATCCTGCATCCACCACTCTAAAACTCCAATACCCAGCAGGCAAGCAGGTCGTTATTTTCCAGAAAATTTTCCCTCTCGCTCTCCATAGCAAAATCGCCGAAATACAACTCATTGAAACGGCTGAAAACAAGGACACACCCGCCACTATCACAAAATTCCTACTAGCTGATCCCGTTGATCTTTTAGAAAATGCTGAACAACACGGCGCCGCCGATCCAGCGATGATGGGAGTGGAACATTTTGTAGCCATCACTGAACAAAAACTCAGTAGCATGGACAATCATGTCTGTGGCAAGGACTTCAAAACACCCTACACCAGCAAGTCCCTCATTGAGCAATTCACGAAACAACACGCCAACATCCTCAAGCACGAGCCTGACACCAAACAACAGGCGCTACTTGTCACCACGACAACCCTCTCATGCGCTGAGATGACCAAGGTAATCAGGGCTCTCGGCACCAGCGGCATCAAACGCCTCCTTCCTTTAGTGAACAGCCAAATGGCCTTGGCTATGTCTTCTGAAGTGATTCAAGACCCAAACGTAGAGCCTGCCGTAGCTAAGCGTGCGGCACAAAATTCACGCCTTGTCATTCATATGTCTCTGACAGGCGAAATCAGTCACAAAAACAAACAAATCACTCATACAGAGTTGGTCGTAATCTGTAAAAAATTTATCACTCAACAGCCAACAGGCGTCCTGCATTTGCGAGCTGCGAAGAAGACCCCGTTTCAACACATTCGTGTGGTTACTCGAATTGCTAACAAAGCCGGTATTAAAAATGTTGTTTTTAGCTCCCCTAGACCTAGCCGACTAAAACCCATGGTAGAAAAAACCATCAAGCCTAGAGAAAAAGATCTCCCGATGACTCTTCCCGCTGGCAAAAAAAACGGCAAAGCTCCAGCACTCGCTCCGCTATTCATTCAAGTCAGTAAACAAGGCACCGTTTCCGTGAATCAAGGCAAGGCCAAGGAAGTATTGGATACGGACCCCACCAAACGGGCACTTCCCCTGCTGACAAAAAGGCTTAAACTCTACACAGCAGCCGCCAAAGCAGGTGGGCATGCCCCAGCAGTAAAAATATGGGCAGACCCAGAAGCCGAGCAGCTGCGCGTGATCGATGTCATCAACGCACTCGCGGCCAGCAAGATCTCATCCGTCACCTTCACCGATGATCTTGACGAGTAATATCACTCGATAAAACAGCACTGGAGTTTTTTACGAATCACGCTAATAAACCCATCCGCTAAGGCGTATCTCTATCATGCAAGGCAAGGACTTTGAAATCAGAATCAGCAGCACTCACCGCGTTCGCTTCACTCGTGATGCTTTCTCGGTGGACAACCGAATGCTGCTTGAGCTGTTAGAAACCAATGGTCACGCCAAGCTTCTCACGTTCATTGATCAAGGGGTGGCTGATGCCTTTCCTGACTTACCCTCGCAGGTGGAAACTTACCTTGATCGCATGCCGGGCTTCCAAGCCAAGGGCATCATTACGCTACAAGGTGGGGAGTTTTGCAAACGCGATGCAAACACACTGCAAACCGCTTGGGATGCTATCGAAGCCGCGGGAATAGACCGTCACTCATACATTCTCTGCATTGGCGGCGGTGCTTTTCTTGATGTCATCGGGCTCGCCGCAGCCACCGCCCACCGCGGCATTCGCTTAGTGCGTTTCCCGACGACTTCCCTAGCGCAAGACGATAGCGGAGTGGGTGTCAAAAATGGCATCAACGCCTACGGAAAGAAAAACTTCCTCGGCAGCTTTGCCGTGCCCTACGCGGTAGTGAATGATTTTTCATTTCTCTCTGGGCTACCTGAAACAGAATGCCGCGCCGGTCTGGTAGAAGCCGTCAAGGTAGCTCTCGTCAAGGACGCTTCTCTCTTCCACTGGATTGAGGACAACATCGGGAAACTTGCCGCACTAGAAGACCATGCACTGGAGGAGGTAGTGGAGCGTTCAGCTTTACTACACGCATCCCACATTGCCTACGGAGGAGACCCCTACGAGACAGGAAGCAGCCGCCCTCTAGACTTCGGCCACTGGGCCGCGCATAAGATGGAGCAGCTCACTGACTTTGCACTAAGCCACGCGGATGCTGTTGGCGTGGGTGTAGCGCTTGATACGATCTACTCTTGGAAGACGGGTCGGCTAGAAGAAGCTTCCGCCATGCGCATTCTCAATGTCCTAACAAAACTCAAGCTCCCTCTTTGGCATCAAGCATTAGATCTGCAAACAGCCGATGGCAGCCGTGCTGTCTATCAAGGGCTGGAAGAATTCCGTGAGCACTTAGGTGGAGAACTCACCGTGCTTTTGCTCAAGGATATTGGCAAGGGCGAGGATGTGCACTCAATGGACACTCACTTGTTAGACGACTGCATCGCCTATCTTCAAGAGATCGATAGCTTGCAGCCGCAAACGTAGCACATCGGCGGATTACTTCCGATTACTTCGCTAGGCGTGTAATGATTTCGCGCAGCTCGCGTGCAGGAATAGCAAAGGTAGCCACCCGGCTTGCACGGGCAATGTTCATACCCACGCATGTTCCGTTGAGATCGATGAGCGGTCCACCCATTGTTTCATTAATCAAGGGGGTATCGTGATGGATCACACGGGGGAAATCAGAACGCCGCTTGGAGAGTGAATACTTGGCTCCACTCATTTGATCGTTCCGGGTGAATCGCTCAGGCCCGGCGGGGCGCGCCATGAGCTCCACCTCGAATTTCTTCACCTCTTTTTTCCTCAGCACCTCCACGGAGAGTTTGTCTCCAGGGTTTTTATCTTTGAGGATTTTCAGTAGCTCGGTCCGTTTCTTGATCGGTTTCCCATCGGCGGACTGGAGAATATCTCCTTTTTTCAACCCAGCTTTCTCAGCACCACCTTTGTCTGAAACCTGTCTAATTTTCACCCCTTTATCACTCTCATCACCCAGCCCCACACCGAGAATAACACGGCTCTGCTTGCCAGTAATCTCACGAGTAACGGCACTCACGATCCCCACCTTAATCCGCCGCTCACGGCGCATGGTTGAGCCATTGGAAACAACCCACTTCCCTTGCTCAATGTCAGATTCATCACTGAGGACGATCGGTTTGAGCGGAGCTTCTGGCTGCACCTTGAGCACTGCCACGTCCCAGCGGGGGTCCGTTGCTATCAACTTCACCTCCTTGTAGAGATCACCGCCAATGCGGAGGGATAGGTGCTCCGCGCCCTCGATTTCACTCGCCTTTGTGAGGATGAATCCATCCTCGCTGACCACGGTGCCATAGATGGCTAGATCACGGGACTTGGCGTCCTTATAAATCACCGCACTGCTGGCTTGCACCACGGCTTGTTGTGGTCCGAAGGCCGCCCAGACGAGCTTACCATTGATGCGCTGCTCGGCAGGAAGGGCACCTGCATTTTGAGCTAGCCCAGTGGCAGAGCTGAGTGCTGCTGCGGTTAAGATTGAGGTAATGAGTTTCATAGTATGATCAGAGTATGCGTAAAATGTGATTGCGCTTAGCGTTTGCCGAGCGTGACTTTGATGGTTTGCTTTTTGCCCTTGCGGCTGATGAGGAGTATTAGCTCATCGCCCTCGGACTTTTCTTTGACGGCTGCGGAGAACTGAGCCTTTTTGGTCATCTTGACGCCATCGAGCTCAAGGATGATATCGCCAGTTTTCAATCCTGCCTTGGCTCCTGGAGTTTTCTCCATCACCTTACCGATGAGAACGCCGTCCTCGCTATCGGTTGTCCCAATTCCAAGGAAGCCTGAGCCTTTGACTGGGCGTTTAGCAAATGGGCCATCGCCTACAAATTCATCAGCCTCCATCTTGTCCCAATGTTTGATATACTCGCGCATTGGCACATGCATGTTTTCCTCCATCGTAGCAGACACTCGGCTGTGAATGCCGATGAGGTTTCCCTCCATATCGAAGAGTGGACCACCAGAGTCACCACCGATGACCTTGCAATCTGTATTTAGAGTGGTCTCTGAATCTTTAACAATCCTACCAAGGCGCAGCACCGGGCCGCGCGTCTTATCAAATCCCCCAGCATGCCCGAGAGCAAAGACCCAATGCCCAAGCTTGTAGTCGTTGTTTTTATTCACCTCCACGTAGGGAAACTCCTCACCCCGCTCATCAGCGGCCTTCTTGGTGATACGCATCATCGCCGCATCAGTATTGGAAATAAGGCCCATTGAGATCGCCTCATACTCCGTACCATCATTCATAATCACGGTGAGTTTTTTCTTCACACCGCCAGAAACGTGAGCCGCTGTGAGGATAAGGCCATCGGGGGAAATGAGAACTCCGCTGCCGAATCCCTGCCCGAGCTTGATACTCACGGTGGCCTTGCGTGCCCGGACACTGCTCTCCATCAGCGTCTTCTGAATAGAGAGTAAATCATCTGCCGTTTTCGGTGCTTTTTCGTGGTTCAAGGGGAACTCCTTAGCAACAAGAGGCGTGCTAGTAGCCGCTACGGCCAAGACAGCTAGACCAAGGGAAAGCTTGGCAGGCGACGGGAATTGGGGGAAATTGATAAGTTTGATAAATGGATTCATCTGTTGCTCATTATAACGTCAAAGAAGTGCCTATTCGTTCAAACTGACAACAAAGTCTAAGAAATTAAGGCGCAGCTTCGCACGGATCATTTGAGCAATCCAATGATCAGAACCAAGGTGTGATCACACAATGATCCTATATCGGCAGCATTTCAAATGAAAAAACCTCCGATCATAGGGAGCCGATGGCGCCTCCCATGATCCCATTCCCTCCTTTTCAGCGCATATCTTGATTCTTTTCTCTTGGTTCTTGATTCTTAGAGCGTTCTCCCCTACTCACTGCGCCAGCACATAGCGTATCAATTTTTTAGCATCACATTTTTATGAGCCAGTCCACCTGTTCCATCTGCCGTCTGTGGCATTCGTCCATCGG
>JBMYYO010000071.1:0-15555 GCA_049609505.1 Akkermansiaceae bacterium | reverse complement strand
ATCTTGGCCGCAGAAGGCATTAAATACCGCCCCGCTAAAATGGTTGTTTACCGAGAGCGCACCATGACACCGGGTGGCATTGCCGATGCTCGCATGGGGCCATTCTACCTCCCAAAGAACGAGCACATCTACATTGATCCATCGTTCTTCATCGAGCTAGAGACTAAGTTCAAAGCCAAAGGAGACTTTGCCCAAGCCTACGTCATCGCCCACGAGGTGGGGCACCACATTCAGAAAATTCTCGGCCTAACGGATAAGGTTCACAGCCAACAAGGCCGCATCCCTAAAGAGGAATATAATAAACTCTCAGTCCGGCTAGAACTACAGGCTGACTTTCTAGCAGGCGTCTTTGCCCACCATGCGCAGGAGAAGTTTAACTTCCTAGAGCGCGGTGATATCGAGGAGGCGATGCGCTGCGCTGAGGCCATTGGCGATGATCGCATTCAGAAGCAATCACAAGGGCACATCCAGCCAGATCTCTTCACCCACGGCACCTCCGCACAGCGGAAACGATGGTTCATGCGCGGCTTCGAAAGCGGTGATATCAATCAAGGAGACACCTTCAAGATTCCCTACAATCAGTTATAATCGCGGTGGGCTTGACCTCGCGCCCAATCTCGCAGAGAATTTCCGCCATGAAGTGGTATTTCGTTTCTCTCCTAGGCGCGCTGTTCCTCAACGCTTGCTCCAATAGTGGCTCATCCTCCGGAGCTTACGGCCCGCCAAATATGGGTGGCCCATCGACAGCTGATCGCGCGGCTAAAATTGCCAGCGAGCCAACTGGTAATTTCTTCTACGGCAGACGTTACTACATTCACAAAACACGCTTCTGGGGCTACCTCCGCAAGCCTCGTCAGAGTGCTTCATCCGCGAAGCTTGTGATGATCAATGAAAGTAAAAAACGTACCCCAGACCGCAAACCTGAAGACGGCCCGTTAGGCAACCGCTATGGGTTCGATAACAATTACGAATACCGCATCCGCGGCTACTATACAGGCGAGAAGGTTTACGAGGTAAACTCCAATCAGTTTCTCCCCGAATTCATGCTCACTGGCTACGAAGTGGTGAATCGTAATCCAGGCTGGCTCTTCAGCCCCAAGGATCACTTTAATCCTAAGAGCATCACACTCAAGCCGCGCTAGCCGTTTTCCAACCTCTTTATCACCAGCATCCATCATGGCCATCTCACGCGACGATATCGCCGCCGTTCTTGATGAAATCGCCCTCCTGTTAGAAATCAAAGGAGAGAATCCCTTTAAGACACGAGCTTACCGCAATGGCGCAGAAACGGTTAGGAATTACGATGGTGACATCGTAGCCAAAGCCGCCGCCAATGAGCTCGATGGCATCAAAGGCATCGGCAAAGCACTACAAGAGAAACTTCACGAGCTAGCCACCACGGGAGAGTTAATCTTTCACCAGAACCTCCGTGGTGAATTCCCCGCCGGACTTTTTGACCTCTTTGGCATTCAAGGGCTAGGCCCCAAGAAAGTAAGGGCACTCTACGAGAAGCTCAATGTTGATTCCATTGATGCGCTCAAGGCAGCCTGCGAGGACGGTAGCATTGCCAGACTGCCTGGCTTCGGTGCTAAGAGCGTGCAAAAGCTGCTCGATGCCATCGCGCTGAAGGAAAAATTTGCAGACTTCTTCCTCCTCGGAGACGTCGCGCCCATCGCGGAAACTATGCGAGAAACCCTCCGCCAGCACCCCGATGTATTGCGGGTAGAAATCGCAGGTTCCTATCGCCGCAGCAAAGAAATCTTGCACGATTTGGACTTCCTCGTTGCCACGGACGCCCCAGCAAAGCTCACTGAGTTTTTCACCCAGCTCCCTGAAGTGGATTCCGTCATTGCCTGTGGCGATACCAAGGCTGCTATCCGATTAGAAAACGGCCTCCAATGTGACTTGCGTGCCGTTTCTAACAGCCAATTCCCATTTGCCCTGCAATACTTCTCAGGCAGCAAGGAGCACAACGTAGCCCTCCGCTCCCGCGCCCTCACCCATGGGTGGTCAATGAATGAATACGGCTTCACACCCAAGGATAAAACCTCCCCCGCAGCACCCGCTGTGAAGGAAGAGGCTGAGATCTACCGCGTCCTAGGGCTAGATCGCATACCACCAGAGCTCCGTGAGAATCGCGGCGAGATCGAGGCCGCTGATGCTGGCACACTCCCAAGGCTCATCGAGCAGGAAAACTTGCGCGGCACCTTCCACAATCACACCACCGCATCCGATGGCAAACACAGTCTGGAAGAAATGGCAGAGGCAGCTCGCGAGTTAGGACTGCAGTATCTTGGTATCTCTGATCACTCGAAATCCCAATTCCAAGCCAATGGCCTCTACCCGAATCGGCTCCTCAAGCAGGTGGAGGCGATCAAGAAGCTCAACACAACTTGGGACGATGACTTTCAAGTTTTCTCTGGAACCGAAGTCGATATCCTCAAGGATGGCACGCTAGACTTTGAGGACAGCGTGTTAGAGCAGCTCGATTACACCGTGGCATCCATCCATGGCTCATTCCAGCTCGATGCAAAAGAGCAAACCGCCCGCATCGTCAAAGCCATGGAGAACCCACACGTCACCATGATCGGCCACCTAACAGGGCGCATTCTACTGCGCCGCGATGGCTACCAGCTCGATATGGAAAAAATCCTCGATTGCGCCGCCGAAACCCGCACAATCATCGAGCTAAACTGTAACCCACGCAGGCTCGATATGGATTGGCGCCACTGGCAACGCGCCCGTGACCGCGGCGTGCTAACATCCATCAATCCAGACGCCCACAGCACAGAGCACTTGCAGTTCATCCACTTCGGGGTGCGCCTAGCCCGCAAAGGCTGGCTCCGCCGTGAAGACGTGCTCAACACCCGGAGCCTAACAGACGTTCGCGAATGGCTGGCCAGACCTAAGTGTGACCGTTGATGCCCGCAGGAGATTTGGAGGATAGGCGCTAACAAAATTCACCCGCCCTACTTCTCACCTGTAATTTTTTTGATTCTGGCAGCGGTCCACTTTTCCTCCTCTTTGAGCCCGTGTTTTTGATAGAATGCCAAGAGTTTCTGGTAGCGCGCTACGGGGTCAAAACCTATAACGTGTTGCATTTTTCTTAAACAAACTGGGCAAAGGTGCATCGGTGTGGCATCCGCTTCTGCTAGGTTATTGGCTCCGTTCATATTGCAGTGATAGTGCACACAGTGCCGCACGCCAAACATGTGCCCCGTCTCATGAGTGAGCACTTTTGCCGCACGCTTGAGCATCAGTTTCTTCACTACCTCTTTATCATCTCCAGAGTCACCATGAAATGATGGATGATAGCGAGCAAAGCTGAACACACCCACCCGAGCACGGAGCCTCGCTTGGCCAAATACAAAGTTCCACTTAGGGTCCGGATAGAGATCTGTCATGGTGATGCCAAGCATCGAGTAAGCATCGGCGGGCAGACGTTTCTGGAGCAGGTTCAAAAGGTCCGTGGTCAACCATTGCTCCTTGCCGCCATTCTCTCGGCTCCGCATCCCGCGTGGTTGGATAGCAGGCAGAACCACCACCGTCATCGGGTAATAATACGCCTCCGTGTATTCGCGCAGCGCATCAATGGATGGCGACTTATCTTTCGCAAACACTCCCAAAGGTTGAATGTAGAGCTTGCTTCTTCCTGCACCCGGCTTGTTAGGTTTTGATTTCAAATAGCGATGATAGCTTTGCCCATCCTCTTTGTGGCACGAGAGCCAATCTGCCGGCCCAGGCTCTGGCACGGCTGAAAACTCTCCGGTGTCTGAGAAAGCACGCTGCATGTTTTTGGGCAGGTCTGAAGTCTTCCCCACCGCCTGTTCCCGTTCCCCTTTTCCGGGAACAACAAATCCAGCCACTGCCACGCCAATGAGAAGCAGAACGAGAGCGATCAAACATTTATGAAATCGAGTGAAAACCTGCATACCTATCCATAACGCACAGCCAGCTACTTTTCTAAGAAAAAAATGCCTCTCCCCGCAGTTGCTTCTGCCATCGCATTGATTACACTCCTTGAGTAGCCAGCATTCCACCTCATGCCATCAATCAAAAAAAGAGCTGCTAAGGAACTCAAAGCCGTTAGCAAAGGTCAACTCACTCCAGCGGAGAGCGCCGCTTTGGTTCGTAAGTTTATCAAGTCAGAAGAGGCCATCATCTTAAAGCAGCATCGCGCTGGCGCTGGAGGCATGGAGATAGCTGCCACCCGGTCAAACCTCCTAGATGTGGTGCTCTCGGTGATGTTTAAATCAGCACTGAACAACAACCTGTCCGATGGGGCTAAAAAACCACCCGCCGTCTCCCTCGTCGCCCAAGGTGGCTTTGGCAGAGGTCACCTCAATCCATCATCTGATCTCGATCTACTTTTCCTCCTCCCTCGGGCATCTAACAAACTACCCGAGAAACTCACCGCGATGATCGAGCATATCCTTTACACCTTGTGGGATGCGGGGTTCAAGGTAGGCCACGCCTGCCGCTCAATCGCTGAGTGTGTGGCGGAGGCAAAAAAAGATCAACAGAGCAAAACCGCCCTAATGGACGCCCGCTTCATCGTTGGTGATCGTAAACTCTATGGGCAATTCAAAAAACGCTTTGAAAAGGAATGTGTAAAAAAAGGTCAGCAAGCATTTCTTGATCTACGCCGGGCCGATCTACGCCGCCGCCATGGAAAATACTGGCATACCGTTTTCTTACAAGAGCCCCACGTAAAAGAAAGCTGTGGTGGATTGCGCGATTACCAAAATGTTCTCTGGGTAGCTCGGGTGAAGCGTGGGTTCAAAGCCATCGAAGAGCTCGCCGAGGAAAAAATCATCACCAAGAGCACCTGCCGTCAGCTGAATGAAGGATATGATTTCTTACACCGCGTGCGCAACGAGCTTCACTATGAAAACGGACGCTGCACGGACACCCTAACACTGCGCTTGCAGGGAGTGGTCGCCACTGCCTTTAAGTATCCCCAGAAAACAATCCTTCGCCGCTGTGAGGCATTCATGCGTGATTACTACCGCCACACGCGCGCCATTTACACGCACTCCACTTCACTGATGGAGTTCTTTGAGATTGAAAACCAGGCCAAGGAGGCACAAGGGATTCTTGGTTTCCTCCCCTTCCGAGGAGATAAGACAAAGACTGAAAAGTTTGATGGATTCATCTCACGCAATGGTCGGATTTCTCTCGCGAGCAAAGATACACTCAAGGACGATCCAAACAAAGTGATGCGGCTCTTCCAGCACTGCCAACTGCGCTCCCTCAGGCTTAGTCCTCAGGCGCGTAAGCACCTCCACATCGCAAGTAAAAAAATCGACCGCAGCTTCCGCTACAATGAATCTAACAGAGAAACATTCCGCGCTATCCTCGAGCGCAAAGGTGACGTGGCCCGCATCCTTAGGCTAATGCACCGCACCAAGGTGTTAGATAACTACCTACCAGAATTCGGAGCTATGGATTGCCTTGTGCAGCATGAGTTCTTCCACCGCTACACGGCTGACGAGCACACTCTGCGCTGCATTGATCAGCTAGATACTCTGATCAATAATCCAGACGACGGCGACCCTGGGCGGAAAATCTACCGCAAGCTGCTCTTAAACATTCAGGACCCCTACGCCCTCCACCTCGCCATTATTTTACATGATTCTGGTAGAGCGGAAAATGTGCGCGAACACATTGATGGATCCACCATGCTGGCGGATAAAGTTTGCCGGCGATTACAGATACGCAGTGGCCGACGTGCGATGATCATGTTTCTTGTAGATCACCACCTGAGCTTCTGGCGCTACGCCACCAGCCGGGACCTAACAGACCCGACAGTGATTGAAGAGTTTGCCCGCATTATGAAGGACCAGCGGAACCTCGATGCCCTGCTGCTATTCACATGGGCGGACTCTAACGGAACCAACGATGAAGCGTGGTCACCATGGAAAGAAACGCTCATGCTCCAGCTCTATGAAGCAACCTCACTGTGGCTGAAGAAAGGAAAAAAACACTTCCATGAGTCCGTGTCTGATCACACAAAGAGCTTGCTAACACGCAGCAGAAAGCTTCTCGCCGCATCTTACCACGAGGAATTGGAAAAACACTTCAAGCTAATGCCTCAGCCGTATTTTCGCTTCCGTGAGCCACGCAACATCGCCATCCATGTAAAGTCCGTTCGTGCATTTCTCAAACGTCAAACCAAGTCCCCCGATAGTGAATTCCAGTGTGATATGGGCTGGATTGATCGCGATGACCGCTCCCACACCGAACTCATCGTTACAGGCTGGAATAGGCCTCTCACCTTGGAAAAAGTCTGCTGCGCACTCGCCGCACAAGAAATCAATATCATCAGCGCGGATGTCTATACTCGGACCGATGGTGTGATTTGTGACATCTTTCAAGTTTGCACAATGGACCATGACCCTGTGACTAATGAGCGCACTCGCAAGCGGGTCCTGGAAACATTCACCGCCATCAATCAGCACGAGGATCCGATGGCTGATTACCATCCTGAAAAATTCCTCAAACGGAAAACTAATTTGCTACGAACAGACAGCACTGACGGAGGCATACCCTTCCCCACTCGCGTTCATGTTAGTAATGAGCTGAGCTCTACCTGCACAGCTATCGAGGTGCAGGCACTGGATCGCATCGGTTTACTACACGATCTTTTCCTTGAAATCGGAAGACTAGGCTTAGCTACGGTCAATGCTAGGATCTGCACGGAAAAGGGTGCCGCCATGGACACCATTTATGTTTCTCTGCCAGATGGAGGAAAAGTGATGGATGAGGAGAAACACCGCGAGATCGAGCAAGTGCTCGGCAAGCTTGTTACCTAACAAAAAAATCTAACCTAACTCTAGGAATCTTTACTCTTAAGCTCCTCAAGCGCACCGGACATATCACGCTGCTCTTCCCAAACTTGCTCACGCACGAAGATGGGTGCGTTCTGGCGCACTGCAAGCGCTAAGCAATCGCTCGGCCGGGCATCAATCTCGATCACTTTGCGTTCCATGATTTCGTTTTCTGCCACAATGAATAGTCGGGCATAGAAAACATCACCCTCTACTTTAACGATCACCGCTCTTTCTACGGTAGCGCCAAAGGCATCTAACACCTGAGAAAAAAGATCGTGCGTCAGCGGGCGTGGAGGTTTCACATCAGACATCACGGCATTGATGGACGCGCCGATGGCAGGCTCAATGTAAAACACGATCGCCTTCTCTCCGTCACCAAGGAACACCGCACATCCAGCGGACGTGGGCATCAGCGCAATCGGCTCTACTCGAACATGATTTTTCATCTCCAAGACAGGCTAGCCGCCACAGAGTAATTGTCCATCCTCCTTTATCGACAAACCCGCCGAACTTCTTCAAATTACCCCCATGCCTGAGCCTGATTTGTTTTCCCAGCCATCATCCAATACATCCAGTGAGGCGGCAAGCCGCGTGGCCGAGCTCTGTCAACAGCTTGAGCACCATAACAAGCTCTACTACCAACAAGCTGCGCCAGAGATCTCTGATGCCGAGTATGATTCCCTAATGGGAGAGCTCAAGAAGCTGGAAGCAGCCCACCCAGAGCTAGCAAGGCCAGACTCTCCCACTCAGCGCGTTGGCGGTGCGCCACTGGATGGCTTCGAGCAGATCAAGCACCTCGTTCCCATGCTTTCCATTGAGGACATTCACGAGCTCAAGGACGAGGAGTTAGAAGCTCTATCAGAAACTTCTGCCACGCGCGCACACAATCTGTTAGGGTGGTATGATCGTTTTGCACGAGCACTTGGAAACACCCATGTCTCTCTCACTATTGAACCCAAGATTGATGGGGTAGCAGTGTCCGTGGTCTATCGCGATGGTATCCTGGACTACGCCGTGACACGCGGCGATGGCAGCACGGGCGATGACATTACGCAAAACATCCGCACGATCCAATCCATCCCACTACGTCTGCCGAGCGGTGCTCCATCGCTCTTCGAAGTCCGCGGTGAGGTCTTCATGCCCAACGAGGCATTTGCCAAGCTCAACCAGCAGCGTGATGAGGCCGGTGAGCAGGTATTTGTGAATCCGCGCAATGCCACCGCTGGCACGCTCAAACAACTGGACCCCAAGCTTGTAGCGGCTAGGCCGTTAGATTGTATTTTCCACTCCTACGGGTATGTAGAAAATGCCCCCTACACCACCGTCAGTGAGTTCCAACAAACCCTCAAAGATTACGGACTGCAGAGCACCCATTGGTTTCACCAAGTGAACAGCATCAATGAGCTGTTAGAATGTGTAGCAAAGTTAGATCAAGACCGCCACGGCTTTGCCTATGCTACGGATGGTGCTGTGATCAAGGTAGAAGAGCTAGCTCTACACGCTCAGCTAGGCACCACAAGCAAACACCCTAAGTGGGCTTGCGCATTCAAGTTTCTCCCCGAACAAAAAGAAACCTTACTCAAGGACATCACCATTCAAGTAGGCCGAACTGGCGTCCTCACTCCGGTGGCTGAGCTGGACCCCGTATTCGTCTCAGGCACCACGGTCTCCCGCGCCACCCTCCACAATCAGGATGAAATCGACCGCAAGGACGTCCGCATCGGTGATACCGTGGTGATTGAAAAAGCGGGCGAAATCATACCCGCCGTAGTCAAGGTGATCACCAGTAAACGCCCCGCCGATAGCGCTCCGTTTAACCTCCATGACTTTGTCCACGGTCTCTGCCCATCGTGCTCTGCACCGATTGAGCAGGAGGAGGGGTTTGTAGCATGGCGCTGTATGAACTTTGCCTGCCCAGCGCAGGCCGTGACGGGTATTACCCACTTTGCATCACGCAAGGCGTTAGACATTGATGGCCTTGGCACTGCCGTGGCGGAGAAGCTGGTAGAAACACAAATGATCCGCACCACGCTGGACCTCTTTGATCTACAATCCGATGACTTGGCCAATTTACTGTTAGACCCTGCCGTCTCTGATGGCAAGCAGAGCAAACCTCGCCGGCTCGGGGAGAAACGTGCCACCGTCATCACTGACTCACTGGCGAAGGCCAAGGAGGACTCTCTAGCTCGCTGGATCTACTCCATGGGCATCCCCCACATTGGAGAATCCGCATCCCGTGAGATCGCCCGCCTCCATCAGAACCTCGCGGAGGTTTCCAGCTCACCTATCCTGCGGGATCTAGCTGATCTCCCCAACTTCTCTGAGCTTTCCGTTTCCAAACGTAAAAAAGAAAACCACCCGAGGCTGGCGCAGTATCAGATCGAGTCCGAGCTTGGACCTGTAGCGGCAGAGCACATTGTGAAGTTTTTTGCCTCTGATGCAGGAAGACACGTCATTGCGCAGTTAGACCGCCTAGGCATCAACCCCACATCGCAGAACTATGATCCTCTGAAATCCGCCCATGCAGAATCAGACTCCGCCATCGCGGGGAAAACCTTTGTAATCACAGGCACTTTATCAAAACCTCGTCCTGAGTTTAAAAAACAGATCGAGGCGAACGGAGGTAAAGTTTCTGGGTCAGTTTCGAGTAAAACTGACTACTTGCTAGCTGGCGAAAAAGCAGGCTCAAAACGCAAAAAAGCAGAGGACCTCGGAGTCGTAATCCTGGATGAAGCTACATTCGAATCCATGCTCTAACAAACTACCGCGAGGGAAGTGGTGGCGCAGGAAGTGGATACGGCAAAGGTTTATACTTAGCCACACTTATCGCCTGCTTGATGATCTTGCTGGCGTCAGGCATTTTTTTATCAGGTTGCTTCACCTCGGCATTATATAGAGACGAATAAAACACACAGGCGGCGAGGTAGTTTCCCTGCTTTGCAGGATGGCTGCCGTCGTTAGCATAGAGTTTTTTCGGAAGGGACGCCTCGCGCACTTTCGCCCAAGCAGGCCCCACCGGAATGAGGTGAATCCCACCACTGTGTTTAGCCGCATTTTGATAACCTTCCGTGAGGCGTTTCTGCATTGCGGTGAAGGTATCGTTAGGGAACTGCGCGGCATTTTGTTTATCACCATCACGCCGCCCCCAAGTCACAAACATCACCGGGATAGCGCCCGCCTTCCTTATCGCATCGGCTAGAGTTTTTGCTGCGGGATACATCTGTGCAGACCTCTGCCCCTCGGGAAACGATGGCACTTGGCTTTGCTCTTGCAGCACCACGACGTCCCACTTTCCATTTTTAATCTTATCTAATGTTTCTTGAGACGCCGCATGCTTAGCGAGCGTCCAGCCTCCTTTGGTCACTTGTTCAACGGTGATTTTCTCACCTTCGGATTGGGCTATTTTCTCAAACACCTTAGGACAATGAAAGCTATAGCTGTTCCCGAGAAACAACACACGTGGAACCTTCGCCTGAGCCATTCTTCGGATTACGGCTACGTGTTGCTGTTTCTCCATCGCTGCCTTCCAAGCTTCTAACTGCTTAGCATCAGCAGCCGAAAAGGCTGACGGCTTCGCGGAAAACGTGGTGCCGTTAAGCCTCCGGAAGTGCACCTTGCCGCCCTGCACACCAATCGGCGTAGCCTGCAGCGTCTTCCCCCCATCCGCCGAAGTAAACGTATGAGGTGCCTTGGCAAAAACCGGCAAAGCCGACAAAGAAAAAGACAAGATACACAGTATCATCGCAAAAAATTTCATACCCAAAACCTAGCATAACCAGAAACAAGAACAACCTCACACCGCAAGAGGTTTTCCACTCGACGGAGATTAGAGACTTGCTAGATTCATCAATGCGACAAATTAAAACGAGCTCAAAAAATAAGTGATCTCATCACTACACCTCCTCAGCAAGCCACAAGTGTTTACCTCTCATTTACAATCCCTGGCGGGAATGCAGCTACCTTTAAGTAATGAAGACTTTGTTATTAACTCCTCTCATTCTCGCTCAGCTTCTTCTCTTGTCTCCAGTCAATGCGGAACTGGAAAATCTAGCAAAACAACTTAAAGGAGAATGGGCCGCTGGCGGAGTCCGGAATATTCTCGGCAAAGGGCATGAGGACAGGATTCACTTTTCTAACATAAATGGAAAACTTCAAATCGCCTTCAAGACGCTCTATTTTTCATCGGTCAACGGTGGAGGCAACGCACAAAAACCCACAGTGCTCGGTCCGTATCGGATCAAAAAGTTGACCACTACGGAGCTCACCTATGTGAGGAACGATCAAGAATACCATGTCACCTTCAGGTTGCATAAAAATCGCGTCCTTGAGTGGGGTGCCATCATCAGCGCCGACAATAAAAAGTGGCGCTATGCCTTTGAGATACCCGTCCACAGCGGCGGCAAAATCACCACCCGTTCCGGCACTGCGCAATGGTCGTTTTCAAGTGATCCCTTCAAGGAGCCAATGGGATCAGCCCAGCTTCCTGGTCACAAAATGGGCAATGCCTATTACATTTACGAAACCGTCCCCGGCTATAAAACTGGATCAAAAACACAGCCCGTGATCCGTGTGATGACCAAGCACAAAGACGGCAGCCTATCTGAGCAATTCAGATTAATATGGGACACCCACGGCAGTCCGCGATGCAAGGGCGTCTTTAATACCGGCCAGAATTTGAAACATATCGGCCCTGTGATATACCACCCAGCATCAAGGTAAAACCTCCACCATCCATGAACCTATCAGCCTCAGGGCAACCTCAAGGAGTGGCTCTGTAAAAGACAGGCTCACGGTTGAATCTTGCCAAATGGCAAATTCCGATAGATACTGCGCCTATGCCCGCACGGGAAAAACGACGCGAAACACTAGCCGGACTCTTTGTTCTGATTGGCTTGGTGTTGCTTGGTATCTTGATTGTCGAGTTCGGGCGCTTTGGGGATCGGTTTAAGGATCACTACCCGTTATACATTGAGTTCCCAGACACCGCAGGTATTATCAAAGGTAGCGAGGTGCGTTTACGGGGTGCTAAGGTAGGCCGCGTAGCCACCAAGCCAGAGCTAACCATGGGGGCTGGTCGCTCATCCAGCGTGAAGATGGAAATGCGTATTCGCGATGATGTTAAAATCCCCAAAGACTCTGTGTTTCAGATCGGCTCCGTGGGTTTCCTCGGGGACAAATTCATCGAAATCATCCCACCCGAGCACGAAACGGGCGCGTTTTATGAAAGCGGTGATGTGATTATGGGAGCAGGGGCGGGTGGCTTTGATGCTATCCAATCAGACGCTGCCAGCATTGCAAAAGATGCCAGCAAACTCATTAAGGAAGCCAAGGACACGATGGAAAAAATCGACTCCGCCCTCGTGGAGATCGAGAACGTCGGTAAAAAACTCAACGTCACCATGGAGAAGGTGAACACTCAGTTTCTCACGGAGGAAAACATGGCGAACTTCAGCAAGGCACTGGCTAACTTTCAGGAGGCAAGCAATGAGATCAACGAGGCATCGAGGGAGCTGAAGCCTGCCGTTGCCGAGGCAAAAAAAACCATGGCTAGCATCTCCAAGGCGGCAGACTCCGCAGAGCTGCTGATGGCGGATGCACGCAAAGAACTCAAATACATTGAGCCCGCCTTACGCGAGGTGCCAAAAGCCGTGCGCAGCATCAGCCGCGCCGCCACAAAGGCCGAGGGCGCCATGGAAGCTCTCAAGAGTAAGGACGGCACGCTCGGCGCGCTCGCTTACGATAAACAAACTGGAAACAACACCAAGGAGTTCATCAAAAACCTCAAACGCTACGGCATCCTGCGCTATCGGGATGATGCCAGTAAGGACGACCGCGATCCTCGGAATCGATTCCGGGGGAGCCGACGCTAATCCGCTCAGCATACTGCCATCCTGAGCAACCCATTTTTCACCCGCCATGAGTGACCAAGAATATCAAGAACCCAAGATCTACCTCCTGCCAAACCTCATGACGGCAGGCAACCTCTGCTGTGGATTTTTTGCCGTGCTGACTATTTTTAAGGGCATGCAGGAAGTCGGGTTTGAAGACGCTTATCCGCACTATGAAAAAGCGATTTGGCTGATCTTCGCCTCATGCCTTTTTGATTTGTTAGATGGGCGATTGGCACGAATGGGAGGCAAGGAATCTCCCTTCGGGCAGGAGTTTGATTCATTGGCTGATGTAGTTTCCTTTGGTATGGCACCCGCTCTACTCGTCTCCAAAGCGGTGCTATTCACCCTGCCAGATAAGTTTGGCTGGGCGATTGCATTTATCTACTTGCTCTGCGGCGCGATGCGCTTGGCTCGCTTCAACTGCCTCGCTAATATGCCCAAGAAAGAAGGAGACTCCATGGACTTCCGAGGCATCCCTATCCCGATGGCCGCCGGCTTTATCGCATCGATCACTTTCCTCATCATTGATCTAACAAAAACTGACCGTTACCACGCGCCATGGAATTATATCTTTGCCGCTGCCATGCTTGGTCTAGCCGCGCTGATGATCAGTAACGTTAGATACCCGAGCTTCAAAAAAATAGATTTCCAAACCCGCGGCACCGTCTGGGGTATCTTAGGAGGAGCCATCTTTATCGTTCTCATCATCAACGAGCGCACTCGCTGGTACACACCTGTAGCCATTTTCTCCATTTACCTCCTCTACGGCCTCTGCCGCCCGCTGATCTCGAAGAAATGGCGGAAAACGATCGAGTAGCTGTTAGCTTAGATGTTATACCATACCTAGCCAGCTTTCGAGGATTTCTACGGCGGCGGCTTGATCGATCATTGCTTTCTGCTGCTTAGCATTACGCCCGGCCTCGTGAAGTTTCTCTGCTGCTGCCACCGTTGTAAGTGTTTCATCACAAAAATGCAGTGGCAGCTCGGGGAGGCGCTCGGTGAGCTGCTGGCCAAACTTGCGCACTTTCTCTGCGGCATCACCCTCGCTACCATCCATGCGTAGGGGAAGCCCCAGCACAAGCTGCTTGATACCACGCTCGGCTACGATCTCAACGATACGCTCGATGACATCACCGTGCTTCACCTGAATAGTCTCCACAGGGTGTGCCATGATTCCGGCGGCATCCGTGGCAGCAATACCCACTCGGGCATCACCGTGATCAATTCCAAGTATTGGGTGCTCGATCATTATTTGTTAGAGAAGTTCCTCAGGAAGCTGTGCGCCGAGGTTTTTGATAGCATCTGCTTGGTGGCGGTTGGCGATGAGGAGGGCGTCATCAGTCTGCACCACGATGAGATCATCCACGCCTAGGAGGGCTACTTTAGATCCCTTGCGGGCGTTGAAGATGATGTTGTTTTCACTATCAATCTCCGCGAGGTTGGTGTTGGTTTGATTGTTATCGCCCTGAGTATCTAGATACTTGGCAACGGAGATCCAGGAGCCGACGTCGTCCCAATCAAATGAGGCTTCAATGTTGAGCACACGGCTGGCTTTTTCCATCAGAGCATAGTCGATAGAGATGGGTGTGAGGTTTGGAAACTTGCTCTCGACCGTGCCTAACAGATCAGCCGTGCTTCCAAGTTCGCCGATGAAGGTTGCCAGCTCGGGGGTGTGTTTCTCCAGCTCAGCGGTGACGGTTTTAACGGACCAGATAAACATGCCTGCGTTCCACGCGTAGTTTCCTTGGGCGAGGAATGTTTCTGCGAGTTCGGGGTCAGGTTTTTCTCTGAATCTGGAAACCTCCGCCGGCTGGTGGGTAAGCGCGGGACCATCCAGCACCGCCGCATCGCCACGCTCCACATAACCATAGGATGGGCATGCCCAAGTAGGCTTAATGCCCACGGTGACTAAGGCATCATTGTGCTCCGCCGCAGTGAGTGCATCACGCATCACGGACTGGTAGGCCTCTGTGTCAGAAATCAACTGATCCGATGGCAGCACCATCATGGTGGCCTCAGGATCACGGGCGGCTACTAGCCCCACTCCGAGGGCAACGGCAGGTGCGGTGTCACGCTTGGCTGGTTCTGCAAAAATATTCTCCGGCGGTAGATCGCTTGCCACTTCCCGCACGGCATCCACCTGGAGAGCATTTGTGAGGATGAGAATATTTTCTTTAGGAACGAGCCCCTCCAAGCGATCAATTGTCTGGTTGAGGAGCGTGGTATCTCCTAACAGATTGAGCAGCTGCTTAGGTCTGGCATTGCGAGAGAGCGGCCAGAAACGTGTGCCGCTGCCACCAGCTAAAATAAGGGCGTAATGATGTGAGGAATGGCTCATGGCGGGAGCATGAGAGAGATCGTGACAATGAAAAGTCATAAACGCATGATTTTCTCTTTATATCGTCCCAGCATACGCTACATTATGGCCATGTCACAGGATCAGACAGACAAAAACTGGATGGAAACCAGCGCTTCTTTTGCACCCGCAGTGCTTGGCACGGCAGCAGGTGTCATTCTAGGAGACCTCATGCACAGAGAGACCCGCCGCCCAGTCGCCCTTACTCTTGCCGCACTCGGATTATGCGCACTCGCACCCGCTCTTGTAGGTAATGTGATTGAAAAAATCAACGGCCCCGAGACTAAGCGTGGCACTCGCAGGACCCTGCGTAATATTCGCGATGCTGGCCCGAACCCTTCCGCCTTCCCCGAGCTAGAAGACGAACTTGGTGAGCTCGGTGACATAGATGACCTCCATGTGATCTAACTAACCGCTTCACACTCTCGCCTCACACGCCAGATGCGCGTTCTACTTACAGGCTCCACCGGCAGGC
>JBMYYO010000070.1:0-15643 GCA_049609505.1 Akkermansiaceae bacterium | reverse complement strand
CCAAACCTTCAACCAAGCTATCAGCCACTTTTACAGAAAAAATATTGCGCGGCCAACTTTTGTTTTGACACATGAGTGAGGAACTTATTTAGTATTCGTTACGGAACGCGTGGTTTGTAACACGTGACCTATTTCACAACACAAATATAACATATGAAAAAAACAATTATCAATCTGATAGGATTGGGGCTCATCGGCGGTGTTAACGCTGCGGTTATTGCGCCCACCTCAATCACAGGGACAATTGCAGGTGATGCAGGTTCCAGCGTAGGTGATTTGATTTCTGGCTCAGGCTTGAGCGCAGGCTTGACTGGAGGCGAGACTCTCGCAACAGCGCAAGCCACCACACACGTTTTAACGGGCGGAGGTCATACAGACTCGTGGACATTTGGCACTACGGGAGGCAACCCCGTATTCTCAATTGACCTTGGAAGCGAACTGTCATTTGGCACAATCATCCTTTGGCAATATGGAAACAATGGGGGACCCACAGCAACTGACGCGGGAAACCACACCAGAGAGTTTGAACTGATCTTTCACACGGCGGCCGAAGGTAGTACGTTTGATTTTGGAACTGAAGCCGTGGAGTATAGTGGAACCATGTCATACATCGATGCTGGAGGCGATGATTCCTCTGCAACAAACCTGGGACAGGCCTTTCAGTTTGCCAGTGTGGATGCTCAGTATGTAGGTCTCCGTATCGTCAGCAATTACGGTGGCCAACCTGGTATTACAGCCGGTGGAGATCGCTATGGCCTCGGTGAAGTTCGCTTCGCAACAGAAGCTGTCCCCGAGCCATCGAGCACAGCACTTCTTGGGCTTGGAGGCATCGCTTTACTTCTGCGCCGCCGCAAATAGCCAATCGGCTAGACCAATCTATTCCATCACCTTCTCTTACTAGGGAAGGTGATTTTTTTGGCTCAGATTGCTTGCTACTCATGGCTAGATCTAACAAAATCATCTAAACCTTCAATCTGTTCCGTGCTAGGTTTCGATTTTTTTCAATAGGCTGATTACAAACATCTCACCTTCCTATAATAGCACCCTTCTCGCTTATTGTGTAATGTTCCAGCACGATGAGCACGAAATTTGAAGACCTCATGAGGCCGGGATTCTCCCAGAGCCTTCTCTCACCCGTCTCTGATCCTCCAGATGCTGTGCGCTGGGTGAACTTATTGACAGCACTCACGCTGACGTTTTTCTGCGTGGCCATGTCACGTCCAGAGAGCTGGGGTGACGGGTTTTTGTTTATCATGTTTTATGGCATGATACTTGGCCCAGTCATCTTTATGTTAGGGCACGGTTTTACCACCATGTGTGGCGGCACCTCCTCATGGTGGGTGAGCATCGCATTATTGGTTGTTACTAGCCTCGTGTGCGGCTACTTTCTGCTCAGTAGCTTTGGGTTGCTGTGGTTCTAACAATGGTAATATTGCCACTTGCTAATAAAACCCTATACCTGTGCCGTTGTATTTCTCGTTCATTTTTTCACGGAACTTTTTGCCCGTGCCAGTGATGAGAAACCATTCATTTTTCATTTTCTTAACACGGAGAAACGTGCAGGCGTAGGAGAAAAAGAGCAGCAAAATAATTGAGGCCACAATGCCTAAAAAGCCAAAGCCAATATTGCTGTCATCATCTGCCGCTCGTAAAAAAAAGAAAACCGTCCCAGCAATCGCACCAAGCAATAAGATGACGGATGCGGCAATTTTTAGCGCCCGCTTTCGCAAGGCAGAAGCTGAAATGCTGTAACGAACAATGGCTTTTTGACGCACGCAGAAATAAACAATCACATAGATTGGCCAGGCAATGATTATAAGTAACGCCCACATTGGGTTTGCCCAATAAAGCACTTTTTTGCGGCGTTTGGCATCGGGTATTTCCTCCCCTGTAATGATGCACAGATTCGGCAGATCAGTTTCCTTTCTGATAGCAAGGAGCTTTCCCTCAAGGTAATAATTCGCGGGGTCAGCATTACCCGCAGGGCTGGCTATGGTTTCCGCTTTAGGTGCGGTGTATGGATTTACGCTTTCGCTCATAATGTTGGGGTGATAGTTAATAAATCAAAACTAACACTTCAAGTGAATAAACAAGCCAACGACCACGTATTAAAAAGCATGAGGCGATTATCCCCGGTGCTCTACCTCGTCGTGGCTGTCCTTATGGCTGTAGCAGGTATCTACCTAAGCTCAGAACAAACATCGCACTCGGCGGTAGCAACCAAGCCGCCATCTCGAGTAAAAACGGACACCAATCCATTTCTAACAACATGCGCCACCTGCCATGGTAAGCACGGCGAAGGAAACCGAGAAGTGTCCGCGCCAGCCATCGCATCCTTACCCGAGTGGTATCTCCGTTTGCAGGTGGAAAATTTCCGCACAGGGAAGCGGGGCACACACGTTGATGACTCTCAGGGTAAAATCATGCGGGACACCCTGCTTAGCTTAGAGCCAGCTGCTATTGACGAAGCGCTCGCCTACCTACTCACACTTCCCGCAGTTAAGATTAAGTCAAGCATCCAAGGAGACCTCAAAAATGGTGCCTACCTCTACCGTGAGCACTGCATGGAGTGCCATCGCTATAATGGCCGCGGCGAAGTTGTTTTCAAAAGTGCTCCTCTGGTGGGGCTTCAAGATTGGTATCTCCTAGCGCAGTGGGACAAATTCAAATCAGGCACCAGGGGCTATCACACAGACGATGAAAGCGGCGCAAAAATGCGTAAAACAGTCAGCTATCTTAAAAGCGATCAAGACGTTCGCGATGTTATCCTCTACATCTCCACTTTGACGGAAAAACACCCAAAGAAGTGACGTTTCAAAATGATATTAATACTTTCATCGTTCGGAGAAAAATCAATATCGTTACTTTCAGAAAAAAGTAACTGATTCTCTCCAGCTGTTAAGTTATTATTTTCCTCCACCATGGAAATCAATCTTCCCCACTCAAAAAACCACTCCGAGGAAGTTCTCCAGATATGGGCTGATGTTGTTAGAAATGCGGTGAAATATATTGATAGTTCTCTGTCGGAGCCGCTGAGCATCAATATCATTGCTGCCGATGTTGGGATGTCGGCATCTCAGTTACGCATGATTTTTTCTTGGTTTGTCGGCGAAGGAATCGGAGAATATGTGAGAAGAAGAAGGCTTGAGAAGGCAGCGCTTACTATTGCTCTAACGAATGAAACTTTTACTCAGGTGGCCTTGGATGCTGGGTTTGAGTCACCGGCCGCCTTTTCAAGATCATTCAAGAACCTGTTCGGTGTATCACCAAGAGGGTATCGGAAGAAAAAACCGATCCCAACGGCAGCGCCTGAAAGCAAGTATCGAAATCCCTTGATGCCGGATGATGTGAAAGTTTCCGAGTCCCCAGCGTGGTGGATGGCTTACCGTCCGATGATTGGAGGAAACAATTATACGGTCGCACGCACAGCAATAGAACTTATCCGGTGGGCAGAAAAAAGAAACCTGGTCTGCGATCCTTGTAAGGTGGTTGTCCGCGCTTTCGATGATGACCGGATTACTTCCGAATCATCGATCCGCTATGATGTCGGTATTCAGATCCCGCATTCCGTTGCTGAAGAACAAGGATTCGCTATCCAGAAAATTCCAGCACGAAAAGTGGCATGTGCCCCATTTTATGGAGACGCGGAATCTCACACTCAGGCGTGGTGGGGGTTCGGCATCAATTGGATGATGCAGAGCGGCTATGATTTTGCCGAACTCGCGTCTTACGATTTTATCGAAGTGAAGCCGAGCTGGATGAAAAACATCTCATCGTTGCTATCCAGCGTTGTAAAACGAGACTGGAGATATCGCACAGAGATGGCGATCCCGGTGCGTGAAGGAGTCACAGGCAGTCTGGCGGCTCCGTTTCCGCCTCCAGAATATCATTCCGTTTCGTAACAAACCGGAACTGGGACACGACCAAGGCATACCTCGCAGAAACGGCATTTCTGCAAAGTTTTTTATGGATCGGTTTTGCTAAACTGCTTTCACTTATGCGAACAAATCGATTGATAAAAAACGGGACATGCACCGCAAGGAAACTGTTGATGGCTAGCTGCGCTGCTTGCCTCGTGCTGCCGACGGGGGCTACTACATTTATGACCTACAGTGCATCGCGCACCATTGAGTTTACCCAGCGCGACACAGGTGCCCCTCAATCAACCCGAGCCTACCTCGAGTTGGATGCGATGGAATACAGGGATCCGGGTGATCCAGACAACCCCACGCCGACGCCGATTGTTATCGGTGCAGGCACCAACCAAGTTTATACGCCAGGAACAGGAGCCTCCCCTGTTGTGTTAAATGTTGAGGATGGTTTCGATAGTGCAGGCGCATCGGCGCGGATTGATCTCGGCCCTGGAACCAGTGTGGCTGACTTTGAGGCAGCTTATGGCACCAGGCCATATACCTTTGAAATGACAGGAGGTCAGGGGAATCTGAGAATGCGTTCGTTTGCGGACGAAATGCCGATGCTGACTAACCCGGCATCCGATTGGGCGGGGGGTGCCATTCAGTTGCTTGCGGATCAGGGTTTCACTCTCACGTTTGATCCCTTTGCCAGCCAATTCAATGATTCTACATTCAATTCTAATTGGAGCGATACAGCCCGTATCGTCCTGCTTGACAGCAATGGCAGCAGCATTCTCAATAGCGGATCTTTGAATGCTGTGACTGGCAGCTTTTTGATTCCGGCGGACACCCTCGCTCCGGGGGAAACCGTCACTGGCTTACTATCCTTTGAGCGTTTCCATGAAGACATTTCTTATGATGAAACCTCACCTAGCAATATTGTGAACTTCAACGAATCAGTTAGCACTCTACTTCAGACCTCTTTTGAAATTCGTGCCGTGCCCGAGCCTTCGTCGTCAGCCTTGTTGACACTGGGGATAACCATGTGCTGCCTCTTCAGATCCCGCTTGCGTGGCCGATAAGCATTACCTGATGCCCAGTCCCAGCGTGTCCCAGCGGCGGGTTAGCTTGTCCAATCCAAGCTCTTGGACCAGAGACGGATGACAAGCACACCCGTTAGGATTAGGCCAATGCCCAGCAAGGCGGGGGTATCTAGGCTTTGCCGGAAAAAAATCCTCCCAGCTAAAGTCACCAAAGCCAGTCCGAGGCCAGACCAGACGGCGTAGCCAGTACCCAAGGCAATTCCGTGCTTCAGTGCAAGTGCGGCAAATGCCAGCGAGCCGATATAACAGGCGAGCGAGCCAATCGAGGGCAGCCAGAGCGAAAAACCCTCGCTCACTTTCAGTAGGCAAGTTCCAGCCACCTCCGATAAAATCGCCAGAACAAGAAATAGAGTAGCAGTCATCTTCACTCCACAAGTCTGCAAGACCAAAGCTTTGTCAATGGCAAAGGTGTCTGAGCAGTAGCCAGCCCGCAAAGCAAACTTGCAGGCTGGCTTATTGGTTGAGCTGTGTATCAGACTACTTGCGGCGGCGGAGTAAGCATGCCACTCCGGCTAATGCAAGGAGAGCGCTTGAGCTTGGCTCTGGCACAGGGTTGGCAGTGAGGCTTGCCCAGTCATCGGTGAAGCGGACTTCGTCAAACTCCCATGCATTGTCGGTGCCACCATTTCCTGCGCGGTAAGAAATTTCATCGAATGCCATGGAGCCCACAGCGGTGCCACTGAATCTTCTAACACCATTTTGCTGGCTGTCGCCATCGGCAGGGTTAGGATCTAACCACACAGTGAAGTCATCATCTGCATTGGCATTAAATGTGATTTTAGCAACCGCCCAGTGAGTGTTAGTATCATAGTTAAGCCAAGAGCTACCACCAGTTCCTTGAATGAGATCCTGGTTGCCTGGTGTGCCGAAGATACTGTAGGCCCACGCATTCCAGTGGTTTCCAATACCCACTGCAGTGGAGCCTCCGGTGATACCTAGCTGAAGAGCTGAGTAGGAGTTTTCCACGCTTGGTCCGGCAGCGACTGGGGCCCGCATAAGAAACCCAAGATAAACTGAGCCACTAACAGCGCCTCCACCTACTGAGCCAGAGACAGCATCGTAGAGACCAGCCGTATCAAAGCCAGAGCTAGCTCCGCCAATGGCGAAGTAATCGTTATTAGGGTCTCCGGTGCCTGAGGTGACTCGTTTGCCCCCTGTGGTGGGAAGCACAATGCTATTAACGGTAGTGTAAGTTAGGCTAGAGGCATCGTGGGAAGAGTTGTTATAGCCATTCCCGTGGGCATTGGTGGCATCCTGACCATCGTAATAGATGATTGCTGCGTCTGCATGGATAGCACACGATAACAGCGCGATTGATGTAATATATTTTTTCATAATGTATCGGTTTCAGTAATTGTTGCTTCATTGGAAGTAATGAAACATGTTTGCATTGTTATGCTTCCATTTACACATTACTGAGAGATCTGTAAAGCTTATGATTGCTCAATCACTTCCTAAAATCAAGATCCATTAACGATGGCTTGGCAGGCAAAGACTTTGGGCTAGGCCTAGACTTAGGCTTAGAGGGGAATGCGCGTTTTCTTACCGATGGGATTACGGCGATACCCCAGATAATGCACACCACTACCCAGAGGATGGCGGCATAAACGTGATGGGAGATGCGCACGCGCGGTAAGAAATCTGCAGAGATTCTCGTTGCCATGCCAAAGAGTAGTAAGCCTGTGAGGACGGTGATCGGTTTAATCCATTTTTGAAACTGATGACCCTGGCCACTATGGCCGTAGATTACTCGGGTGGCCACCATCATTGTGATCAAGCCAAAGCCACCAATATAGAGGCTGTGCTCTAGTGCTGTTTTTTGTTCCTGAAGAATCCCAGTGGCCACCATCCCGCCTAACAAGCAAACAATTCCCGCGCGCAGCGCCCATGGCATCACTCCTCTGCTCTGCGGCTTTGCTAGCCAACCGCTCTCCTTTGTTAGCCACACAAAACACAACACCGCACGCACCCAAGACATCGCTTTTGCCTGCCCGTGCACCTCGATCCAATACGTAGCAATGACCAAGGCACCCAGCAAGAGTGCTTCCAGTGCCTTATTCCGCCACGCTTTACCAAATAGCCCTGCGCTCTTGCTCTGGCTACCCAAGATCATCGGAAAAATAAAACTACCCACACCTAACAAGGGAAGCACAATAAACGCTTGATAAAGCAAGCGTTGTGCAAAATGCCCCCAGAACGCATCCCCTTGAAAACCAAATACCGCCCCCCAAGCCGCGCCAAACACCCCAGAAAACAAACCCAATCCAGTTAACGCCATGCCAGCTGGTGGCAGTGATTTCCGGCAAAGGACACGGACCAGCAAAAGAGCTATCATCAAGATCATCATACCAGCAAAGATACCATCACCCGTGCGTAAGTAGCCAAACAAGTGCGCCGTGCAGTAGCCAATGTGGAGTGCTAGCAACAAACACACCTGCCAGAGACGCAGCGGCGGAGTGGATAGCATCTTGGGCAATGCCGTGCCAAGAAACCCAACCGCAAACCCTCCTACGAATCCCTCAATCATCACCCGTGCGTGGGCGAACACCGGGTAATATGGAAGCACTCCCGAGTAAAACGCTGGCCATAATAAAACTCCCAGCACTCCTGCCGCCAACGCAACAGGGAAAAACACCCGGTATGGCTCAGCCGCAATGATCGGCTGTTCTGCTCCTGACTTCATCTCAACGCAATGCTACCTCGATCTCACCGAAATTAAAGAATTAAAATTCTTTTTTGTCGTGCAAGGAAATCAAATAAAGAAGGAAGCGACACCATTAAATTCTACCAGCTACCAAGCTAAAGGAAAAACTGCAAGGTGCGCGGTAGTTTTGGACAGGATTTACAAGATTTGATCGGTGCGATGAATACCGTCTTAGTGAGGATGCTAAAAACATAACATGGACACAACCTCACACGGGTTCATTTTATAAAACCCCCTTAGCTTGATAGCGCTATAAACCACCGCCTAATTACCCTACGGCGCGCTCCTAGGTTTCTCTTTAACCACAGAGCCTGAGTCATCAACCATTTGTGAGGTGATGACCATGTATTGTTGGTTGCCGTTTTTGTTAGGGAGTCTGGTAATGCGTGTTTCACCTGGTGTCCCTATCCCTTTCATGGATTTTTTCTGGTAGTCAAAGGCATCACCACCTTGTGCTGGTGCCTGCCCTGTTTCCACATCATTTTGATACTCTAAGCCAAAGCCTAAGCGGCTAGTCTGCCCTCCATACTTTATTCCGGACCAATTTTGATGAGCTTGGTCGCTTGCCATCTGATGGCTGACTGATTCCACTTTGTATCTTTCCCCAAGCTTGTGAATGACGGAGGGAAGCGTCTTGATCTCCACACCTGGCACGGCTGCTAGCTGTGCCAAGTTTGGAAAATTTTCTCGATCAACTTCAAAGTCACTTGGAAACGTGATCAGTTGATTTCTAGTTGCAATATTCCGCACTGGGTAATCCCGCATTACACCCAATAGGGCTTCAATGCGATACAACTCCGTCATCGTGTTTCTAACAACAATGGTTTCCGTGGCAGGTATATAATTAGAGAACACATTGACCACTTCAGAATCTTTCTGAGCAAATTTATTGAGTAGCTCGTGCGTGTTCCCCGCAGGATGAACTTCCTCCAGCTCTGCCGCAAAGGGATCAGATCGCACAGCTTCATAGCCAGTGAGCCGCGCCAATCTCGATCTAAGTGCAGGCACAGGAGAAAACGCTCTAGTAAATAACTCATCAGCATCGAAGTTTTCACCCAACGTGCTAGCAATCGATCGAAAAGTAAGGTTCCCGCCCTCATGTTCCACCTTCACGCCTGCGGCTGCGCAGAGCAATCTGAGCTGCATGTCAAAACTCCCATTCGGCAAGTTTAGCCGCATCGGTTGGTCTTTGACAGAGTCATCATATCGTAGGCGAAAACGCACCGGCTGCTCACCCGTTTTTGTGCAGGCTTCCCGATAGTTTGCGAGCAGCGTGGAAACAGCTTGGGTAAACCGCTCCTCACGTAGTTTCACCGGGCGAAGGTGGAAATTCTTGAGATCAGCGTAGTCGTGGGTGGGATCAATATCAGATAATGATTGCGCCTTACTTTTCCGCGCCGCACGGGCTTCTTTCTTATTATCGCCCACGCTGCGTGATGCCCCTCGCCGTGTGTGGTCGTCCCCCTCGCTGGTGGAAAGACCTCTTGCTATGCCGCTCTTAAAAATGAGTAGCAGCACCACTAACAATGCTAGAACGAGCAGAGTCGCTTGTGTTTTTTTGCGGTTAGTCATCGTGAAATTTTCTCTGCTTTTATGCTGCGGATCAACATCGTTTTATCAGCAGGAGGTAGTTTGGCTTCATACACTGTCTGGATCAATTCCGCCATCTCATTGTTGGATAAATCTGTAATATCTTGGCCGCCAAACGGATCTTGATATGAAATAAATTGTTCGGTTGCCTTCAGCATAAGCCGCTTGCGTTCTACAATGTTTTTTTCCTTAGCTGCGATCGCCAAAGACTCTGGATAGGAAGTCGAAGCCAGAGCTGTAACCGTCTCCTTGGTGGTGAGCGAGTTCTCTGCCCAAGCAATGAAGGTTTCTGGATTGCGTATTGCCCAGTTTCCATACACATCACTCATAAACCCCTTGGTATACTCTTCCTTTTTTGCAGTATCAAATCGTATGCTTTCACAATAAGCAGAAACCTCCCGCCTCGCCCACTGGAACGCTTCCGTTGGGTTCGTCTGCGCCCATGCTACGGTTAGATTTTCGGCACATTGAGCTGGGGCTGCACGCAATTGATACCATGGCAGATTTTCGGGTTCTTGATAGGGCTCGCTCAGGTTTAACAATCTCGCAACGTCACTAAACGGAGCATCGGGCTGTAGCCCAAGGATGACAGATCTGAGTAATTCGAATTTCTCACTAGCAGGTGCCTCTTTTACCAGCTTGCATGCGAGCTTAGGATCATGTTTGCCGATAACTTGGTGCATATCCCAATAGACTTGCTTGAAATCCCCCGTGTGGTTTTGCTTCTCTGTTGATGGTTCTGTTAGGGTGCGGTAATGTTCGAGCGCGGCTCTCGGGTCTGACTCTGCCCAGCCCAACAACACATTCTCTGTTAGCCAATCTTTTTTCGTGGGATAACCATTCTCTACTAACCACTTTTGGGTGGCGACAATATCCTCACAAGCCATGCGCTGAATAAGCAACATACTGAGCCTGCGGTTAAAATAAGGATGATCTCTCCTCTTCAGATAGCGATAGGAGGGAGGACAAAACGACTGGAAAAGCATGCGCTGACGGCTCACATCAAGTGCTTTTATCCATAAGGAAAGCATCTCTTTGTTTTTTTCAAACTTTTCTAGTTCCTCGTATCCACTAAAGAGCGAGGGGTCTGAATTTTTTGTTCTGATCTTAGGCTGAGCATCTTCCTGAGCCTGCTTGATATAGTCCTGCAGAAACCGATACGCATCCTCACTGCTGAGCGTTTTATTCCCGCTGCCACCATTTTGTTTCTGCCGGTTTGGCCTGGCTAAGGAAGCCTCACTATCCGCCGTGGAGGATGCGGCACCGCGGCCAAACACACCCGCAATGGCATCGCTGCTTGATGGGTTCAGAAAGATCACGCCCACGACCAGCGCACCGAGGCCTAGCCAAAACCAGATGGATCTATTCATACAGCCCAAGCTAGCTTATCTCACGATGGATGCAATCACTGTGTTTCTTCTGGAAAGAAACTTGTGGGTTCATGTTTTGGCCAAGATTCACAAAATTTGCATGATTAAGAGCTCGGGTTTTTGGTTGTTTTCACAACCCAAGAAAAATCCCGTTAATCGTGTAAATCCTGTCTCGAAAAACACCCAACCAGAGCCGCTAATAATATGGCTTCAATAGAAAATAACACACTGGTCCAGTGGCGGCGACGTAGAGCCAGAGGGGGAACACCCAGCGGGCCATTTTTTTGTGACGTGCAAAGTGATTGGTATATCCTAACGAGAGAGTGATGAGGATAAAGGGCAGGCTAACAGCTGCGAGAACAATGTGCGTTAATAACACTAACAAATACACACTACGCATCAGCCCGGCTTGGATTTTCTCCATCTCGCTCACCTCGCCATTACGATCAAGATCGCCAAATCTGACTTCCTCCTGAGTGCCGTGGTAGGCTACGTAACAGACCAAAAACAATACCGAGCAAACCACCGCCACACCAATTGCGCCTCTGTGCAAGTTAACGTTTTTTCCTTTGATTGCAATAAAGGCAATCACGAGAGAAATCGCCACCAATGAGTTCAGCACAGCATGCACAGGCGGCAGGAAGGAAAGGTCCACACCAATATCGAGCTTATACTTTCCCATTAACGCCACTAAACCAAAGATCGCCGCACTAATCACCCAGGCGGCGCGGGTGAGTTTTTTTTGCAGCGCAGCATTTGGCTCCCGCTGAAGATATTCTTTATGACTGGGCATGGGGGAGTGGTTTGGGGTGTTCAGTTTGAAGTTTGAAGAACTTTTGGTAGTGTTTTTTTGACAGAATTTACACGATTAACGGGATTTTTCTTGGGATGTGAAAGGACCGAAAGATCTGCTCTCTTTAATCATGTAAATCTTGTTAATCCTGTCCAAAAAACCTAACAAAAATTACTTGTCTTGGCTGAGTGCGGCTTCGATGAGTTGGTGGAGTTTCTTTTCGGTTTCGCGGTAGGTTTTTTCTCCATCGCCGCGAGCCTTGTTGAGATCCACTCGCTCGCCGATCATACCTAAGCTGCGATTAAAAACAGTGATGGACATGTTGTGAGCGATCTCGCCTTTCACGGCAATCTCCTCAGGGTTTGTGCGTTTGGTGATGGTGTCATACTTCATCTCGTAGCGCATGTAGTGGAGTAGTGGCTCGGCCTCGCCGGTTAGAAACCACCAGTTCTTGGTGCTGGCATCCAGGGCATCTGCGTAGGATTTCATTTCTGCAACGCCATCGGTAGCGGGGTCCACGGTGATGCAGACGAGCTGGAAGTCTGGCACGTCTTTGAATTTCTCGTAGAGTTGCTTGAGCCCCTGATCGTTGCGTTCGGCGCACATCGGGCAGGAGGCGTAGAATTGCGCTACCGCCCAGACTTTACCTTTGAGATCAGAGATTTTTACTTCCTCACCGTCTTGGTTCTTGAGTGTGATGTCCTCTTTGAGTGTGAGCAGAGGCTCCAGCTTGCTGTCCTTGCTGTAGTAGGGCTTCTGCTGTGACTGCTGTAGCCCGTGGCTGCGGATGTAGAATGTCACCGCCAGAATAAGGGCGGAAATAACAGCCACACTAATGTAAATGGTGGCGATTTTTTGTTTATCAGTCATGGGTTAGATTGGTGGAATCAGTTAGGTTAATTACTTTGCGGATTTGGCTTCGTTTAGGACGTAGTCAGTATGTTTATAGAGTGTCTCGCGCAGGAGCTCAGTCGCCTTAATGTAGGCATCAATGTTCTTGTCCTTGAGCAGCTCTGGGTGCTCCTTTACCTTCTCTTTATACTCTGCCGCTACCTCGTGGGTTTCTTTGAAATCATACCGTCCGCGTAGGTGCCGTTCGTGATCGAGTAGGGCTATTTCTGAGGGGAACTTCCATTTTCCAGCGGGATCTCCCTTGTCACGCTTGAGCACTAGGCCTAGGCGTAGTTTGTCCTTGATGAGCCCACGCTGGCGGTCTGTATTGCTACTGGTAAGCAACGTCCAGCGGGTGTCTGGTAAGCCGAGCTTCTCAGCAGCCTCAGCCAGCTGTGCGGGGCCTACACCATGATCCTCACCATCGATGGAGATGAGAACAAAGTGAATGTCATCGCGGCCCGAGTAGTGGGCATCTATCTCTTTCATCATCGTGATGGCGTGTTTGTTTTCCTCTAGCTGAGAAACACAAATCGGTGCAGCAAACCAGATTTTACCATCGAGAGGCGAGAAAGAAGTAAACTCATCATGCTGGTTCTTTGCCGCAAAATTCTGCGTTAGCTTGGTGAGGATTGGCGGGCGGTTTGGGTCCTTGGAGCGTTCGTGTTCTAGGTATTTATAGAAGATCAAACCACCACCAATGACCATCACAGCGAGGAGGATGAAGGCGGTGCGGCGGAGCTCGGCGGGGTTTCTTTCTGCAGGTTCCAGATCCATAATTCAGCGAGGTAAGTTAGGCTTGTTTCCAGCCGATAGCAAGGAGTGCTAATGCGAGAGGTAAATATAACAAGGTGTAGAAAAATAATTTGCGCGCGCTTGGGCGATCGCCTTTTTTAGCAAACTGGAAGCACAGCCACAGCATCACCAGCCCCGTCAGGGTGCCGCCGCCTAGCCAGATGAGGTTTGCCATGTCTGTTAGCCAACCAAGCAGGCCTAACAAAGTAAGAAGCACGGTAAACCCAGCCGCGATGGTGGAGGTTTTTTTGCCAGAGACATCGCCGTTTGTCCACATCGCGTAGCCAGCGTCCTCATACTCCTCACGGCAGAGCCAGGAGATCGCTACAAAGTGCGGCATCTGCCACAGGAAGAGCAGAGCAAAGAGAAACCACGAGTGAGCTTCATACCAGTGCCCGCCGGAGGTTTCCGCGATCGCCGCCCAGCCGATCATCGGTGGAATGGCTCCGGGAATGCCGCCCATCAGTGTGTTTGTAGAGCTGCGGCGCTTGAGCGGGGTGTAGAGAAAAACGTAAACCCCCAGTGCGGTGGCAGCAAGATAGGCGGAGGCTTGGTTCACCGTCATGGCGAGATGCACGATGCCAAAGGCAGCCAATGCCCAGCCGATGCCAAACGCCTGCGTGGGCATCATCCGGCGTGCAGGAAGCGGCCTATCTGCGGTGCGTTTCATCCGTGCATCTTGCTCTATCTCCATCAGCTGATTGAAGGCCGCAGAGCCAAAGGCCGTGCAGGTGGTGCCCAGTAGTGTGTGAAACAACAACCACCCATCATGCAGCCATGCACCATGGTAGTAACGGGATGCTAACAGATAGCCAAATAGCGTTGTCACCACCACAAAGGTATTGAGCCGCACCTTTGTCAGGGTGGCAAAATCATCGCGCGCGGTCGGCGGCTTGTCTGTTTTTGAACGGGCCATACTCAGGATTCATCCGAGGTTTCCCCCTTGTCCTGTACTGGATGAGCCATTTTGTCCACTGATTCCTCGCTCCCATACACCATTATGCGATCACCCGCATGAATATGATCATGTTTCCCTGGTGCTCCTACAAAACTTCCATCCTTCTTGTGAATGCCCAAAATCACAATGCCGTGGTCGCTTGGGCGAGAAGCCTTCAGTGCCATTTCCGCCAGTGGATGTTCGTCATCGATGTGCACGTCAGAAACCAGAAATCCGTCCTGCACATTGAGTAAGCTATCATAATCCACCGCACGCACCGCACCTACCCGCGCCAACGAGAACTTCATCATCGCGTCCATCGAGCGGCGCACTGGACCAATATGCGATAGCACATAGAGCAGAGATGCTCCCACCACGATCAAACCCAACAGCATAACCACCTTACCAGCCCCCTCATTTTCAGTCTGCACAAAGGTCACAATTAAGGTCGCCAGCGCCGAGGTGATCCCCACATTCCCAGCAATGATAAGATGCAGCACAATCTTCCGCCGAACTGGGTGGTTTACCACCATTTCAGCCTCATGGGTTGTGAATCCTACCCCAAAAAATGCCGATGCCGCTTGGAAACTTGCCGCCTGGTCAGACATCCCAGTTAATATCAGAGCATTCGTTCCAAACCTCACAATCAATAGTGAGATTATCACAATAACCATTAGTGCTAGCAGCGATCCCATGACCTAGCTCTATAAAAATCTACCGTGAAACAAAATCACAAAATCACAACACGCGTGGCAGATGGCTTGCATACTAGAGTGCCCTGCGCTGTTGCTTTAATGATTCTAACGATTTCTTTGCCCTTGTAGGCTCCCAGCGCAATTCCACTGACAATAACTTAGCATCTACAGATGGAAACGGCGGCAACATCGCAACACTAAGCTTAGTGTTGGATCTCACAGCAAACAGCTACGACCTAATTTATGACCCAAATGGAGTGGGCACCGTGCTACAAAATGATATCAACTATTCTGCGCACCTGTCCACAGCTGACATACTAGGCATGGATCAGCTTTACACTCGTTCTGGTAATCAGTTTGCAGGTGCTGCGATCTGGGGTATAGAAACCGTGCCTGAGCCTTCATCAACTCTAATGCTAGGGCTAGGTGGTGCACTCGCCCTCATTAGACGGCGCCGTAAATAGAGCGAATCACCCCTTGAAAACCTCTCGGGCTACACCGCATTCCCGCGGCGATTTTTCCCCGCGGCTTAAGGGTTTGTAGAAAAATATAGAAAAGGTCTGTACTTTTATGCGGTCCTTTTATGTTCCATGCCATTGTTAGCAGCTTTTCGGAGTCTTGAATATTAAGCCGAGAATGCTGAGTCGTTGCCTTGGACTCTACCGAGCCCTTGGAGCGATGGCGGTGTGTATTTTTTACCATCCCATTTACGTTCGTATTTATTGTCGTAATAATCTAACTCCGTGCTATGCGCTACTACCACCCCCCTTCGGAGGAAGAAGAATTGAGAGATAGAAAATTCGATGTTGGCGCCTCATACTACATTGATTTGAACCCTGAAACTAAAGAGGTTAGTTGGGTGTTTTACTTGGCTCTTCCAGAGGGTATGCACTGGAAAAAAGGAGATGAAA
>JBMYYO010000069.1:216-15648 GCA_049609505.1 Akkermansiaceae bacterium | reverse complement strand
GTTGCAAAAACGAGGAGTCAAAGTGCTCGATCAATCAAAGTCAGGTGCCGTGGTGATGACTCAGGAGGGTGGAGACTTGATCTTGGAGCCCGTCTATTCCGGCGATAAGCCAACGGTCTTAAAACGCTGACCCACGCGCGGGTGAGTATTGATTGGACAATCTTTCACGGAGAGATCATTTTCCCGCCGCAAGAACAACCACCGCCCTAGCCATCGTTAAGAAAAACTTCAGCCTGTTACTCGCCCTCCGGTATCTGAATCCGCTACGGACTCACGTTTCTGTGATCACGTTGATCTCTTTGGCTGGCGTAGCAGTGGGGGTGATGGTGCTGGTGGTGGTCCTGTCCGTTTTTGGTGGATTCGAGCAGATGCTCAAGGATCGCATCTTGAGCTACACCCCACATATCACCATCCAAAGGGTGGCTCCATGGCCAGAAGCCGATGAGTTTTCTGACTACAGTGCTGAGGATGAATGGCGCTCTGTGACACGATCAATGAATGGGCTTGAGGGGGTGGAAAACGCCTACCCGCTCGTAAATGATTTTGTCATTCTCGATAAGGCTGGATCCATTGCGCCATCGCAAATGCAGGCACTGGATACTGATAACTCAGTGCAAATGCAGGCACTGCAAGACCTCATCAAACCTGGCTCTGGAACCGCGAATATGGGGCTCGGTGAGAACGCCGTCATCTCTTCACTGGCTGCTGAGAAGTTCGATATCATCGTAGGCGATACCATCCAAATCCACAGTTCCCGAAACTTAGAACAGATCAAACCCGCCCTTGAACGCATCGGCTCCAAACCCTTCGCCGTTTCCCACAAGGAGCTGATAGATCAGATCAAATCAGACTTGTCCGAGGCCACCCGATCAGAAGCCGATGGCGACCACACACCGATCAAAACCATCGAGCATGTGTATCTCAATGGCCTAGCTCCTCTACTTGACGGGGACACGCTACGGAGCGAGGAAGCCGATATCATCAGTGCCGTCATGGTGCTGCTAGAACAGGGTAAACGCAGCACCGAAAAGCCAGATGATAGTGGCGATTACATTTTCCCCGCAGGGCATATAGCCACGGTAAAAACAACCCTCGATCAGCTTTCTACAATCGATGTTGAGAAGGCGGATAGCGCTGCGATGCGCGAGATGAAGTCGCTCATCCTGCCTAAGGATCTTAAAGTGGTAGGGATCTATCGAGCTACGCGGCATGTGTTCAGCCCAGATGTTTTTGTGCCGCTACACGTCGGTCAAGATGTGACTGGCCTAGGCGATAAAGTCCGTGGCGTGGCACTCAGGCTCAACGATCCATACAAGGCGCAGCAAATCCTCGATGAGGTGGTGCGGCCAAACATGCCCAAGAACGGAGCATGGCAGGCCTACACCTGGATGGAAGATCACCAACAACAATTCGGGCTGGTGAAACTTCAGCGTAAACTGCTCGTGTTCGCTCTCTTTTTTATCATGCTCGTCTCTGCATTCAGTATTATGGCTGTCATGTTCACAGTGACTATCCAGAAGAAACGGGAAATAGGCGTAATGAAAGCGCTCGGTGCTACCCCATCACAGCTGGTCCGCGTTTTTCTCTACCAAGGGATCATCATTGGTGTCTTTGGCGGTCTTTTGGGTATATTGCTTGGATACATCGTCATCGAAAACCGCCAATCTATCCTTGATGTCTTTGCTTCTTGGGGTTTGGATTTTTTCCCAGCAGATTTCAATGGCTTTGATCAACTTCCCGCAACGATTAACCTCACAGAGTTCGCCATTGTAGGGCTTTCCGCTGTGGCTCTTTGTATCTTATCTACCTTCATCCCCGCATACCTCGCCTCCCGTAGCGATGCCGCAAGGTCTCTGCGAAATATGTAACTCTCTCACCACGTATCCCAATTATATGCAACGTCTTCTCAATCTGTCCGCAGCCCTCCTGCTTCCTATCTTAGTCACTACTGGCTCAGCTCAAGAGAGTGCTAGTTTATCCCGCGCACCATATCTTCAGCTTTCTACGCAAAGCTCCGTGCAGGTTGTTTGGCGCACAAGGAATAGCATCGCACCTATCGTCAAATACGGAACCTCACGCAGCGAGCTTAACCAATCAAAAAGCGATATCCTAGTCCGCCGCACAGGCAAAAAGTCAGACCGCAACCCCCAACCTCTGCACTCCGCCCCAGACAACACCCGGCAGTTTGAAGCTAAGATCTCAGGCCTAGCGCCTAACACCCTCTACTACTACGCTATCTTTGATGGAGAAACCCGCCTCACACCCGATGACGGCACGTATTTCTTCCGCACTCATCCAAAGTCAGGTGAGGATAAGGAAATCCTTATATGGGCAGTCGGAGATTCAGGCACTGGAAACAAAAACCAAAAAAGCGTCCACAACGCCTACCGCAAACACATCGCCGAAACAAAAAAAACACCTAATCTTTTCCTCCACGTTGGGGACATGGCCTACTCCCACGGTAAAGACCCACAGTTCCAAAACGCTTTTTTCAATATCTACACCCCCACCCTGCGCAATACCGTCTGCTGGCCAGCCATGGGAAACCATGAAGGCTACACATCTAACGGAAAATCAGGCGTTGGCCCCTACTATGACGCCTATGTCACCCCCACCAAGGCTGAAGCTGGAGGCGTCCCCTCTGGCAAGGAATCCTACTATTCCTTCGATTACGGCCGCGCGCATTTCATTGTTCTGAATTCCCATGATCTCGATCGCAGGCCAAACGCCGCCATGGCTCAGTGGCTCCGCGAAGACCTAGCAAAAACATCTCCTGAGAATACAGACTGGCTCATCGCCACATGGCACCATCCCCCATACACCAAAGGCTCTCACGATTCTGACAAAGAGCACCAACTCATCGAGATGCGGAAACACATCATGCCCATCCTTGAGTCCGCCGGTGTCGATCTCGTCCTAACAGGGCACTCTCACATCTACGAAAGATCCATGCTCATGGACGGCGCTTATGAAACCCCCACCACGGCAAAAAATAAAATCCTCGATGACGGCGATGGCGATAAAGACGGCAACGGCTCCTACCGCAAAAGCCCCGGGCTAAACCCACACCAAGGCACCGTGCAGATGGTCATTGGCAACGGCGGAGCGGGCCTGAGACGCAGCGGTTTCTCCCCTGTTATGAAACGCAGCATCCTCCAGCACGGCTCCACCCTCCTCCACATCAAAGGAAAAGTCCTCTCCGGCACCATGCTCAACAACCAAGGCCAAATCGCTGATAAATTCCAAATCGACAAATCACAAGCCACCACCGCCATGCGCATCCCCAATCCATGGCAGCCAGGCCCACCAAAAGACGGCAACTACTGCATCAAGAAAAATGCCCAGTGGCACTTTCTCGCTGGCAAAGAACCCACCGGAAACTGGCTGGCTGATGACTACGATCTCACTTCATGGAAACTCGGCAAAGCAGGCTTCGGATACGGCGATGATGATGACACCACCGTGCTCGATATGCGCAAAAAATACACCCGCGTTTACCTCCGCAGAAACTTCCAGTTAGACAAACCTAACGACCGCAACAAACTCTGGCTTTCCATCAGCTACGATGATGCATTCATCCTCTACATCAACGGCAAAGAAATCCTCCGCCAAGGCGTAAACAAAGGCCGCGCGGCCAAAGCCAAAGGCATCGTCTCCCATGAAGCGGACGGGAAGTTTACCTTCTTCGATCTCTCTCCCTACGCGCAGCACTTCAAAGTTGGCAAAAACACAATTTGTATCGAAGGGCACAACACCAACATCAACAGCACGGACTTCACCCTCCACCCAACCTTACTCGTAAAAACAAAGTGATGATTACCAGATTCCTAGCCGTCCTTTTTCTCACCTGTTCATGCCTAAGCGCGCATGACAGCCCGCAGCATGATGTTGATAAACTCACCGTCGCCATCCGCCAACACCCAAAATCCCCACACCTCTACCACAAACGCGGCATCGCCTACATGGCACTTGGCAGGCTTGACCCCGCACTCACCGATTTCCGCATCGCATTCAAGCTCGATCCGAACTCCAGAGCACACCAGCTCTCACTCGCCGAGCTCTACCTCCTCCGGGATGAGGCCAAATCAGCCCTCACCATGGCAAAGTTTCTGATCAAATCCCAGACAAACCGCCACGAGCTTGCCGTCGGCCACGTCATCGCAGCAGAGGCATACACCCTCGCCGAGCGCCCCCACAAATCCCTCCCCCACCTCAAGCTCGCCTTCACAGCTTACCCCAAAGGAGAAATCGAATGGTTCCTCCTTCGCTCAGAAAACCAACGCGCACTCAACCTCCACCCCCAACGCATCGCAGACCTCGCCACTGGTAAAAAAATCCACCACAGCGCCGTCCTCCACTCCCATTGGGTGGATGCCCTCATTGATGGCCAACACTACGCGCTCGCCCTCAAAGTCATCGATCGAGAACTTAGAAGCAGACGCTGGAAATCCTCATGGCTCGTCAAAAGATCCCGTGCCCTCATCGGCCTAAACCGCCAAAGAGAGGCTAATTCCTGCCTCTACGCTGGCCTAGCTGAGATCAAACACCGCCAAAATCCCCAGCGCCCTGACCTCACCCTCCTTGCCGACCAAGCCCACATCTATCACCTCATGGGCAACCGCTCATCCGCCAAAGCTTGCCTTAAAAAACTCAAATACCACCGCGCACCCCGCTGGCTCTGCTGCCGCATCGAGTCACTCATCAAGTGATCTCTTGACACTTAAATCTTGAATCTAAAAACTCCCGTCCCATGCGCGACATCGTTTACTTTGACCTAGAAACCCAACGCAGCTTTGGCGATGTAGGCGGTGCCAAAAATAAGGACAAAATGGGCATCTCCGTAGGCGTCGCCTACTCCACCCGCACCGAGCAATACCACATCTTTGGCGAGGACCAAACAGACGACCTCGTCAACATGCTCATCAAGGCAGATCTCGTCGTCGGCTATAATCATATCTACTTCGATTACCCCGTCCTCCAAGGCTACACCATCCTCGATCTCCCGAACCAAACCATCAACCTCGACATGCTCATCGAAGTTGAGAAACTGTTAGGTCACCGACTCAAACTCGACTCCATCGCCGAAGCCACCCTCGGCACAGGCAAATCCGCCGATGGCCTAGACGCCCTCCGCTGGTGGCAGGAATACAAAAAAACCGGCAACCCAGAGCCGATGATGAAAATCGCCGAATACTGCTGCTACGATGTCAAAGTCACCAAATGCGTCCACGAATACGGTATGGAGCACGGTCACCTCAAGTACAAAGACCGCAACGGCCAGCCAGCCCAAGTCGATGTGGACTGGTCATAGAGGTCTTTAGTTCCCGAATTTTTCACCAGAAGCGATATCAAATACTACTCGCATTCTATCGCCAGAAAACACCCCGTCTGAAGCAGAGGCGACCTTTATCCACAGGCAGGAAGAGTCACGGCAAAGCACATAAAGGTTCGGATTGTTAGGTGCATCGACGACCGTTCCAGGTTTTTCATTAGGTGGGTCACTCAGTGGGATAACCTCTACTTCGTGGAGGTTGATGCAAATTGATCTAAATTCTGTTATGGCTCCCTGATAGGTTGGATTAGACGCTCTCACTAATCGCTCAATTTCAGCGGCATCCATATTCTTCCAGTCTATTGTTTGGTCAGTCGTGCTGGGGCGGGAGAGATACTCAGCGCTCGCTGATGCTTGCTCCACGAGCTCACCTTTGCCTTCCTGAAGGTGAGCGAAGAGTGCCGTTAATGCCTCGGGCGCCTGTTGTGCAACGCGATTGAGATGCACACCTAACACATCTTGCTCAGCTATACGCACTTCTTTGCGAAACAAAATGGGACCTTCATCAAATCGTTCTGTCATCTTGTGCAATGTGATGCCGCCAAAATGATCACCATTTTTAATCGACCAGAATACCGGATCAGGGCCGCGATACTGAGGCAAAAGAGCCAAGTGCAAGTTCCAGCACCCGTGCGGCGGGTAATCTAGAACCGCCGTGGGCAGCTTATAAGGAAATGTCATCACTACGATGGCATCATGTGGGGTTTTTCCCAGCCAATCAATCAACCCGCCCTCCAGCTGGTTTTCTCCGCAAGCATAACATGGAATTCCATGGCTCTGCGATAACAGGCTTACTTCTGCTGTAAAACTGTGAGCAAAATTTGTGGTTACAACGCCCGCTAACTGTTCTCTGCTCACTAAGTCTTTGAGCGCAAAAAGGCTAACCTGATGATTGCAAAAGAATACAGTTTTTAACATGGCTTCCACGAGCTTCCCCTAGTTAAAGATGGCAAAATATTGAAAGCCCTTGCTCTCGTCTCCCTCTATTGGCCCTTCGTTGTTAACACTAAGTTGAAACTCTTCGCCAGATGAACTTTTAATTCTAAGTAAATCGGATTCAGCCCCATCACTTAGCCTCCCATGAAAAATTAAACAGAAGGGTTTTTTGCGTATGTGCCCCGGCACATTTTTAGGAGATTCCAGTTCTTTCACCTCTGCAAGAACCAAGACGATACCTTTGTTTACAGATGATGTAACATGGTAGTCTTTACCTTCTTTTCCTATAAAATTTTCGAGTTCCACTTCGAGCACTTTATGGTTTCCCCTTTCTAACTTGTCAAGTCCCACTGATAGAAGGCTGATCTGATGGGCATAGCGTGTGACGCTCTAACCGTACTGGTCAAATCAGTTTTATCTCGACACAACCCAGATCGCGCATTTAGCTTACATCGCGAGTATGTGAGAACTCATTGCTTGTTTTAAGCGATGAGTGCGATTATTATCACCCACATAAGCTAACTAACAACGCTACTATTACTATGGAAGGAATGATCGGAGAAATAAGAATGTTTGGAGGCAATTTTGCACCTCGAGCTTGGGCCTTATGCGAAGGGCAACTACTGCCTATCAACCAAAATACGGCATTATTTTCCATATTGGGCACAATCTATGGAGGGGATGGCAGATCAACTTTTGCCCTGCCTGACTTAAGGGGGCGCGTACCCATCCAGCATGGTCGGGGATCAGGGCTTTCTTCATACCGACTAGGTGAAAGGAGTGGGCGAGAAGAGGTTACCCTAAACGGAAACCAAATCCCATCGCACACCCATGCTGCGGATCTCAAGGTAGGAGTGAGTACAAACCAAGCTGACACGGATGATCCCTCTGGTGCTGTGTTTGGCGTTGGTAGCGACGATGCTTTCCGTGAGGGTGCAGCCAACGCTACTATGGACGCATCTTCGGTGTCTGGAACAATAGGGAATACCGGAGGTAACCAAGCTCACACTAACATACAGCCATACCTAGCCATCAATTTTATCATTTGCCTTCAGGGAGTTTTCCCTTCTCGCAGCTAACAACCATAGCCGATTATTGCCCTTTCCCACTACCCTGTGCCGCTAATCACCAACCCAACCTAACAAAAAACAACAACCCAACTACAACAATGACATATAACTGCAAATCCATTCTAATGGTCGCCGCTGCCAGCTCTCTGAGCATTGGCAGCTCTCATGCCGTTCTCACCGCGCTCTCTACATCCATACCAGTTGCTGGGGAAACTGGCGATTTCAGTGACGGAGGAAGTGACTACTTCGGTGTTGTTTCTGGCGGTCAGATCGCGGGAACAACGTTTAGCCCTAGCCAAACCTCCCCAGGTGAAGGAGCATTAGCTGGGCGCGATCACGATGACGGAAATACGAAACCTAGCTTGAGAACTGCAACGTGGACACTTCCTGTTCCTGGTGCAATCTCAGGGCCAATCACCGCTATCGTGTTTAGAGGCTCTATTGCTGCCCGCGATGTCGCGACAAGCGGGACAGGCGCGTGGGATAACCCTGACGATTTTGTTACATTTGAACTCTTCTTGGACGGCGTCTCTTCGGGTAAGGCAGATTTCCGGCCTGATGTGCCTAATGGGAGCTTCAACGGATCCCTAGCACAGGATACAAATGACGACGGTGTAGGAGACGGAACAACGGTCACCCCTGGTAGCGGGTTAGCGTTCACCATCGATCCCGGAGCAGCTACTGCCAACACCACTGTTACGGTAGTTGTTTCAGCAAGTTCAGATTCAGGTAATGAAGAGTTCTGGGTCACCGGAACCCTTGAGGGGACAGCAGATGTTGTACCTGAGCCTTCATCCACGCTAATGCTTGGTATCGCTGGAGGGTTACTGATTACCCGCCGTAAAAAATAGCGCTTAGCCAACCCTATCAACTACTAACCACATTACAGACATGGAAGGAATGATCGCAGAAATAAGAATGTTCGGGGGCAATTTTGCCCCGCGATCATGGGCTCTTTGTGAGGGGCAGTTGATGCCTATCAGTCAAAACCAAGCATTATTTTCTCTATTAGGAACAACCTACGGAGGAGACGGACGCACGACTTTTGCTCTACCCGATTTCCGTGGTAGAGTTCCAGTTCAGCACGGAACCGGCGCGGGCTTGTCTACTTACCAGCTAGGTCAAAAAGGAGGCACTGAAGAGGTTGTACTCAACGCAAACCAAATTCCTTCGCACACTCACGCTGCCGCCCTCAAGGTAGGCGTGAGTACAAATCAGGCTGACACTGACGACCCCTCTGGGAGCGTTTTTGGTGTCGGGAGCGATGACGCATTCCGCGAAGGAGCAGCGAATGCAACTATGGACGCATCCTCTGTTTCTGGAACTATTGGAAATACGGGGGGAAACCAGTCTCACACAAACGTGCAGCCTTATCTAGCAATCAACTTCATCATCTGTCTCTTTGGAGTCTTCCCTCCACGGAGCTAACCACCTACAAGAATGAAATATAATCACTCTCGCAGAAAATTCATCCGTGGCCTAGGTTTGACCGCTGGTGCCAGTGTAGCTGGAACAAGTTGGACAATGGCAGAGCCACCTAGAGGAAACCGAGCAGGCCTCGCTCAACGCAGCCTCAAGCGGGTTCTATCATTCACAAAAAAATATAGCACAGAAAGCTGCCTTTGCGGTCTAAGTGCAGCTACTCAAGCCACCGGTGGTCGTATTAAGTCATCAGTGAATATGCTTGTTTCCGTATCCGATACTGATCGCTTGATAGAAGCACTTCAGCAGGAGAAGGGGCTACCTTTCAGAAAAGTTTATACTGCTGGAAATGTCATGTCATTTCAATACTCAAGCAGGGACTATGTCATCGAAAATTTAGACCCCTCAACCTACGCCGCGCGCGTGGCTCAAGTGCAGTCTTTCGGTGTCAGATCCGAGGAGAAAGATGCCGCCTATGCACACGACTACGTGACTTTCGAGTTAAGCTCACAGAAGGTGACAGATCCCTATAAGGCGATTCATGGTAAAAAAATAGAGCTAAAAAAGGTCACTGGGAAAAACGTGCCGCTTGACTTTACTGACGTCATCAACGGGATGCTAGGATGTGCAACCCTCCATATTGAGCCATCATCAGTAACCGCTTCAGAATGGGCAACTATTCTGGCCAACACAAATCCCAGCGATCCAGAGGGAATTGTGAACACATTGCTCATGAGGCTACACGAGATCTCTACAACTCTCAAACAAGAATCCGTTGTAGATCTTATTTTATCACCGCTTGTGAGTGGCTCCAGCCATTCTGTGCTAGGCGCTCGCGGACAAAAAATTGTTAGTTGCTTCAAGCAAATTCGCGCCCGATCTACTCGATCTACTCATCCATCAATAGTCTGGCAGGCAGCCCTCATGACCACATCTAACGATGGCTCTTCTAATCTCAGGTTACAGAGAGGCTTGCTCAGTAGTCAAGCAGCACAAACGGGTCAGGACACCCCAGCCTCACGCTGGAGTAAAGCTATGAAACTTTGCTCATAAAATCACCTTCGCATCCCTCTATTGTCGTTCTTTAGGTGCTCGCACAATCTAGCCCCTTGGCTTGTGATGAACTCATTGCAGGTGTCTGTTCCTAACACCGCCGTTTTGAAGGACTCTGAAAAACTTCGTACCCAAGGAGGGGCTTATGATTTACTCTTAAGGCCACCTCAAGTACAAAGACCGCAACGGCCAGCCAGCCCAAGTCGATGTGGACTGGCCGTAGGACAGCTTTGCAAGCTGTCGGCAACCAAAGCTCACTAAAAACTAACCTACGAGAAATTTAAGGCAGAAACAGTGTCGAATTAGCAAGCAGCGGGACATGTAATAATAGGCTCCTACGATGGTCATCATCGTAAGGTTCAACTGTTCAACTTGACGACATGGTGAAAAACTTAAAAAAACGATCACGCCGTCTGCTGACACTCGCCTGCGCGGGGTTGGTGGGGACCCTTTTTATTACACCAGCCAGCTCTCTGGGTGATGAACCGCCTGCTCTTTATTATTACCGGACGGTGCAACGTGGCGCACCTACTACGACCCAGTGTGATGTGCTGGTTTACGGTGGCACTCCTGCCGGGGTGACTGCGGCGATCCAGGCGGGGCGACTGGGGAAAAACGTGATTTTGCTGTCGTTTGGCGATCACGTCGGCGGCCTGACATCCGGAGGCTTAACGGCGGTTGATGTGGGAAATCAATCGACGATCGGGGGGATTTCCAAAGAGTTTTATGATCGGATCGGGCAGCAGTCCGGCTTCCGACCATCGACTGCCGAGACGCTCTACCGGACGATGCTCGCTGAGGCAGGAGTGACGGTTCTTTATAGACGCAACCTTGAGTCGGTGGCGATGCAGGGCGCGCGCATTACCTCTGTGACGATGGAGACCGGGGAAACATTTGAGGCGAAGATGTTTGTCGATGGAACCTACGAGGGTGATCTGCTGGCTGGTGCCAATGTGTCTTATCACGTAGGCCGTGAACCTGTCGCTGCCTACGGCGAAAATCTTGCGGGTCAGTTTCAAACCGTATCCTGGGCCACGGTGTATAATTTTTGCGATCTGTCGATCAGCCCCTATGTGGTGGAGGGTGATGCCTCATCGGGTTTGCTGCCGGAAATCTCATCGGAGCCATTCGGAGCAGCAGGCTCAGGTGACTACCGGGTGCAGGCATACAATTTCCGGATGCACCTATCTAACACGCCGGGCAAAATTCCTTTCCCGATGCCCGCTGGCTACGATGTCGGCCGCTACGAATTGCTCGCCCGTTTTTTGAATCAGGACCCCACCATCACTTGGACGCTGAATTACACCACCCATCCGACGTCGGACGGCCCGGTGCAAATGCGGAGCGGTGATAGCAACAACGCCGGCAGTTTTTCATCAGACTATGTCGGAGGAAACTACAAGTGGCCTGATGGAACCTATCTCAATGAGGAGCACGCGGTGTTGCCGCAGCCGCGCCGAGGGGTTCAGGTTCCCTTCCGGCAGTTGTATGAAGAGCGGGAACGCATTTTTCAAGATCATGTGAACTACCAGCAGGGGTTGATGTATTTCCTGGCCAATGATAACCGTGTGCCAAGCGAATTACAGACGCGGGTCAACGCTTGGGGTCTGCGCCCCGATGAGTTTCAATCGACAGGAAACTGGCCGCACGCCCTCTACGTGCGCGAGGGCCGCCGGATGCTTTCTGACTACGTGATGACCCAGGCAAACTGCACCGGTCAACGCACCGCCACGGACTCGATCGGGCAGGCTTCTTACGCGATGGATTCCCACTTCTGCCAGCGTGTTCCGGTTATGAAGGATGGCGTGATGAGGGTGCGGAACGATGGGGCATTTGGCGTGCCTGTCAGTCCCTACCCGATTTCATATCGCTCGATTGTGCCAAAGAAATCAGAGTGTGAAAACTTGCTGGTGACCGTTTGCCTCTCGTCCTCCCACGTGGCTTATGGATCGATCCGGATGGAGCCCGTCTTCATGATCATGGGGCAGAGCGCAGGCATAGCAGCATCGATGTCCATCGACTCTAACATTGCCGTGCAGGATCTCCCGTATGCCTCTCTCCGCGCCCAGTTGCTTGCCAACGGACAGAGGCTCGGTAGCAGTTTTCCAACCAGAGAGACACTTCCAGCCAATGCCGTCATCATTGATAATCAGGATGCGGGGGCTGTCAAAACTGGGGATTGGGCATCGAGCACATTCACCGCAGGTTATCATGCGAACGACTATCAGCATGATGGAGACACCGGCAAGGGAAGTAAATCCATTCGCTTCACCCCCAATCTGCCAGAGGCTGCAAAATACCATGTCTATGTGCGGTGGACTTCCACTGCCAACCGTGCGTCAAACGTGCCAGTGACCATCACTCACAGCGGCGGAGCGGAATCGCTCGTGCTCAATCAGCGCCTCCAAGGACAGACTTGGGTCAGGGTCGGAAGTTGGGATTTTGCCGCAGGCACCACTGGCTCGTTCCTCATGGAGACCACCGGGACGGATGGCTATGTGATCGCGGATGCCGTTGCCTGGGTGAAGTCGCTCGGTGAGGTGTCAGCGGAGGCTACCTCGCTCCACACCGAGGAAGGTACTGGCACCAGCCCGGCAGTCATTGAGATCAAGCGCAGCGCGCCACTAGATGAGCCGCTTGAGGTATCGCTTGAGATTTCCGGCACAGCCTCCCCGGTCTATGACTATCTGCCTCTGCCTGCCACGGTCACTTTTGCAGTTGGAGAAAGCACCAAAACGCTCAACATCACCGGTCGTGATGACCGCATCGCAGAGGGAGACGAATCGGTGAGAGTTAACATCGCCGCAGGGGGCAACTATGAAATCGGTGACAATGATTCGGCAACGGTTACGATCAGTGATGCACCCTTCTACAAATGGGTGTTTCAAAACTTCACACCGGCAGAGCGGGCCAATCAGGCCATCGTAGGGCCGGGTGAAGATCCAGATGGCGACGGGGTGAATAATTACGCTGAGTTCTTTTCCAACACCAATCCCAAGACGGTGGATAAGGGGTTTCAAACCAGCTATGACTTCGCTTCCGGTTCACTTGAGATCCTTCGTAACCCAGCAGCAGAGGCGGTCGTTCCCGAGCTTGAGTGTTCTTTCGATCTCGTATCGTGGGATACGCCAGAGCCAGCTCCCACGATGCAGGTCGTCAATGAACCAAGCATGGACCGGGTGAGGTTTTTGCTTCCTGAAAGTTTTTTGAGCGGAAACGACAAGGTGTTTTGTCGGGTGAAGCTGAGTGATAGTCACTGGTTGCCAACGGGTGCGACGTCGGCTTTTTTTTCATTCGATTCATCGGCAGCTGGTGCTGGCCCGGGGACGATGGAGCCAGCTTACCTGCTTGGCAGTGCGGCGGTGCCAGCCATCAGTCAGGGTGGCAGCTCGAAGGCGATTGTGAGCGGTGGCACAGTTAGTTTCATCGGGCCGGGTGGGACGAATTGGTTGGGCTCTGGCGCGTCAGGAGCTCCGGGTCACAGTCTGGGTTGGAACCCGGGAAGCACGGCAAACAGCTTAACACTCATTCTGGACATGAACGGCAGAACCGGACTCTCAATCAGCTTTGAGATCCGCTCGGCTCAACAGCCAGGCGGGAGTGCCCCGTCCTCGTTTAGTTCTCTCACCTATGACATTGGCAATGGCCCGGTGGCCGTGCCGGGTGCCGCTTTAAGTTTTGCCGCAGATAACCAGTTCCACCCATGGGCTGTCGATCTCAGCTTCCTTGATGGCCAGGAAAACATTTCGCAGGTGGTGTTGACATGGGAGTTCGAGCCGCTCGGCACTGCTCCTTCGGAAAGTTTACGGATTGATAACCTGCTCGTCACAACCTCGTAATGAAGCTCGATTGAACCATGATTACTGAAGAACAATTTATCCGTCTATTCGTCGATCATGAGGCGGAGTTCCGTGGCTTTGCGCGCAGCCTGATGTTGCATAGTGCCGAGGCCGATGACTTGATGCAGGAGGCGTCCATCGCGATGTGGCGGAAGATTTCCACTCTCAAAAATGAGCAGGTATTCCGCAGTTGGGGGTATTCTTACCTGCGGCTGACTGCCATGAACATGCGGCGTAAACGCAAGCGCAGCCCGCTTCTTTTCTCGGATAAATTGATGGAAGTCATAGCAGATGAAGGCACGGAGGAAGCCGAGCTAGCCGCCGCCGAGCGAGATGCTTTGGAAGAATGCCTCACCACGCTGCCCGAGAATCAGGGACAGCTCATCAGGGAATACTACGCCTCACGGATTACCGCCGCCGAGCTGAGTGAACGCATGCACCGATCCATCGATGGAATATACAAGGCACTGGAGCGAACCCGTGCGGCACTGCGCGAGTGCATCGGCACCAAAATTGAACAAGCAGGATTTTACTCATGAAAGATAGGACAGAAAAATTTGACCAAGAGCTTAACCACTTGCTCGACCAGATTCGCCACGACAGCGCCCTTCCAGAGGATGTGCAAAAACTTGAGCGTCAGTTGAGCGAGAGCGCCGATCTCCGCGCCCGCTACCGCGCCAGAATGCGGATGGAGCAAAATCTTGGAGACATTTTTCAGAGCAGTGAAGACGCGGTGATCCCGTTTGAATTGCCTGTGGAAAAGCCACGGGGTCAGCACCTGTTTTTTAAAGTGGCCGCTGTGGCGGCGGTGATCGCCTTGGGGATGTTCTTGCTCATCTCTGGCCCATTAGGAGGTCTGGGAGAGTCGCCATCGGGAACAGAATCCGCAAAAACGCCAGTAGCCCCTACGGTTGAATCGATTGCCAAGTTGGAAAGCACCAGTGAAGCCGCCTGGGGGTCACCGCTCAAGGTCGGCGAGGGCATGGAGCTTCAGCCCGGCGTACTTCAACTCAAAGCCGGGATGGTGGATATTCGATTTAGCTCTGGTGCCCTTGTTTCCCTGGAGGCACCAACCGAGATCAAGATCGTTTCTCCCATGAAAGTAGAGCTGCTTTCAGGAAGAGCCTTGGTGGAAGTGCCTGACAGTGCAGTGGGGTTTGAGATGTTGCTGCCCGATGGAAAAATCATTGATTACGGCACGCGATTCAGCGCAATCGTCAACGAAGGAGAGGCAAGCTGTGAGGTGCTCGAAGGCGAGGTCTGGCTGCACCACGCCTCCACGGGCGAAAAGAAGCAACTCGTCGATTCCCAAGCTGTTGTCATGGATCAGAATGGATTGCGGACGCTTGATTTCCTACCCTCGAAATCCTTTGGCAGTATGCAGCAGAACCTCCCTGTTCTTTTACGCTCCGTCCGAGAAAACTCAGTGGTCGTGAGTAACGAACGCTCGATTCTACTGAACCGAGACATGTTGCTGGTAAAACTTGAAAAGGGGAGCAAAGCCAATCGCCGATCCCTATTCACCATTGACCTTGATGACGTTGACCCCAAGCAGATTGAATCGGGCACACTCAACCTAAACCTTGTTCCCAGCGGCATCGGCTTTTCAACCTATCTTCCTAACATGATTACCTTTTCCGTTTACGGCATCACGGACGAATCGAAAGAGAATTGGTCTGACGGAAATCTCCTCTGGCACGAGGCACCCGGCTACGTGCCGGATCGCCCTGACCTTCTCGACCCAAACACGACTCGGCTGCTCGGAAGAATCAAAGTTCCG
>JBMYYO010000069.1:0-206 GCA_049609505.1 Akkermansiaceae bacterium | reverse complement strand
CAAAGTGGCACAGTCCAACTGCAGAGCCCTGAATTGGCAAAATTCCTACGCGCTGATTCCACAGGAAAAGCCAGCTTCATCCTCGCGGTCGATCATTTTGTCAATCATGACAAAAGCCGCGTCCATGCCTTCGCCAGTAGCAAGCACCCACAAGCTGGCGGCCCTAGTTTACAGGTGATTCTTACCAAGCCGTAATCCGGAAATAG
>JBMYYO010000068.1:0-15698 GCA_049609505.1 Akkermansiaceae bacterium | reverse complement strand
TGGCAGCGCCGACAAAAACTCATCCGCCGCCGCCGCTTTGGCTGCGGTAATCACCTCCGCGTCCGTGGCATCAGGGCGTCCAAACCGAATGTTTTCCATTGCAGATGTCGCAAAGATAACAGGGTCTTGCGGCACATAGGCGATGTGTTTTCGAAACGCTTCGCGCCGCACCTGCGCAATATCCATCCCATCAATAGTCACACGCCCCGTGCTGGGATCAAAGAACCGCAACAACAACTGGAACACCGTGGATTTCCCGGCCCCAGACGGCCCCACCAACGCCACGGTTTCTCCTGCCTTGATATCAAGGGTAAAACGCTCTGCCAGACCTCTCTCAGTCGCAGGTGGAAGCAGTGCGAATTTTAACCCCCGGAGGTCATCCTGTCGGCCTTCGGGGGTATTTTTTTGAGCTGATTCACACAGAGATTGGCTCAAGGGTGCCGATGCTTAGCATTTTCTGCTATATTTCCTCAATTCTCGGGGGTTTAGGGTTGAAAGATCGCGTTTCTCTCCCTAAGTTCCCGCGCTCTCGGCAAACGAGCGGACACTGACTCAATGCTCGGCACCGCCGCATTGCCCCTGCAAAGCCCTCGCAAAATCTACTCTACCAGACACCTTCCCACCCTTTTCACCACTATAAAACGATGATCGAAAACATGCGTAAATACACCGGCCTAATGGCGGTTGTTTTTGTCCTGCTCGGAGCGGGCTTCCTCTTCACCATGAACAGCTTCAACAACACGAGCGGTCGTGGCGGTGGCCAGACTGTGCTTGAAGTTGATGGCCAATCACTTGACAACGGCGACTATGATCGCATGAGCTATAGAACGCTCCAGCTCTGTGATGAAATTGGGCTTGGACTCTATTCTAACCTCCTGCTTGTGCCTGATCACCGCCAGCTTAGTGGTGCTCTGCAAAACTACAATTACTTCCGCGTCAGCTACCACCAGAGATTCGGCAGAGGCTTGCAGCGATCAGACTTCAATCGCTTCCTAGCCAAGCGTCTTATCCTACAGAATGCGATGGAAGAGTTCGGCATTTATGCGGACGATGCTGAGGTATTTGACGCTATCCAGAAACTTCCAGCCTTCACGACTCGTGAAGGAAAATTCAATGCGGAAGCCTTCAACACCTTCAAAGAAAAGCGGCTCGGCAAGCTTGGATTAACTCAAAAAGAACTTTACCAAGTAGTCCGTGAAAACCTTTGCCTCACTAAGCTGGTGCAGATCATCGGTGGTGGACTTCAGCCTCCTCGTTCAGCGGCACAAGCCTCCGTGGATGCTCAAAACCAAATCATCACTCTCGCCAAGGTAGAGTTCAAAAAAGAAAACTTCACGGCAGCCCAAAAGCCCACTGAAGAAGAAGTCAAAGCTTATTGGGAGGAAACAAAGGACAACTACACAACCGACGAGCGCCGCCGTATCTCCTACGTCCTGCTCAACCTTCCGCCAGCGGCTAAAGAGGACGCAGTGACACCTCCAGCCAACGAGACACCTGAGGCTAAAAAAGCACGCGAAGAAGCCGAGGCTAAAGCGCGTGATGCCAAGGCACTGGCACGCAAGGAAGCCGGCAAGAAGCTCAAGAAGCAAATCAACGAGATCTATAAAGAAGTAGTTGCTAGCCACTCATCAAAGAAGCCTCTGGATTTTCCTGCCATCGTTGCTGAGAAAAAACAACAACTCGTAAAAACAGAGCTGTTCAGCCAAGAGAACCTTCCCGCCGCTCTCAAGGAGCTCACGCTGAGAAACATTTCTGCCCGTGGTCAATCACTCGGTGAAAACATCTTCCGATCCGACATGGGATCTGATGATTACGAGCGACTCTCTGAGCCACTACCCGTTGGCGAGCACGGCTGGGTCATCTATCTGCTTGAGGAGGTAGAGTCCCCCACTCTGCTAGACTTTGAGGCTGCTAAAAAAGAAGTTCGTGAAGCACTCATTGAGAAAAATGCCACCGCAAGCTTCAAGCAAGCCGCTAAGGATGGTCGCGCGGCCATTCTTGAGGCGATGAAGGCTGGTAAAGACTTCGATACCGCTGCCCGTGAGAAAGGCTTCACCCCTGTTCAGGTAGGCCCATTCTCACTTAAAGGCACACCTCCTAAAGACGAGCCAAACTTCCGTGAACTTCACAGCCTAGCCAGCCGACTCAACCCCGGCGAGGTGTCTGAGGTGCAAGATGGTGTGGAACTTTCATTCTTCATCTACGTGGACAAACGTGAAATTGAGGACTCAGAGGAAAGCAAAACTCGCGTGGACAATGAAATCGATGGCGGCAAGTCTGATTTGATGATCCGCACATTTGTCAACTGGATGAACTCCCGCTACAAAGCCGCGAAAGTTTCCGGCCCAGCTGCGCAGTAATCACCGCCGAGTTCTTTTTCATTGCGATTTTTTTTTGCGCAGCACCAGCAACCGCCAGCGCATCCAACCTAACGCTTTCTGACGGAGTGCAGAAACGAATAAACCTGCTTACTTGTTGATATGTTCTACATCACTACTGCCATTGATTATCCGAACGGAGCCCCTCACATCGGCCACGCCTATGAGAAGATCCTAACCGATGTCATCATCCGCTACCGTCGCCTCGCCGGAGACGATGCCTATTTCCTAACAGGAGTAGATCAGCACGGGCAGAAAATGCAGAAAACTGCCGAGCAAGAAGAGGTCAACGTAGCCACTCTCGCCAAGCGTAATACAAACAAATTCATCGCTCTATGGAAGAAGGTGAACGTGGAATATGATGGCTGGGCAGAAACAACCGATGAGCGGCACAAGCAGTGTGTGCAAAACATCCTAACTCGCCTGCACGATGAAGGGCAGCTCTATAAAAAGGCCTACAAGGGGTTTTACTCCGTGCGCCAGGAGCAATACCTAACAGAAAAAGATCGTAACGATAAAGGTGAGTTCGGCGCTGAGTGGGGCGAGGTCATCGAGCTGGAGGAAGAGAACTGGTACTTCAGGCTCTCTGAGCACGCAGCGTGGCTCAAAGATGCCATCGCGTCCAATGCCTTTGGCATCACTCCTGAATTCCGCCGCAATGAAGTGCTCAATGCACTCGAACGGGCGGGCGATACGGACCTTTGTATTTCACGCCCCAAGGAGCGGCTGCGCTGGGGTATTGAGCTTCCATTTGATCCTGAGTTTGTCACCTACGTGTGGTTTGATGCTTTGATCAACTACATTTCCTTTGCTGGCTATGAGGCGAAGGAAGGGGCCGATCTGCCAGATTTCGGTCAGCTCTGGCCTGCTGATTTGCATGTTATTGGAAAAGATATCTTGGTGCCAGCACACGCGATTTACTGGCCATGCATGCTCCACGCCATGGGCTTTACTGATGAGCAAATGCCAACCCTCTTGGTCCACGGGTTCCTGAATATTCGTGGCGAAAAAATGTCCAGCAGTCTCGGCAATGTGATTGATCCAGATGCCTTGTCTGATCAGTTTGGCGCGGAGACTTTGCGTTACTATCTTGTGCGTGACGTCGTCACTGGCAAGGATGCGGACTTTGACATTGAGCGCCTCGTGATGCTCTACAATACCGAGCTAGCCAACGATCTTGGGAACCTCTGCAACCGTGCGCTCAATATGAGTAAACGCTCGCTGGGAGGTGTGATGAGCGCCTTTGACTTCGATGACGATGATTGCGCTGCACTGCGCCAATCGTTAGCTGATGCCACTGCTGGCTATCAGAAAGCGATGGAAAGCTATGAGACATCCGCCGCGCTGCGCGCTCTCAACGCACACGTTAGCTTCTGCAATGGCTTTGCCGAGCGCAACAAACCGTGGGAACTAGCGAAGGACGAATCACAGACAGATCGGCTCGCCGCCGTACTCTATCACATGGCAGAAAGCTGTGCACACATCAGTGTGCTGCTCTCCCCTGTGACCCCAGAAGCTTGCGCAAAAATTCAAAACCAACTGCGCTTACCCGCTCTCAGTGACTGCAAGCTCAACGACCTCAAATGGGGTATGATTCCCGCTGGGCACGAAATCGGAAAACCCAAACCGGTCTTCCCACGCATCCAGATCAGCGAGGACTAACCTGTAGCTCTCTCGGCTACCGCAAGCTCTAGCTGCTTAAACACATCCCCTACCTCCACGGTGGTCATGCAGCGGTGATCAAGAGCGCATTTGGCATCAAAGCATGGGCTACATGCCACATGCTCACGCACTACACGGCTTTGCTTCCCAAGTGGGCGCTTCCACGCCGGCTCGCCGGGGCCGAAAATCACAACGGCAGGCAATCCCACATGTGCCGCCAAATGTGCCGTATCACCATCACCCGCCACCAGAGCGCTGCAATGAGGCAGAGCGTGTAAGGTTTCCTCCATCCCCCACTCCGCAGCGTGGTTTGTTGCCCGCCCTTCTAACAAATCCGCCAACTTTGCACACAGACTCTGGGTTTCCTTATCTCGCCCCTGCCCCAGAATGACCCACTCAACATTCGCGGATAAGTCATCCACGCTCTGAACAAGCTCTGCGTATTTTTCTAACGGCCAACGGTACGATGCGCCGAATCCAGACGCCGGAGCTAGCGCGATTCTCATTGGCTGCGGCGCCGGTGGCAGCGGGGGTGTCTGAAAGTTTTGCTTCACAAACGGATCACCGCCTAGCTCTTGCACCATTGTTAGGTAATGTTTCACTCGGTGCTCGATCGGACCAGGAGACACGACGCGAGAAACCACATCGGTGAGGATTTTATCCAGCCCCTTCGCGGGATAACCGAGCCGCTGCACGGTTTGGAGCCGGGCAAATGCTTTTGCAGCCTCCCCGGCTTCCCAACATATCGCGGATTCAAATTGAATATCCTGAGCCTTGAGCAGTGCGGCAATATTCCGCGCATTTGATTTATCAGGGTAGGAAATCACCCCATTCAGCTCTGTCACGCGGTTCCAGATCGGCGCCAGTGATTCTGGGCACAACACCACTAACGTGCTCTGTGGCCTCATTGCTCGCATCGCCCTAACAGCGGGAACTGAAAAGCAGGCTTCGGCTAAACTCAACGGGGAAGCGACACATAAATATCCCCCGCGTAAATGCAGAGGTGGTCTTTCAGGAACTGGCGCAGCATCCGGCAGCTTGGACATGGGTTTAGCTTAGCGAGTGGATTCCAGATGACCACTCCATATTTTACAGCACGGATTAATACATACGGATTTTCCTGTTTTTCCCGCTTTCATTCAAGGCGTTTGGCTCTAATTTCCAAGCCATGAAACATCACTTCCCTACGCTAGCAGCGGCCATTGCACTGCTAGCGACTTCAGCTGGTGCGCAGAATAAGCAAACCCCCGCCAGTCCTCTCGCGCCACTGCCACCCTCAGCACAGCCTGCCCAGGCCGCTCAGCCATCAGGTGCCGCTAGCATCTACAAGTCAATTGTTAGAATTGAAGCAGCCACTCAGGTGCCAGACTACCGGGAACCATGGAAAGCGGGCCGCTTCAGTGGAGGACGAGGCACAGGGTTCTTGATTGGCAAAAACCGCTTTCTCACCAATGCTCACGTTGTTTCTAATGCTCGCCGACTACTGATCACCATGCACGGTTCACCGCAGAAGCACCCTGCGCGGATTCTCCACATTGCGCACGATTGTGACCTTGCACTACTCGAAGTGGAGGACTTCACCCCCTTCAACAACCTCAGCTACTTACAGATTGGTTCGGTTCCCAAGTTAGAAACTCAGGTGCGTGTGATCGGCTACCCCGTGGGAGGGAATCGCATCTCCGTGACGCGCGGTGTAGTTTCCCGTATCGACTTCAGTTCCTACTCTCACTCACGCGCTGACCAGCACCTTGTTGTGCAGATTGATGCCGCTATCAACCCGGGGAACTCAGGTGGTCCAGTGCTCCAGAATGGCAAGGTTGCCGGTGTGGCATTCCAGGGGTTACGCTCCGCTGACAACACGGGCTACATGATCCCAACTCCAGTTGTTAGAAGGTTTCTAAAAGACATTGAGGACGGTAAATATGACCAGTATGTTGACCTCGGAATAGCTGAGTTCCCGATGTTTAACCCAGCCATGCGCAAGAGGTTCGGCCTCGGCCCAAACTCCCCAGGCGTGCTCGTCACCGCCGTCACCCCTGAAGGCCCCTGTGATGGCATTTTGCAAGAAGACGATGTCCTCACTGCGATCAATGGCAACACAGTCGATACCGCTGGAAATATCCTCATCGATGGTGAGAAGGTGAACATGAATGAAATTGTAGAGCGCAAGTTCAGTGGTGATAAGATCACGCTCAGCATTATCCGAGGAGGAAAACCGCTCAGCGTAGTTGCCACGCTCAAGCCGTTCCCGCAGCAGAAAATCTACTCCGTGCAGTATAATACCACGCCGCGCTTCAGCACCTTCGCGGGTCTCGTTTTCCAGCCGTTAGATAGGAACCTTTACGCCGCGCACAGCTTTTCTAACACTCGCGTGCGGAGGCTTTTTGCCCACTACATTGATGAAGCGATCTTCAAGGAGCGCAAGGACATCGTGATTCTCACCAGAGTCCTGGCTGATCCTATCAACACTCACATGAGCGGCTACGCCGGCCTCGCAGTTGAGTCTATCAACGGAACAAAAGTGGTCTCACTAGAGCACGCCCACCAGCTTCTCCATCCAGAGAAAACTCCTGAGTTCTTTGTCATCCGCTGCGATGGCGTGGAGCGGCCAATCATCATCCCTGGAGCAAAGGCGGCAGAAGCTAGCAAGCGCATCTCCACGAACTACGGTGTATCCACGAGCCACTACCTCAAGCGCTAATTCATTTCCCCTCAACCCATTTCCTAACAAAAAGATGAAAACCATCACCACACTCACCACACTCACCATTCTGGCAGCTGGCTGCCTTAGTGCCCTTGCACAATCAGTAGAAACATCTGTCGTGCGCGTGAATGCCACTTTGCAGAGCTGGAGTGCGTCCCAACCTTGGGATAAATCCTCACCTGCTAAGCGGCGTGCGCTCGGTGCCCTGCTCTCAGACAACCGTATTCTAACCACTGCTGAAATGGCAGCGAATGCTACGTTTATCGAGCTGGAAAATGCGGACTCCACCCGCCGACTCCCCGCCAAGGTGATTGCCATTGATTATGAATCAAACCTCGCGCTCCTAGCACCCAATAATGGCGACACCAAAGATTTCTTCAAAGGACTCAAGCCCCTCACCCTATCTGCCCCCGCTAAGATTGGCGATCAAGTGCAGGTCTGGCAGCTTGAGGACAACGGCATGCCGCTGGTCACCACCGCTACCATTCAAGGAGCCGATATCATTTCAAGTTTTGCTGATGGCCACTACTTCCTGACCTATGAAGCAAAAGGCTCCATGCAAAGTGCCTCTAGCAGTTTCACCCTGCCTGCTGTGCGTAATGGCAAGCTCCTTGGACTGCTATCAACCTACAATTCCAAAGACCAAGTGATCGACATCATCGCGCCAGAAATTATCGCTGCCTTTCTCAAAGACGCAGCCGATGGTAGCTATGAAGGCTTCCCATCGTTAGGGATAGGTATTGCCAGCACCGTGGATCCGAACTTCCGCTCATGGCTCAAGCTTCCAGACAACGTAGGCGGACTTTACGTCACTCGCGTCAGCAAGGGCTCTGCGGCCGAGCGCACTGGCTTAAAAAAAGGTGACGTCATCACCGCCATCGATGGGCAAGCCATCGGCAGACGTGGATACTACACGGAAAAAGGCTACGGCAAACTCTACTGGAGCCACCTTATCAGAGGAAAACGCAAGGTCGGTGACACATCCAGCATCACTTATCTGCGTGACGGCAAGGAGCTAAAAACTTCCGCTGTGTTAGGCAGGCCCAGCAAGCGGCTCATCCCTGCTCACACCTTCGATACTGCACCCAAGTATCTCGTGAAGGGCGGCTTTATTTTCCAAGAACTAACAGCCACCTACCTCAAGGCATTTGGTGAGGATTGGGAAAGCAAGGCACCTCTTGATTTGTTAGATGCACTGGCATCACCAGAAGATTATAAAGAGGGCAGAAACCGCTTGGTTATCCTCAGCGCAACCATCCCCACCCCTGCCACCACGGGATACGAGAGAATCCGAAGCGTGCTCGTGGATAAAGTAAACGGCATCAAGATCGCAGACGTCGCCTCGCTCATTGAGGCGTTCAAAACTCCCGGCGCAGATGGTATCCACACCATCGAGTTTCTCGATAGCCATCCTAAGAAAATCTTCCTCGATGCTAGACTCTCTAACATGGTAGATGCAGAGCTGCTCAAGCGCGGCATCCCGGCGCTCTCCCGTAAGTAACCCTCGCAAACAAACTCTGAGCGGAATGAAGCCCCCCGCCGTGTCCATCGTCCTCCCCTGCTACAATGCAGAAAACGATGTGGCACGCGCCATTGAGAGTATCCGAGCACAGACGCTCACGGACTGGGAACTCATCGCGATTGACGATGGATCGCAAGACGGCACGCTTGATGTCTTGGCGGATCTAGCAGCACTTGATCACCGCATCCGCGTTAGAAGTAAACCTCACTCTGGCGTGGTCGATACCGCTAACCTAGCGATGCAATTAGCGCGCGCTCCAGTGATCGCCCGCATGGATGCCGATGATGTCAGCAGACCTGATCGGCTCTCCGAGCAGCTCGCCTATCTTCGCCGGAATCCCGACTGTGGTGCGGTTTCGTGTTTGGCGCACTTTGCTGGAAACCGAGAAACGGCTGGCGGCTATGCACACCACGTGGACTGGGCAAATGGCTGCCTTACGCAACATGACATTGAGTTGAACCGGTTTATTGACCTCCCCGTACCTAATCCCACTCTAATGTTTCGCAGTCAATTGTTAGACAATCACGGCCGCTACAAAAACGGCGATTTCCCCGAGGACTACGAGCTGTTTTTACGCTGGATATCACGCGGTGTTAGAATCGGCAAAGTGAATTCCCCATTGCTTGATTGGCATGATCCACCAACACGAATTACACGCAATGACACGCGCTACTCCCCCGCCGCGTTCCATCAATGCAAGGCGCCTTACCTCCTCCAAGCTATCCAAAAAATCGGCTGCGAAGACCGCCAGCTCTGGATCTGTGGCGCTGGCCGCCCTGCAAGGAAGCTCGCCCGCGCGCTTGAGTCACTCTGGAAACCAGCCAGCGGGTTTATTGATCTCGACCCTGCAAAAATAGGCCGCACTATTCACGGTAGGCCAGTAGTTTCCCCAGATAATTTGCCAGAGAAAAACCAAGCCGTCATCATCAACTTTATCGCCTCACGAGGAGTTGGCGAGGCCGTCCGCCGTGATTTAATAGCCAAAGGACGCGAAGAAGGCGTGGACTTCTGGATAGCAGCCTAGCCGATTACCGTTATTTCTCAACGCAAAGGCTCATGTGAATGTGCCCGCGGCTACACTCGTAGTCCCACACCATGCCGGGAAGCCCGCACTTGAAGTCCCATCTCCCACCATCTTTACTGCGTTTGTGGGGAGGCTGCCCGTAGTAAGCCACGCGCGATTTTTCCCATCCGCCGCGCTCCTTGTGCATACCGTTGAGGCGCTGCTGGATTGGCTTTGTGAAAATACTGATCCGCAGCTTCCATGCCTCCTTCAGCGTAGCCTGCATTTCTGGTTTCAGGTCAGAAAACTTCATCCCTTGGCCTGCCTTCATTTGCTTGCTAGCGATGCCAGACCCTTCCAGTAGCAACTTCTCGGTGCCTCCTTGTTTCCACGCTTTCATTAGAAGTGCCTCGTCCTCCAGCCAAATTTCAGGTGGGTTTGAACCAAGTAAAATGGGGCCAAACTCCTTAGTATTCCCTTCAGCCACCTCTAGATGAACAATAGTGAGGTGGTGCTCAGCAAGGCGGAACGCAAAATCCCCGCCCTTGCGCGGATCGCCAAAGCAGGTGATAAAGTATTTATTCATACCTTGTTTGTCTTGGCGCGCTACCGTATTTGCCATCTTCCAGCCATGATCAGAAAGCACCATACGCACAGTTTTCTCCATCTCCGCACGTTGCTTCTCATTCAATTTACCAATGCTAATCCCTGGGCGCTTACCTCCCGTATATTGCTTTTTGTGGCGACGCTTATCTGTCACATCCAGCAAGCATTTTTTAGCCTGTTCTTCATCAAGAGCATTAAGAAAAACGCCTACTTGCTTACGGAATGCTGATTCAAACTTCCCTTCTTCGGCATGAAGAACCATCGAGGAAAGGCACAATAACGATAAAATAATGCGAAGTCTCATACCTTCACCTATACCGTAAAGCCACCATTAGGCGAGGCGAATTTTGATTCTTCCCTTGCCTTTCACGCTAGATGGGAAAACATTTGGCTATGAAAAAACATTTCATTTTTCTAGCAACACTCATCCTATGTCTCACTCAAGCTCATGCGCGCAGTAATGCCCTCGAGCGCGAGATGGAAGATTATGCTCGTGATCTCATCCGCGCCCACCCTGAGGTGGCTGGTGAGAAAAAGACCCGCACAGCCCGCGAAGATGTCTTCAAGGAAGCCAAAAACGCCAAGTTGCTGGACCTCACAAAGGCACAAGAAAAGAAGCTACGTAAACGCGAGGCTCTCGTTACCGATGGCGTCTATAAAACCGCCATCAAAAATATGAAGTTACTAAATAGCAAGGACCCTGAAATCATCTTCTTGCTCAAGTATGCTGAGAAACAAGGTATCAAACCCGTCGAAAAAACCCTCGCGCACCGACTACTAGATAATAAGTATAAAAAAGCCGCCGCAAAAGCCGCAGAGGCTCGAGGCAAGAGAATGCACGCCGTTATGGCAAAGTATGCAGCTTACAAGCAAACCAACGGTAAACCACCAGCATCGCTTGATGACTTAGAGCTCGCGGAGGAAAACAAGCAGTTCGTTGATCCTGCTACTGGCGACAAGCATGATTGGATTTACATCGGACACCTCGGCGCACGGCTGAAAACAAACAACACCCACGTTGTGCTTGCAGAGCCAATCCCACTTGGTGCTAACCGCGTATGTGGTCTTGATGATGGAAACATCGTCCAGTTTACTAACAGCGGAATCAAAGGACATCTGGAGAAAATCCAAGAAAGCATGAAAAATGGTACAGCTAAGCCTGCCCCAAACAAACCCGATCCGGACACTCCCACCCCACCGTCAGAAGAGAAAAAGAAGCCCGCCAAGCCAGCTCATCCTGCTCTACCGCAGCTAAAAAGCATCATGGCAAAATACATGACCTACAAAAGAGCCAACGATGGAAACCATCCTAAGTCTCTCGATGACCTCAAATTATCTGACGATGAAAAGCAATACACCCCACCTGAAGGAGGCGACAAGGAGGACTGGATTTTTCTCGGTGACGAGTCAGAGATCAGCGTAGGCAATGGTGTGCGCGTGGTGATCTGCTCACCAAAAGCGAGTAAGGGCATCCGCATCGTCGGGCTTTCCGATGGTCGCACAGGCACCATCCAAGATTCTAACATTTCCAAGCATTTGAAGAAAATCAAAAAGAAAAATCCCATTTTCAAAATCGAATAACTATCACAATGAGCACGATCAACGAGCAAATCACTGCCGATATGAAGGCCGCCATGCGCGACCGCAATAAGCCTGCACTCAACACCCTCAGAGCACTCAAATCAGCTATCACCAATGCCTCTATCGAAAAAGGCGGTGCTGGCACTGAGCTGGCTGAAAATGAGATCACCAACGTGATCCGCAAGCAGATCAAACAACGCCAGGACTCCATCGCCCAGTTCGAACAAGCTGGCCGTGATGAATTAGCCGAGAACGAGAGGTTAGAAATCACTGTCTTAGAAAACTACCTCCCCGCCGCTATGAGCGAGGCGGAAATCATCTCCGCCGTGGAGGCAGCCATCGCAGAAACAGGAGCCGAATCCCGCAAGGACATGGGCAATGTGATGAAAGTGCTTCAGGAAAAAACCGGTGGCCGTGCCGATGGCAAAGTGCTCTCTCAAGAAGTGATGAAACGCCTTAGTTAGGGAAGCTAACAGCCGCCACGCTTCTTCTACTTTTCCTCAACATGTCACTCGCAGCCATCATCGTAGCCGCTGGCTCCAGCAGGCGCATGGGCTTTGATAAGCTACTTACTCCACTGCACGGTGTACCCGTGCTGACGCGTAGTATTCTGGCATTTGCCAACACATCTGAGGTGGAGCAGACGATTGTTGTTTGCCCGCAAGATCGCTTCTCACAGCTAGATCTCCCAGAGGGAATTATCCGTGTGGATGGTGGCGATGAAAGGCACCATTCTGTTTCCGCAGGGCTAGCTGTTTTAGCCGATGGCATCACCCACGTCGCGGTCCACGATGGGGCTCGTCCACTGATCTCAGCCGAGCAGATCCGCAAGGTTCACCAAGCTGCCATTGCCCACCGCTGCGCAACCTCCGCTCGGCAAATCACAGAAACTGTCAAGCGCGCTAACCAAGATGGTTTCATCCAAGAATCCGTCAGCAGAGAAAACCTCTGGCTCATGGAAACCCCACAAATTTTCCAGCGTGATTTGTTAGAAAATGCTTACCAGTCTGTGTTGGAAAGCGGAACCCTAGTCACCGATGAAGTATCCGCTCTCGAACTAAACGGCCACCCTACCCTGCTAGTCACAAACACCGCCCCCAACCCAAAGATCACCTTCCCTGAGGATATTGCTCTGGCCGAAAAAATTCTGCAGGAATAACGGAACAGACTCTCACTTATTGTTCTAATCCATCGTTGATGGTGCCCAATCCCACTTCGCATTAATGATTGGGCTCAGCAATGCTGTCTCCAGCGATCATCTGCAGGTTGAGAAAATTTTTCCCAATCGGGCGGAAGTCATTTTCTAACCATTCTTCAAATAAGGTGAGTGCTTTATCGGCAGGAAACCTCATCATTGTAGGCTTCGGCCTCATCCAGCTAAGGCGCTCATCATAGCTCAGGCTGATTACTGACAAACCGCGCGGGATATGAATGCCAGCCTCTGAACAGAACCCGTAAAGCGAAAGCAACCCGATGTCATCCGCCACAATAACAGCGGTCGGGTTCAGCTCCATGAGTGACTTTTTCCAGTAACGATTCCATGCCGATGCTTCTTTTTCAGGAAAAACAGGACACCATTTTTCCATGTTTCCATGCTCTCCAAATTCACTGAGTGTTTCTTCCAGACACTGGCTGAGCACATCACCAGTGTGCTGGTCATTTCGAGGAATTAATATTTTTCTGTGACCCACTTGTGCGAGGTGATGAACTGCTTGTTTGACCTCCTTGTTGATTTCATAACTGCACAGGCTGTAGGGAAGTGTGGTTTGATAAAGTCCGCCAAACTGAAAGACGGGACGGCGTTCGAGAGCGGGACCACTCCAGCCATCCGTGGGTAGTAGTAGGATGACGGCATCCGCTTGGTGGCGTTCGATCAGCTTGTCAAGCAGGTGCCCAGGATTCTGGTATCGCCCGAAGTCCACTTGCGCCCAGTGTACCATGCCAAATTTTTCAGTCCACATCGTCTGGATCTCATGGAGCATGATAGTTGACACCACTGTGAGTGGCGCTAGTGATTGGTGCAGAATCAGCAATTGTTTCGATGCTTGATTCTTGTTTTTTGAAGCCTTCGGCAGGATGATTTTCCTTCGCTTACCGGGTTCTGCAGGTTCAAGAAAACCCCGTATCTCAAGCAAGCTAAGAGCGGAAACCACGGTTCTTGGGCTTACTGAGTATCTCTTTGCCAACACCCGCCTACCTGGTAAATGATTTCGCAAAGTTCCGCTCCAGATGCTTTTTTCTAACTCCTCAGCCATGGCTTCTGGCAAGGAACGGTGACTCAGTGATCTGATCATGCCATACAGCTAATTGCTATAGAGTCAGGATGTCCAGAGCAAACCGGCACCAATATGATACCAGCAGAATCGGTAGGTTTGTAATTTGATGAGGCATGATCGCTGGTAGTTTTTCTGGTCTGCGGATCTAAATCCACGTTCACAAGACACTAAACTCATGAAAAAACATATCTTCATCTCAACCCTTGGCACACTTGCAAGCCTGGGCCTTGCCCAAGCAACCACCGTCCTGCACTCGGACTTTACCCTATCAGGAAACAACAGCGGAACTGGCAATCAACTTTACGGTGACACAGCCACCTACAGCGCTGGCGGCATAACGATTACTGTAACAGGATCTGACAGCAATACACCTAACAACAACCCTACCCAAGTCAGCCAGAATACTGCGGCTGGTTTTTCCCGTTTCCTCGGCGCTGTGGATCTGGACACGGAAACTGCTCCGTTCGGAAACCAAGAGGATCGCGTGGGAAACACCCAGAACCTCTCCATTACTTTTTCTGGAAGCGATGTGATTCTCAATGGTCTAAGTTTTAACAACTGGCTTGGTGCCGAAGACGTGATTCTCACAAGCTCTGCCTTTGACGGATTGACTTATAGCGATGACTTCACCAGCCAATCAACCATCAATCTTTCCACTTACGGCTACAGCGATGCATCAGACAGCTTTATTATGAGTATTACTGGTGACGCCGGGAGCTACCATGATACGGGAGATGCTCCTACTCCGAACTTCCTGCAATTTGGGCTAGACGGCAATGATCAGCTCTACATTCCTGCTGGCACGACCATCACCATGTCAGTGGCTGATGCGAATAATACCACTGGAGTTGGCCTTCATGCCTTGGATATTACTCCCGTGCCTGAGCCATCCAGCACCGCCCTACTCGGCCTCAGTGGTCTCGCGCTGATCTTGCGCCGCCGCAAGTAGTGCCACTCGCAAAAACTTTCATGTTAGCACCGTGGCTGCTCGTTCAGTCACGGTATTTTTTGTAGAGAGGGTTCGCTGTTTTGCCACGATGTAGATCATCGGATAGCAAGCATGACTCAAGCCCAATCTGGCAGCTCAAGTTTGAACTCAGGGATCAGTGCCTTCACGCGGGAACCTGAGGCGGTGGCCCCAAAGAAACTGCCGGACACCAAGGCATCCTCCCCTGTGATGTGGTAGCTGTTATAGGAGAAATCATCACCTGGCTCAAGCACGGGAGTCTGACCGACCACGCCCTCGCCTTCTACCACGGTTGTTTCTCCGCTTGATTGCCGCACCACCCACTTGCGGCCGTAGATCCGCACTTGCTCGGTGGTGTCATTAACGATGGTAATGAAGTACACAAACGGATGAGGTTTATCCGCGGGGGCGTCCAGACTTGGCATGTAAACCACATCATCCACACGGACCGACAGGCCATCAAGGTGTTGGTAAGGTTGTTCGGGTAAGCCAGCCATGATGCTGTGATCTTTTCTAAATTTACCTCAAGCGCAAGCCAGATGTAGTGGTTGCCCTAATCCACGTTATCGCGCCGGTAGCCTACACGCTTATCCATTTCCTCCCGGAGCGGCTCTAGCCCCTCTTCGTTTTCAGCGGAAATGGGCACGATGGTCACCTTGGGGAATCGCTGCTTGAAGATCTCCAAGTTTTCCTCGGCTCCTTCCAGGTCCATTTTATTTGCCACGACGAGCCAATCGAAATCAGCCACCTCGGGATCGTAGAGTTTGATTTCCTTCCGCAGGGTTTGTAGGTCCTCAATCGGATCTCGCATTTCACTACCTGCCATATCGATGACGAACAGCAGCAAGCGACAGCGTGTGATGTGGCGGAGAAACTCATGGCCAAGACCTCGATTATCGTGTGCGCCCTCGATCAAGCCAGGGATGTCTGCCACCGTGCAGCGGCGGTATTTAGGGAACTCCACAACGCCCACCATCGGGTTTAGTGTGGTGAATGGAT
>JBMYYO010000067.1:5316-15813 GCA_049609505.1 Akkermansiaceae bacterium | reverse complement strand
CAATATGCCAACTCCTGCAAGCAGGCATACCACATGAAAAAATTCTGTTAGCATTCCGTGGTTAAACCCGCTCCAGAACAATCTACCACTACTTTTCCCATGAGAATTATTACCACCAAAGACGCCGTTTTTCCAAAGATCGAAGAATCCCTCGGTTCCCGCCAAGAGGAGTCTCAGCTTGAAGTCCTCGCTGGCATTGATTGCGATGATGAGGATCTGAAAAACCAACGTGATCTAGGCGATGAGGACCCGATCATGAACATTGAGCTTATTGTGCAGTGGCTCCCCGATACTGGCGAAGGCATTCTGGATTGGTTCTACGTGCGCGAGTCTGGAGCGAAGTCTGATCCGCCGCACATCGAGCATGGCGGCCCGCTGCTAGCCTTCAACAGCAAGGACGAAGAGCCAGATGTTGACATGCTCATCGAGCACTCAGTGGTGGAACTGAACCACTCCATTGCTTGGGCGGAGTTCGAGCTAGAGGAGGAAGTTTAGCCATCATGGATCAGTTAAAAACTGACTGGGATTTGATTGTCATCGGCGGCGGCGCGGCGGGGTTCTTCGGCGCGATCCAATGCGCTGAGCACGCGCCGGGCAGCAGAATTTTGATTCTGGAAAAAACCGGCCACCTGCTCGGCAAGGTCAAGATCTCTGGTGGTGGCAGGTGTAACGTCACACACGCATGTTTCGAGCCAAAGCCCCTCACGGCGCACTACCCCCGTGGGCATAAGTCATTGATCGGTCCGTTTCACCGCTGGTGCTCGGGTGACACCGTGCAGTGGTTTGAGGAGCGCGGCGTAGAGCTAAAGACGGAATCAGACGGCAGGATGTTCCCAGTGACAAACAGCTCGCAAACGATCATTGATGCCTTGATGAGCGCGGCTGAAGAATCAGGTATTGCCATTCAAGTTTCCACCAGTGTGACGAGCGTTGAAAAACGCGATGGAATATTTTTGTTAGAAACAAAGAATGACAACTCTCTCAAAGCAAAAAACATCCTGTTAGCCACGGGAGGCACACGTTTAGCGGCGGGTGCAAAGCTGGCGACATCGCTCGATCACAAGCTCATCCCCAATGTACCATCGTTATTTGCGTTTAACATCGATGACCCGCGGCTGGCCCACCTTCCGGGAGTTTCTGTTAGTTCGGCGAGGGTTTCGGTGAACGGGGAGAAACTTACCGCCGATGGCCCTATGCTCATCACTCATCATGGTCTGAGTGGGCCGGGGATTTTGAAGCTTTCTGCTTGGGGCGCAAGGCTGCTGCATGAGAAAGATTATCGATTCAACATTACCATTGATTGGACACCTGGTGAAGATTTGGCTGCGTTGATTCAGGAAACTCGCGCGGTGTGGAGCAAGAGGCTCGTGCGGGGAAGATCGCCGCTTGCGCAGTTCCCAAAACGGCTCTGGGACAGCCTGTGCCGTCATGCAGAAATCGACGAAGCCTGTACGTGGTCTCACCTATCTAAGGATGCCGCCAAGCGGTTAGAAACGGAACTCCGAGCCGGCCAATATGAAGTTTCTGGCAAGAGCATCAATAAGGATGAATTTGTCACCTGCGGTGGCGTGCATCTCCCCGAGGTCAACCTCAAAACCATGGAGAGCAAGCTCACTCCTGGGCTCTATTTTGCGGGGGAGGTGTTAGACATCGATGGCATCACTGGTGGCTTTAATTTCCAAAACGCTTGGACCACAGGCCATCTCGCCGGAATCGCCATCGCGGAAAACTGCGGGTAGCTCACCAAGCTCTTGAAACTTCAAACTTGAAACTTCAAACTCCCCCCCCATTCTTTCCCCGCCGATGACTCCCGAATCCATAGATGAAATCATGCGCCGTGTCCACAAGCTGGAGATCAAGGCACGGCAGCTTGCGCGGGAGACTTTTAGCGGCGAGTATCAATCATCGTTTAAGGGCAGCGGGCTAGACTTCGAGGACTACCGCGAGTATCAACACGGTGATGAAACTCGCTTCATTGATTGGAACGTTACGGCACGGAAAGACACGCCCTACATCCGGACGTTTCGCGAGGAACGTGAGCTTTCTCTAATCCTCGCAGTGGATGTTTCGGGATCGAGCATCTACGGCAGCCAGCACCTTAGTAAAAGAGAGCTCGCCGCAGAACTCGCCGCCATTCTGGCATTTAGCGCTAACTTCAATGGAGATAAAACAGGCCTCCTTCTCTTTGCCAACGAGCCGCTCCTTTACCTTCCTCCCGCCAAAGGAAACCGCCACATCCTGCGCATGATCCGTGAGATCCTTGCCGCAGATCCTGAGGACGCGCGCACAGCCATCCCTAAGGCATGCCAGTTTCTCACCCACACGGTGAAAAAGAAATCGTTAGTCTTTTTGATTTCTGACTTCTTTGATCACGACCTCAAGCGGCCAATGGGAGCACTCGCCAGCAAGCATGATACCATCGCACTGCGCGTGACAGACCCGTTTGAAGAAGAGCTACCAAACGTCGGCACCGTCACCCTCGCTGATCCAGAAACCGGCTGGCAAACCACCGTCAACACCTCTAACAGCAACTTACGAATGGGCTACTCCAAGCTCCTCCGCAGACAGCGCGAAGGGTTAGATCTACTTTTCAAGCAGCAAGGAATCGATCACTTAAACTTACGGACAAACCGAGATTACCTCCCTGCCCTGCATCGCTTATTCAAGGCACGCACCCGTAGGCGCACATCATAATGTTTCCCACTCCATGCCACCGCTCAAAGACATCACGGACCCCAGCCCGTTTCTCCCCCCACCCACACCCATCTGGCACGAGTGGTGGTTCTGGGTATCTATCGCCGCCGGCATCATCACCCTCGCGGTGATTCTCTATTTCATTTTCAAACCAAAGGCCGCAGCAGCAAGCCGCCGGAGTTTGTTAGACGATGCTCGCACTCGATTAAAAACACTCAGAGAAAACGCAGAGCAAACCCCACCGCAAACCCTCGCCACGCGGATCTCCATCATCATCCGTCGCTACCTAGAAGCGGCATTCAAGGACCCCGCGTTATTCGAAACCAACGAGGAATTCACACTACGCAAAACTGCCCTGCAAAACATCCACCCGGATTTAAAAACCTCCATCACAGATTTCCTGCACGATCTTTCCCAATTGAAATACGCACCCGCCGATCACCCGAACCCAGCCCAGCTCATTGACGATGCTGAGGCTCTATTATCGACCATCGAGCGGCAACCGTAATTCGCCAGCCAATACTCACCACTTACCATTCCGTCCCTCTGCCTGATTCCCTCCAGAACTTTGTGTTTGCCTCCCCTTGGTGGCTGCTTGGTCTTTTGCTGCTGATCCCTCTGTTGTTTCTCCGTGGTAAGGTGGGCACTCCTGCGGCGATTACTTTTTCCACTTTATCCATTCTTGTTAGTCTGGGGCAAAAACCAAAACGTTACACGGGGAGATTCAACTTCCCGGTTATGATCCCTGCATTGTTTTTTGCAATCATAGCGATGGCTCGTCCACAGATCCAAGAAACCCACTCAGACCACACAGCAAGCGGTATCGATATCATCTTGGCATTGGACATTTCCTACTCTATGGAGATCGTTGATTTTAACCTCCATGGGCGCAACGTACAGCGCATCACGGCGGCGAAGTCCACGGCGGAAAGTTTTATCAAAAGCCGCTCAAATGATCGGATAGGCATCGTAGCATTTTCAGGCCGACCCTACGTCACAAGCCCAATCACACTAGAGCATGATTGGCTAATTGAGCAGCTTAGGGAGCTGCGCCCCGGCTTCGTGCAAGAGCAAGGCACCGCTATCGGATCCGCCATCTCAGCCTCCGCCACCCGCCTGAATGATTGGAATAAGGAATCAAAGAGCAAAGTAGTAGTGCTCGTCACGGATGGATCTAACAACACTGGCAAAATCTCCCCCATGGAGGCCGCCAAAAAGGCCGCAGTGCTCGGGATCAAGATCTACACCGTCGCCATCGGCACAGAGGAAGGCAGGCTAAGAAATGGTATGCAGGCCTATCCACAGAAGGAGTTCGATACCGATACTTTGGAGAAAATCGCCAAGGTCACTAAGGCGGAATACTACCGCGTGAGGAACACAGAAAAGCTCCGCGAGACGTTTCAATCAATCGATCAGTTAGAAAAAACCGAGATCAAAACTCACAGCACCGTCACCCGGGAGGAGCTCTTCATTTGGCCCCTCGGCCTGGCTCTCATTCTGGCACTTTTCGCCCTCGCCTACCAAGCACTGAAGCCAAGCCCTGCGCCTTGATCAACTTCACGCTTGAAACTTCACACTTCAGCACTAAAAGACCCGCATGTTCCAAGGCACACATACCGCGCTTATCACTCCGTTCCGCAATGGCCAGATCGATACCGAGGCTTTTCGCACACTTATTGACCGCCAAGTAGAGGGCGGCGTACAAGGCATCGTGCCCTGTGGAACCACGGGAGAATCCCCCACCCTCCAAGGCGTGGAGCATTTAAAGGTGATCGAGCTAGCCGTCAAATACGCAGCTGGCAGAGTCAAGGTGATCGCCGGCACGGGAGCGAACGCTACTGCTGAAGCTATCCACTTGACCACCGAAGCCGCGAAGCTAGGCGTCGATGGCACACTGCAAGTTTGCCCCTACTACAATAAGCCATCCCAAGAAGGCCTCTATCAGCACTACAAGGCAATTGCTAGTGCCACGGACCTTCCCGTCATGCTTTACTCCATCCCTGGACGTTCCGTTGTTGAGATCGCCGTGGACACCATCGCCCGGCTTGCGGCTGATTGCCCAACGATCATTGCCAACAAAGAAGCAGGCGGTGATCCCGAGCGAGTTACCCAAATTCGCGCGGCACTCCCTGATGATTTTCAAATCCTATCCGGTGATGATCCGCTTACCATTGAGTTTATGAAACGTGGTGCTGTTGGGCTTGTTTCAGTGGCTACTAACTTAATCCCCAGTGTCATGGCAGGCCTCGTGCAAGCTATGTCTGAGGGACGCGTTGCCGATGCTGAGGCTACGCAGGCTAAGTATGAGCCACTCTTCAAAACTCTTATGTCCATCGATACCAATCCGGTGCCGATCAAGACAGCCGTCTCCCTCCAAGGCCACTGCACTGATGAACTGCGCCTACCTTTGGTTAATCTATCAGAGAGCAATCTTGATACCCTCAAGAAATCTCTCACCGACTACGGCCTGCTATAAGTTTCTCAAGGGGATATTGAAAATCATCATTTTCATGTTGACTTTTCATCATATAGCATCATATTACCCCCATGAGAATCACCATTGACATTGAAGAGCAGACTTTAGAGCAAGTCTTGCAAATGACTGGCGAGACCAAGAAAAGCCCTGCAGTCAGCAAGGCCGTAAAAGAATTTGTGCGCAGAAGGATGGCCAAAGAATTCGGCAGCATGCTAATGGAAGGTGAGTTTGACTACCCACACACACCAGAAGAAGTGCAGGCACTTGACCGCTAGAGAAACTCCTCACCCAGCCCACCCAACCAGCCCGAGTTGATGCAGAGTTTTTACCCTATCCAATCCATGGTTTTGGTCGATTCATGCTGCTGGATCGAGGCGTCTCGTAAGAACGGGAGAATTGAAGTCAAAGCCGGAGTCAAAGGGCTACTGGATGAGTTCCAAGCGCTGCTATGTGGCCCCGTTGAGTTAGAAGTTCTCGGTGGCGCACGGCAGAATGAGCGGGCGAAAATGCAGAAGTATTTTGACATCCTCCCTTATCGAGCAAGCGATCACAAAATCTGGCGGCAAGCGATGGAAACCTCATGGAAACTCCGCGACGCTGGACTCACTGTGCCGTGGAACGATTGCATCATCGCAACCATTGCTTGCATGTATAACTATCGTGTTTATAGCATTGATAAGCACTTCCCGCAGATGGCGAAAATCCTTCGGTTTAGTCTCTACGAGCCTGGTTATGGCGGAAGCTACACCCCAGCCTAACTCCCCTACTAACAAATTCTCAATCATCCTTGAACTAACGATTTATCCACTATGACTAAACTTCTTATCACAGGTCGCTCCGGCCGCATGGGCCAAACCCTCATCGAAGCCGGCAATGAAAACCCTGACACCGAGGTCTCAAGCACCCATGACGCTGGTGATGACCTTGCCGCATCCTTCACTGGTGTGGATGCCGCCATTGATTTCACAGTCCATCACTTCACCAATCAAGTGTTAGACGCAGCTCTAGCATCGGGCACCGCTCTCGTCATCGGCACAACAGGCCACACCGACGAGGAAAAGGCACGCATTATACAAGCTGCAGAAACTCTCCCTATTGTCTTTGCCCCTAACTTTTCCGTTGGGGTAAACACTCTCTTCTACCTCACTCAAAAAGCAGCGCAAATCCTCGGTAATGACCGCTTTGATATCGAAGTCACAGAAATGCATCACCGCCATAAAATTGATGCCCCATCTGGCACTGCCCGCAGGCTGTTAGAAATCCTCAATAAAGAAACCAACACCAGCTACGAGGACGACGTCGCACACGGACGAGTAGGCAACATCGGCGCCCGCCCAAACCAAGAGATAGGTATGCACACTCTCCGCGGAGGTGATGTTGTGGGGGATCACACCGTAATGTTTGCCGCCGATGGCGAGAGAGTAGAGCTCACGCACAAGGCATCCAGCAGAATGACCTTCGCCTCAGGTGCCGTCCGCGCTGCCGTTTGGCTCCAAAACCAGCCAGCTGGTCTTTACGACATGCAGGATGTTTTAGGGCTGAAATAATTGTTTATTCTTCAACCTGTAATCATCTTTTCCAATCATGGCAACCCGCGTAGGCATCGCCCTTGGTTCCAACCTAGGCAACAGGCTCACTCACCTGCAAGTAGCCCGTGACATGCTGTGCCAATTGATGCCTGCAGACGCAAACTACATGGTGGCGCCCGTTTATCAGTCCGAGCCAGTAAATTGCCCTCCTGATTCGCCAGATTTCTTTAACACCGTCCTGGAGATCGACTACATAGGCACGCCCTACGAGCTGTTAGAATACACGCAAGGCATTGAATTTCACCTAGGAAGGGACACCGTTTACCAAACAAACGCCCCCCGCATCATTGATGTAGATATCCTCTACTTCGGAGGCGAAACCCTCACTGATAGCATCCTCAATATCCCTCATCCAGAAATGACAGAACGGCGGTTTGTGCTTCAACCCCTAGCCGACATTCGTCCAGACATGCACCTCCCAGGGGACAGCGCAAGCATCAGCGAGCACTTGGCCCACCTCGATTCCGGAGAGCCCCCACTCACTCTTGTGCAATCCGTTTGGTAACTTTCCTCGACGTCTGAAGGCAGCCCTCCTAGACTCGCGCCATGGATTCTCTCACAAAAGCAGCCACCATCACCTCGCTGAAAGGGAAACGCCCCATCTCCGCCCTGACGGCTTATGACTACGCCACAGGTAAATTGTTAGATGAAGCAGGCGTGGATCTCATCCTCGTGGGAGATTCACTTGGCATGGTTGTGCTTGGTTTCCCTGACACCACCCACGTCACTCTGGACATGATGCTGCATCACACGGCAGCCGTTGCAAGAGGCGTAAAAAACTCCACTATTATTGGCGATCTCCCGATCCACAGTTATGACAATCCAGAGAAAGCCGTAAGCTCAGCCCGTGCTTTAGTGGCGGCGGGTGCCGATGTGGTAAAGCTCGAAGGCGGGGTCAACCAGGTGGAAAAAGTCCGTGCTATCGTCGCCGCAGGCATTCCCGTGATCGGCCACCACGGAATGCTCCCTCAGCGAGTATTAGAAGAAGGCGGCTATAAGAAAAAAGGCAAAACGGAAGCCGAATCCGCCGCCATTCTCGAAGGGGCACTAGCACTGCAAGAGGCAGGATGTTTCGCCATTGTGTTAGAAAGCGTCATCCCAAAAGTAGCCGCACAAATCAGCGCAAAACTATCTATCCCCACTATCGGAATCGGCTGTAAAGCCAAAGATAACAAACAAACCTGCGATGGAGAAATAGCCGTCATCAGTGATGTAGTAGGCTCCTATCCGTGGTTCGTGCCGCCCTTCGCCACCGTCAGAGCGGACGTGGCTGGAGAAACCACCCGCGCCGTCAAAGAATACATCGCCACCATCGGATAATTCACCACTCATAATTCACCATTCCCATGCCCTCCCCTGAGAAACATGCCGCCTTGGAAGCCCGTATGGCAGAGCTTGGCATCACGGAGGATACCTTGGTGGAAAAATTCATCCAAGGCAGCGGTAGTGGAGGACAGAAAATCAACAAAACCGCTTCCTGCGTCTATCTCAAACACACCACAAGCGGCATCGAGGTAAAATGCCAGCAGCAGCGGTCACGTGAGCTGAACCGCTTCCTCGCACGAAGAGAACTCTGCGAGCAGCTAGAGGAAATGCGCGATGGAAAAAAATCCGCCCGACAACAAGCACGGGAGAAAATCCGCCGCCAAAAACGACGCCGCTCCAGACGAGCCAAAAACCGCATGCTGGATGACAAAACCAAACACGCTAACAAAAAAAATCTCCGCCGCAAACCGAGCAAAGACGACTAATCACACAGCCAGAGCGCGCAGATAGAATTTTTCACCTTGTGAATGTGACATTCACCCTTAGTTTCAAATCTAAATAAGCGAAAACCCTTATTTTCATTCACGTAACCAACCAAACAAAATACTACTATGTCAGCAGAAAAAAACATCGCAAAATCCACCGCTCAACTCAACGACCTTGGTGTAAAGGTCAACGATGCCCTCCTTGAAAAAATCGTTAAAGGACTCGGCATCGCCAACCAGAGCGTTGACGCTTCCCTCGTTTCAGCAACGGACCCAGAGGAGCTTAAACGCGTAGAGGACGGCTTCCTCACCAAAAAACTCGGTATCGATGATGCAGATGCCAAGTCCAAAGCTGTCGCAGATGTTATGGCCCAGATGAAGGGTATCAACCAGAAGCAGCGCGGCACCGTTTACTACCTCCTCACCGAGAAGTTTGGTAAAGAGAGTGTTTATCTCGGGTAATCAAACCCGCCTATTTTCCCAAAAGCGGAGTCCTCACCCGAGGCTCCGCTTTTTTTGTGCCCCCAACTTTCTCCACCAACCGGACGAAATGACTGATTCATCTTGTATCTTCAATCTTGTCTCTCCAATCTTCCCCCATGCAGCAGTATCTTGATCTCCTCACCGATGTTCTCGAAAACGGTGAGCCCCGCACAGACCGTACTGGCACTGGCACCGTCTCCGTTTTTGGGCGACAAGCTCGCTACGATCTCCGCGAAGGTTTTCCCTGCCTCACCACCAAGAAGCTCCATCTCCGCTCGATTATTCACGAGCTACTCTGGTTCCTCAAAGGCGACACCAACATCGCCTACCTCAAAGAAAACGGCGTACGCATCTGGGATGAATGGGCCGATGAAAACGGCGAACTCGGCCCCGTTTACGGCCAGCAGTGGAGACGCTGGGAAGGCGACGATGGCGAGGTCATTGATCAAATTACCAGACTCATGGACGGATTGAAAAACAACCCGCACTCACGCCGCCACCTCGTCTCCGCATGGAACGTCGGCAAAGTCGATAAGATGGCACTCCCCCCCTGCCACATGCTCTTTCAATTCTACGTGCATGACATTGATGCAGACAAACCCGGCCTCTCCTGCCAGCTCTACCAGCGCAGCGCAGACCTCTTTCTCGGCGTGCCGTTTAACATCGCCTCCTACGCCCTTCTCACCCAAATGGTAGCCCAAGTCTGCGGCTATGAAGCCCGCGACTTCGTCCACACCTTCGGTGACCTCCACCTCTACAGCAACCACATCGAGCAAGCCAAACTCCAACTCCAGCGCACCCCCAAAAAACTCCCCACCATGTGGATCAACCCCGAAGTCAAAGACATCTTCAGTTTCACCGGAGAAGACTTCGAACTCCGCGACTACGATCCCGCCCCCCACATCAAGGCGAAGGTGAGCGTGTAGAGGATAGCTTTACCCATCGCAGTCAGCTTTGGAATGCGCCACATCAAAGTATTTACGCGTTGCTGATTTGATCGGTGGAGGGCTAATGTAGGTTTTTCCCTCTCTCTCGATAGTCTTAAACGTAAGCTCAGACTTCGCCATCCCATGATCAACAATAGCAACCACGCTATCCCCCTTTGACTCAACTGATATTAGCTCTTTAACGTGGTGGCTATTCAACTTTTTAGGAGGCATCTCTGCTTCAATTTTTTTCATAAACACAGGATCAATCAGTGCCGCCAGAGCTTCTTTATTCGCTCCTCTTGCAGAGTCATAGTGTGCTGGATTCAAATACGAACTCACCACTTCGATACCTGGGTCAGCTTTTTCCTCAACGACTTGACGGCTACAAGATATCAATGCGAGTACACAAAGAAAAAAACAACAATTCGCTTAATGTTCATAGTAGTAATTATAGTTTGAGCTTGAGAGATTGAGCATTCAATCTCAGAATCCGCCGCAAAGACAACCTCAACTTTCTTTAGCACCAGCTTTGTTGGCACCACCACCCTACTGTATCGATCCGCCATGAAACTCAC
>JBMYYO010000067.1:0-5306 GCA_049609505.1 Akkermansiaceae bacterium | reverse complement strand
CGCAATGACAACTGATCGCGTTATCGGACGCGATGGAGATCTACCGTGGCATCTGCCAGAGGATCTGAAGGTTTTTCGCAAGTTTACTACGGGCCACCCCATTGTGATGGGGCGTAAGACTTGGGACTCGATTGGGAAACCTCTCCCGAAACGGCAAAACATCGTTCTCACTCGTGATACAAACTGGCAGGCTGATGGAGCGGAAGTGATTCATGCTCCTGAAGATCTGCGGCAGCTAGAGCTGAGGCATAATGACGTTTATATCATTGGAGGAGCACAGGTGTATGCGCTGTTCATGCCGCAGCTCAATGAAATCCTCGTGTCTCATGTCTATCAGGACTATGCGGGCGATACCCGCTTCCCAGAGTTTGAATCCGAGTTCCCAACCATGGAAGTGTTAGAGGAATTTGAAACCTTCGAGCTGCGCCGATATTCGCGCTAGCTCTTGTTAACAAGCTTGGCCACATGCTTGGCAATCACATCAGCCTCAAGGTTCACCTTTTGGCCAACTTTAGCAGAACCAAGGTGAGTTTCCTGCATGGTGTGTGGGATGATCCAGAAAACTGCTGAGTCCTCTAACAACTCTGCGATTGTCAGAGAAATCCCATCGATGGCAAGGGAGCCTTTATCGATGCAGAGCTTATGAATTTCCGCAGGCAAAGAGACCTCTAACCGATGATCATTCCCATGCTCTGAGAGGTCAATGATTTCTCCTGTATCGTCAATATGCCCCTGCACAAAATGCCCGCCAAAACGACCCCCTGCGAGCATTGCACGCTCCAAGTTTACTTGTGAGCCGTCACTGAGTCCACCCAGAGAAGTGACCTTGAGTGTCTGGTTCAGCACATCAAAGCTGGCGTTCGTTTCATCATGGCAGACCACCGTGAGGCAGCAGCCATTGACGGCTACGGATTCGCCATCGGTAAGCTCGCCAGCGAATGGAAGCTGGATAGACAACCGCGCTTGCTCGCCTCTTTCCTCAAGGGAGAGAACCGTGCCGGTGGCTTCTATCAAACCAGTAAACATGGGATTAAATAGATAGTTGTTAACTCCCGGCCCTAGTGCTAGTGCTCCACTTGTTCGTGTTTTGCCTCGGGAGCTTTTGGCTCATCGAAGATTTGATCCACGGTATCGTCGGGGAATAATAACATCACCAAGGAAACAATCACGGTTGGAACAAAGGCACCCATGAGTAATTTTCCAGGGGAAACACCATCACCAAAGAATCGGCTGAGTAGTGCCTGACCAGCTGGGTTAGGCGCGTTAGCAATCACAGTAAGACCACCCCCACAGACGGCACCTGCTAGCACTGCGTATTTAAGCTCTGGCCCAAGTCCGCTAACCTGGCTAGCTAGGAAGGTGATGGCTGCGTTATCGTTAAATGAAGTTAACACCACAGAGCCAATGAATAGCGGCACTTCCTTGAGCTCAGTGATGACTGGCCCAAGCCACCACCCTTGAAGCCCCCCGTGGATAACAAGTCCGGCGAGGAAGAAGCCAACAAGAATCGGCCCCTTCAAATTCATATTAAACTGGTGGTGCGCTGTGCCCTGACGGAAGGCCAAGAAGAACAGAAAGCCGCCGATGAACAGTGCTGGCTCGTGGGCGAAAAAGACGGTCCATGCCATGAAGAACAGATGGGTAACGGTAATCCAAAGAGGAATCGGGCGGCTGTGATCATCCCGTAAGTCACCTTTACCATCTCCATCATGATCCTCAAGTTTGCTTGCAAGACCTGTTAGTTCTTTGCGGAAAACCACATAGTAGAGCGCTGTGGAAAGCAAAATACCGATGATCGCTTTATCACCAAAGTGCATGAGCATCTCAGGTGTGCTTAACCCCCATTTCTTCGCCACCATCAGCACCGGTGGTGCTGCGAAATTTGTTAGAACTCCTCCTACGGAAATATTCACAAAAAGCAGACCAAGGGTTCCGTAAGCTAGCTTCGGACTAGGTTTGAGCTTGTAGAATTTTTTAGCAAGCAACATGGCCGCAATAGTCATAGCGCCTGGCTCTGTGATGAATGATCCAAGAATGGGCGCAACGATGAGAATGGATAGCCACCAAGCGGATGGAGTTTCTCTCCCCCACTTAGCAAAAAAGCTAAGGCAGTTCTCCGCAAAACGAAGCACTGGGCGCGTGGAAGCGAGGGCCATGATGATAACCACAAACATTGGCTCAGTAAAATTCACCGTGGTGATGTAGCCCTTTACTGTTTCCACATCATAGAAGCCGATGATCGCAGTGATCAGGACGATTACCCAGATGCCGAAGATGGCTTCAATTTCTCCAAGAAAGTGAAAAAACGTCGCCTTAAAACTCACCATATCATCCGCTTTTGCTGACTCTCCAGCGGCTTCTTTTTGGCGGCGGATCATTGCATCATGATCGTGCTGAAGCTTATGTGAATACTTGGTCAACGGCACCGCAAAGAAAGTGTGGATGATCGCCAGAATAAAGATGATGGTTGCCACCACAAGGAACGGCTGCTCGGAGGCGCGGTAGCTGATGATTTCCCAGATGCCTTGAATTTTTTTATCGGCTTCTTCGGCAGGGAATTGCTCCATGCGGGTTTTAAACTCGGGTGTTTTGTGATCGCCAGCGGCGTGAGCGGCTGGTGCGGACAGAGCGACGAGAGCTGTGACAAGCAAGGCGAGGCGGATGATGGATAATCTGATGAAGTGGCTCATGGGCGGGGATGGTTTAGCATAGAGACAGACCATGACAATCGGATATTTAGGGTTTCCTCGCAGGGTGATCAAGCTAAGGACAGGCTAACGAAGACATGGAGATATAAGAGCGAGACTCAGCAGCAAGTAGCTAGTAGCCGCAAGCGAGACAGCAGCATCAAAACAAGGAACTTGACCACACGCTTGCGACTACGCGCTACCTGCTACTCGCTGCAGATGGTTGATTTCATAACGGCTAGAGCGATTCATTCAACTCTCCCCCTAGCTTGGCCGCCCTGGGTTTCCTCGGCAACCGCAGTTATCTCAAAAGTGCGGATGATTTACGGAAAGGTGTTTGAGTTTCAGCCGTATTCATCATACATTTACACGACTAAAGAAATTTGCACGACTTGGCATGAATCCGCACGACCTCGCTAAAACCATAGACCTCCACAACACGGCGCTAACGCGGCGGCAGTTTTTCCGCAAAAACGCAATGGGGCTGGGCGGTGCCGCCCTGGCATCCATGATCCCTGAAGGGCTTCTGGGCGCCGTTTCCAAGGCAACTGGCTCTTCTCACTTTGCGCCCAAGGCGAAGCGCGTGATTTATGTTTCATTGATCGGTGCGCCATCGCAGCTTGAAACCTTCGATTATAAACCTCAGCTCGAGAAGCATTTCAAAAAGGACATTAAGGACTTTCTAGTAAAATCCGGACAGCGGCTCACGGGTATGACAGCAAGGCAGGCTAAGTTTCCTGTGGCCAAGTCCTTCACCAAGTTCAAACAATACGGAGAAAATGGCACTTGGGTTTCTGATCTCTTGCCGTGGACAGGCAAGATGGCGGATGACATTTGTGTGATCAAGTCCATGCACACGGATGCTATCAACCATGAACCGGCTAACCAGCTCATGTACACGGGTAGCATGCAGTCCGGTAAAGCATCAATGGGCTCTTGGCTGTCCTACGGGCTGGGCTCTCTCAACAATGATTTGCCTACGTTTTGTGTGCTACACGCTCAGCACTCCAGCCCTTACTCAAATGTGCAAGCCATCTCAGCACGGCTGTGGGGCTCAGGTTTCTTGCCCGGTAAATACGCAGGCGTCAACCTCCGCTCGCAGGGTGATCCTGTACTTTATCTCAAGGACGCTCCAGGCATTGACCGGAAACTACGGCGCGAGATGTTAGACGGCTTATCTAAGCTCAACTATAAAACGTTGGAGAATGTGGGAGATCCGGAAATCCAAACCCGCATTGAGCAGTATGAGATGGCTTATCGGATGCAAATGTCCGTGCCTGAGCTAACTGACATGTCTAAGGAATCTCAGGAAACCTTTGATCTCTATGGCCCAGAAGCCCGCAAGCCAGGAAGCTTCGCCTACTGCGCGCTGATGGCACGGCGGCTGGCTGAGCGCGGTGTGCGCTTCACTCAGATCTTCCACCGTGGCTGGGATCAGCACGGCAATCTACCACGCGATATTAAATCTCAATGCGGCGATGTGGATCAGCCGTGTTATGGCCTGATTCAGGACCTTAAACGTAGAGGATTGTTAGACGACACCCTGGTTATTTTCGGGGGTGAGTTTGGCAGGACAGTTTACTCACAAGGCGGACTCAGTGAGACGAATTATGGCCGGGATCACCACCCGAGAGCCTTTTCTCTATGGCTCGCTGGCGCAGGAGTCAAAGGCGGCATGAGCTACGGCGAGACGGATGATTATTCATTTAACATCATCACTCCGGATCAGAAGGTGCATGTGCGCGATCTTCACGCAACAATTCTTGAGCGCTGCGGCATGGATCACCACAAGTTATCCTTCAAGTATCAGGGGCTCGATCAACGTCTAACAGGCGTGGAGCCAGCCAAAGTGGTGACGGACATCCTTCACTCCTCAGCGATGGCGAAACACTAAAAAACTCCTAGCCCGCACATCGTAGCGCAGACTAGGAGTTTGAAATATTATCTTATTTGTAGGAGCTAGAACTTCCAGTTCCCCTTATCGAGATCACAGACACAAGCGGCAAGAAGTTTGATACACTCCTCGATGTCTTTTTTGTTAGACATCTCAATACTCTGGTGAATGTTCCGAGTAGGGATGGAGATAGCACCCGCGATGGAGCCTCCTGGAGTCATGCGTTGGAGGCCTGCGGTGTCAGTGCCACCAGCGGCGAGAATTTCTGGCTGCCACTTGATTTTTTTAGCATCAGCGGTTTTTTTCATGAAGGCAACCATCCGGTAATCACAGATCGTGGAGCTGTCCATGATCTTGATGGCCGCGCCCTCCCGCATGGTCGTGCAGCGTTCTTGAGGTTGGGAGCCTGGGGTGTCAAAGGCAATGGTGGTATCAAGACCAAAGCCAAAATCCGGCTGAATCTCTAACGCACTAACATTAGCGCCACGGATGCCTACTTCCTCCTGCACGGTGAAGACGGCGTAGAAATCATAAGCGGGCTTGCGGCGGCTTTTCTTAATCGCCTTGAGTGCCTCTAACAGAACAAAAACGGATACTCGGTTATCGAGCGACTTAACGTTTACACAGTCACCCATCTCAATGAGCTCACTGCGGCGGGTGATGGGATCACCCACGGTGACGAGCTTTTTCACCTCTTTGGCACTCATGCCGAGGTCTATAAAGTA
>JBMYYO010000066.1:0-16042 GCA_049609505.1 Akkermansiaceae bacterium | reverse complement strand
GAGCTTTCTGGCTGGGGGGCTTCTGTCTCAGCTTGCGCAGGTTCTTTTTCCTGAGTGATCTGAGTGTATCCCCAGAAGGCAGCAGCCGCAGCCACTAACAATAATGCCAACCATAGAGGAGATTTGTTTGATGGCTTGGAGGTGGTGACGGCGGTGGGTGGGCTTGTGATCACGGATTCTTCGATCACAAACTTCGTTTGGCAATTCTCACAGCGTCCTTTTTGCCCCTCGATGGAGGCATCAACTTCAAATGACTGCGCGCAGCTCGGACAGGTTGTGGTGATGGTGTTGTTGTGTGGCATGATGTGTTAGGATTTATGTGCCCAGATGGACTTGAGGTAATTTTCGCCCGAGTATTCTTCAGGCATGCTAAGTGAGGTGAGTTTTGTATTTGGTGCGCCTTTTTGCACCATGCGGAGGAAGTCTCGTGGATGAAGCTTCCGGCAGTTCGTGCAGCAGAGTATCCAGCCGCCGGGGGCTAAGCAGGCGTAGGCTAAGGCTACTAACCGATCATAATCCTTCTCTACGCGGAAAACTTTCCCTTTGTCATCGCGGGAAAAAGTGGGGGGATCGAGGATAATGCCATCGAACGTTCTGCCTTGCCGGGCGAACCGCTTGAGCCAGTGAAAGGTGTCTCCTTTGCAGAAATAGTGATCGGCGGGGTCTTGCTCGTTCGCCTGAAAGTTTTCTTTTGCCCAATCGAGATAGACCTGTGAGAGATCGAGTGTGGTGGTGGTGGCGCCGCCAAGTGCTGCGGAAACAGAAAACGCACCGGTGTAGGCGAAGGTGTTAAGTATAGTTTTTCCTTCGCTAGAAAACTCACGCACGCGTTTACGATTGAGCCGCTGATCGAGGAAGATGCCTTGCGAGTAGCCTGCTTGAAAATGTATGCGGTAGTTGATGCCATTTTCGCGAGCAATGAATGGCTCGTCCGCTGATGGGCCTGTGAGCCGGCGCGGAGATTCCTTTTCGTGCTGGTCTAGGCGCTTCCAGTAAACGGAACGATCTTGTGATTCTAACCAGACTCTGAGGTTGGGATCGATCTGATCAGTTCGTGTTGATGCCAGCCAGCGATCAGCATAACTATCTAGAAACACGCCTGGTAAGCCGTCGCCATCGCCGTCGATTAGGCGCAGGGCGTTGGTTTCACTTGTGAGCAGGTGTTCACGTTTTGCTATCGCTTGCTGAATAGTAGATTTCATAAAGTCAGATAAGGTTGATCATACATCACCGCTCATGGCGCGAACAAGTATTGCAATCTCATGCTTGAGCCTTATCATCCAGCGCGAAATGTCTGATCTTTCTCAATCCCTAGAACAAGCCGTCATCACTGGTGATCTACTCACTTCATCGCGTGATAATATTTTAGCCCTGCTGGAAGGGACCACTAGTCCTGTGGCTGAGCAGGCGATTCATCAGCTAGTGGCTCAGGGGGAGTGGCAGGAGCTGAATGATCGGTTTTTCAAAACCCTGGCATTTGGTACGGGTGGACTGCGCGGCAGAACGATCGGCCGGGTAGTCACTGAGGCTGAGCAAGGTGCAGGTGGAGTCAATGGACGACCCGAGCATCCGTGCGTGGGCACCGCATCCATGAATTACTACAACGTCAGCCGTGCCATCCGTGGGATGATCACCTATTTGAGAAACTACCTTGCGGCAGAGGGGATTGATCGCAAGCCAGCGATGGTGCTCGGCCATGACACCCGCCATTTCTCACGGGACTTTGCTGAGTTTTGCGCCAAGGTTTGCACAGACTTGGGCTGTGACGTTTATCTCTTCGATGGGCCACGGGCTACACCAGAAATTTCTTATGCCATTCGTGTTCTCAATGCGGACGCCGGGGTGGTTCTAACAGCTAGTCATAACCCCGCTCATGATAATGGGTTTAAGGCCTACTTTAATCAAGGTGCGCAGATCGTTGAGGAGCATGCTTCTGGCATTATTCAAGAAGTCAACGCGATCACCAGTGAAGCCTATGACTCAGTAGCCGAGCAGGGCACGCTACATGTGCTGGGTGATGAGATGGATCGTCAATACATGGACGATGCCAAAACCTTACTTCTGCGCCCAGACCTGATGGAGAGTAGCTCCGGTGGAAAGACTAAAGTTGTTTTCACGAACCTACACGGCACGGGCGGGCACTGCATCGTGCCATTGCTCAATGAGCTGGGCTTTGAAGTTCTAACGGTCGCTGAGCAAGACACGCAAGATGGTAGATTCCCCACGGTGGAATCACCCAATCCTGAAAACGCACCTGCGTTGGCAATGGGGATCGAGCTGGCTGAAAAAGAGACTGCGGAAATTGTTATCGGCACCGACCCTGACTGCGACCGGATGGGCATCGCCGTGCGCAATGATGCCGGAGAAATGCAACTTCTAACAGGAAATCAAATCGGCTCACTGATGGCGTGGTATCGCACCAAGACTCTGTTTGAGCAGGGTGTCATCACTGACTCTAACCGAAGCCGTGCCGTGTTGATTAAAACTTTCGTCACCACAGAACTTCAACGTGCTATTGCGGAGAAGTTTGGCGTGGGCATTGTCGATACCCTCACAGGATTCAAATACATCGCTGCCAAACTGCAAAAATACGAAGATGCCATTCCTGCGGATAAAAAAGGAAACTACCGCGAGCTTAGCCAGAAAGAGAGCCGTGACCTCCGTTTGGAATACTCCCGTTTCTTCATCTTCGGAGGTGAGGAAAGCTATGGTTACTTAGGAAACGACACCATCCGTGACAAGGATGGCAACGGCGCGGCTGTGATGTTTGCAGAGCTGGCGGCCTACGCAAAGAGTGAAGGCAAGAGCCTCGCCGCGCTTATGGATGAAATCTATTCTGAATTCGGCTATCACCTTGAGTTAGGAAAAGCGATGGTGATGGAAGGCGCAGACGGTGCGGCTAAAATTAAAGCACTAGCTGATTCCTATTCTAACAATCCGCCAGAGCAGCTAGACGGATCTGCCGTTTCCAGAGTAAGAGATTTCTCCAAGGACGACTTCGAGGACTCCGAGGGTGATGCAATTCTCAAGGAAGGCATGATCATCGTTGATCTTGAAGATGGTAGATCCTTTGCTGTGCGTCCATCTGGCACTGAGCCGAAAATCAAATATTACCTCTTCGGTAAAGACGCCCCATCGGGCGATCTGCCAAGCAGCAAACAAAAAGTCCAAGGAGGTCTCGACTCGCTTTGGGCAGCGCTTGAGGCGGATGCACAAAAAAGAATGGGCGCATGAGTTTACTGATCCGTAGCCTCATCGCCCTTGCTAGTGGCTGCTTGCTGGCGATGGTTTTTCCCGGTTGGAATTTTTCCATTCTCGTATGGGCGTGGATGATTCCTCTGCTGGCGGTTGTCTGGCAAGGCGAGCGGAAGCGCTACGGGTTTGGCATGGCCTACCTCGCGGGCTTGGGCTTCTGGTTACTGAATCTGAAATGGATATGGACGGTCAGCGGAATCGGATCAATGGGGCTGGCTGCGTTTTTGGCGCTGTATTTTGGACTCTGGGGAATGGTGGCTGTGACGGTGGGAAACCCATGGCGGAAGAGGAAAAACACGTCCTCTAACAATGATGAGGGCAAGAGCGGAATCGAGGCCAAGCTGGCAGCTAAGTTAGCATCAAAAGGAAAAACTCCACCGCTGGGTCTGGCTGTAGCCGCCGCAATGAGCTCTCTGAAGTTTGCTTTTATCAACGCGGCCGCATGGGTCGGCTTCGAGTGGCTGAGAGGTTGGCTGTTTACAGGGTTCGGCTGGAATGGCCTTGGCGTGGCATTCCATGAGACGCCGATTCTGGCGCAAGCGGCGGATCTCGTAGGCGTGACAGGGCTCGCATTTGTTCCCGTCTTTATGAGTGCGGTGCTGGTGCAGACAGTCAAGCGCATGGCGGCGGAACTCAAGGAGGGGAAACTACGACCTCGGTTAGATTTTGGCGTGGCGGTGTTACTGATCGCGCTACAATTCTGCTACGGAGTCTGGCGGGTAAAAAATGTTAACGGCTGGGACACACAACGTGTTCGCGTTTTATTAGTACAGCAGAACATCCCTCAAGATCTCAAATGGGACGAGCTAGCAGCGCAAACAATCATGGACGAATACGCGGAAAGCACGCGGGTAGCCATGGCTGATCTGGACAAAGAAAATGCCCGCCTCGCCGAGGAAACCGATGGTGAGGCTGAGATGAAGCAGCCGGATCTTGTGATTTGGCCAGAGAGTGCGGTGCCGTTTCCGCTGATGTTTTCAGATGATTTTGATGGCTACGAGGTGACTGGCGCGGTAGGTCATTTGTTTAACGAAGAGGTGAGGCCGTTAGGTGCATTCACATTTATCACTGGCATGAATGAGCGGGAGGTGGAGTATCGCGAGAAGCTGCTCTACGCAAAAGAGGACGGTGCCGTTTATAATAGTGTGGTCGTGATCCCACCAGGGGGCCGCATTCGGGAAACAACCACCACCCATCACAAAAGTCACCTGGTGATCTTCGGAGAATACATTCCTCTCAAGGAAGAGCTACCGTTTTTAGCGGACTTGTTTAAGTTTTCATCTGGGCAGTCGTTTGTAGGAAACATGAATCCTGGCAGATCCACTGAGCCGATGGTCGTGAATACTGCTGAGGGAGATTTGCAGGTGATCCCGAGCGTTTGCTTTGAGGATTCTGTCGGTCGTCTCACCCGGAGGTTTGTTAGGCAGAAGCCGCAGATTATCGTGAATCTCACCAACGATGGATGGTTTAAGGAGAGCGAGGCTGCGGAGCAGCACATGGCGAATGCGAAGTTCCGTGCGATCGAACTACGCCGCCCGATGGTGCGCTGCGCAAACACCGGGGTGAGTGGAATCATCTCTTCCACGGGAAGTTCTTACGATCAAGTGACCGAAGAGAAGCAGCTCATTATGGATGAAAATGGCAATCACTTCGTGCGCAAGAGCCTTTACGGAAATGCCTACGCTCCAAGTAAGGGATCGATTTCTTTCTACGCCCTAGCGGGGGATGTTTTCTCCTGGCTGATGATGGCCTGCGTGTTTGTTGCAGCCATTAAGTATCGTTTCCAGTCAGTCTAGGGTCCGCTTTCGTAGCAGTTGTTTTTCTGGGCAAAAAAATACCCACCCAGCAAAACGCGCTGGGTGGGTAAGTAAAGTTAAGGTTGTTTTCGATTAGAAGTTGAAACGACCACCGATCTCAAACTGAGTGTCACCGTCGAGGGCTACGTCGTCAGAACCGAAGACATCGTCCATGAAGATGTAGCGCGCGCCGCCGAAGATCTCGAATGACTCGCTTACGTTGTAAACAAGACCAGCAAAGATGTGTGCGTAGAAAGCAGTCTCGCTATCAGATCCGTTTACAGTAGGGCCACTTACATCGTAATCTGCAAGAGCAACACCAGCACCAGCACCTACGTACCAGTTCAGCTTGTCTGTGAGTGAGCACTCATACTTGTAGTTAAGAGTGATTGGGATGATTTCAAGTTCAACATCGTGAGCGAAAAGTGCTGCTGTACCGAAAAAAGCGGTTTCACTTTTCTCAGTGAATCCTACTTCAAGGTAGACAGCGTGTGAGCAGTTACTTCCTGGGCACTTACGCTCGGCACCAACGTGAAGGGTGTACATTTCCTCGTCCCAGTCGCCAGTAACTTGGCCGACGGAACCACCTGCAAACCATGTCCAAAGGCATGATGGAGCTGGAGGAGCGATGATTTCCTTGCCGCCTTTTGCGGAGTAGTCTTCGCCTGCATAAGAGGTAGTGGCGAGAGCAAGCCCCGCGAGTAGTGTCATTGTGGTATTTTTCATAACGCGCCGAATCTAGCAGCTCTCAATGAATAATTCAATAAAGAAAAAACCTCATCCCAATCTGAGCTGGGATGAGGTTGTGAAGGATTGAATGGTAAGATTAGAAGTTGAAGCGAGCACCAAGCTCATACTGCACATCTTCATCAAGAGAGATTCCGTCATCAAAGGCAGAGAAGCCTGTGAGATCAGCGTCATCCATGAATATGTAACGAGCGCCAACATAGACTTCAAATGACTCGCTTACATTGTAAACAACACCAGCAAAGATGTGTGCGTAGAATGTTGTGTCATCGAATGAGTTGTTTCCGCCAGTGCCATTAATGTCGAGATCGACAAGTGCAATACCTGCACCTACACCTGCGTACCAGTTCAGCTTATCTGTGAGTGAGCACTCATACTTGTAATTCAATGTAATAGGAATGATTTCAGCTTCAACATCAACTCTGCCAACGTAGTTGCCGATTGGAGAGGCGGTAGGGATGTTTACTATATCATCTTTCTCAGTGAATCCTACTTCGAGGTAGAAAGCGTGTGAGCAGTTGCTACCTGGGCACTTGCGCTCGGTACCAAAGTGAAGGGTGTACATTTCCTCGTCCCAGTCGCCAGAAACTTGGCCGATGGAGCCACCTGCAAACCATGTCCAAAGGCATGATGGAGCTGGAGGAGCGATGATTTCCTTGCCGCCTTTTGCGGAGTAATCTTCGCCTGCATAAGAGGTAGTGGCGAGAGCAAGCCCCGCGAGTAATGTCATTGTGGTATTTTTCATAACGCGGCGATTGTACCATTTTTATCTGTGTTTATCAACAAAGAAAAAGGACATGATTTCGGAATAATTTCTGTTAGAATGGCTTGTGTGGTTAGCGAATCACGCCGCGCTCGCTGGTCTCGATGAACTCAATGAGTGCAGCCACCTGTGGATCACTGGCTGCGTCATCGCTCTTGAAGTTCTCTACGGCCTCGCTGAGGTTCTCCTGCTTTTTGAGGAAGAGTTTGCGGTAGGCCTTTTTGAGCATCTTGCGGGATGCCTCGGAAAACCCACGCCGTTGCAGTCCCACTAAGTTTGGGCTGCGGACGATGGCTGGGGTGCCATCGACGATCATGAAGGGTGGCACGTCTTGCACGATCTTCGTGCAGCCGCCTACGAGCGAGTGTGCACCGATACGGCAGAACTGATGAGCGCCAGATAGGCCGGAAATAATGGCATAGTCACCCATCTCACAGTGCCCGCCGAGGGTTCCGTTGTTAGAGAGGATGCAGTGGTTTCCGACCTGGCAATCATGCGCTACGTGGGAGTAGGAGAGAAAGAGATTGTGGTCGCCAATGCGGGTGGGCGTTTCCTCCATGGTGCCACGGTGGATGGTGGTGTTCTCGCGGAAGGTATTATGATCACCGATAATGAGGTGGGTGGGTTCACCGGCGTATTTGAGATCTTGAGTGACCTGCCCGATGGCGGAGAAGGGGAAGAAGGTATTACCCTCGCCGATCACGGTGTGCCCCTCGATCACCACATGGGACTTGAGCACACAGCCTGCGCCGATGGTGACATTCGCACCCACCACCGAGTAGGGACCGATCTCTACATCCGAGGAAACGGAGGCAGTGGGATCGATGATAGCGGTGGGGTGGATCATGTGTGCTGGGCGGGGAGTGTTAGCTATCGATCAGGGCGAACTTGAGTTCTCCAGAGGAAGCCACCTCTCCATTCACGATGCAGCGGCAAACGGCGGAGCCGATACTGCGGCGCATCTTGAGGATCTCAGCCTCAATGAAGAGGGTATCGCCAGGGAGTACGGGCCTGCGCCACTTCACCTTATCCACGCTCATGAAGTAGCCGATCTTGCCTTGGTTCTCAGGTTTGCGTAGCATTAGAATGGAGGCGACCTGTGCCATCGCCTCCACCTGAAGCACGCCTGGCATCACTGGGTGGCCAGGGAAGTGACCTTGGAAAAATGGTTCGTTGATGGTGACGTTTTTCACGCCAGTGCACTTATTGTCGCCCTCGAAGTCAACTACGCGGTCAACCATGAGAAACGGATAGCGGTGCGGTAGAATCTTCATCACCTCGTTGACATCAAGCACGGCTTCGCCATCGGGGATATTCACTGGTGGAACCATTGTGCGCATGCGCATGTATTCGGTTTTCAGTGTGGCTGCCATCTCAGTGTTTGGCCCGTGGCCAGGGCGCACGCAGATGACGTGCCCCATGATACGTTTGCCGCTGAGCATGAGATCGCCGATGACATCCAGCGCCTTGTGGCGGGCAAATTCATTATCAAACCTCATAGGCTCCTTACTCATCACCTCTTCACCGCGGACGACCACGGCGTTTTCAAGGCTACCTCCCTTGATGAGTCCTTTGTCTAACAATGGCTTGACGTCCTCGTAGTAAACAAACGTGCGGGCAGGCGCGATTTCCTTTTCGTAAAGCTCTGGGGTGACTTCTCCTGAGAAAAACTGGGTGAATCTGCCGTTGGGGCCGATGTTTGTGCAGGATACACGGAATTTCTTATCGGGCACGATGGTGATTAGTGAGCCGTTTTTAGTTTCCAAATGAATGGGCTCACGGACTTCGTAAACTTTGCGTGGCTTGTCCTGCGCCTCAATGCCCGCTTGTTTAATAAGTTCAACATAAGGTTGTGACGAGCCGTCACCAATGGGTGGCTCATTGGCATCCATCTCAATGATGGCATTATCCACACCCATGCCGCAAAGGGCGGATAGGATATGCTCCACGGTGTGCACCTTCACAGAACCCTCGGCTAGCGTGGTGGCACGCTCGACGGTCTGCACCTTCGCAACATCCGCATCAATGAACGGTTGGTCATCCAGATCGACGCGGCGAAACTTGAACCCGTGCCCAGCTGGGGCAGGTTTAAGCGTGAGGGTGACTTTCTCTCCTGTGTGTAGGGACGTACCCTCCAGCGTGGCGGAGGAGGCGACTGTGTGTTCCATCTCGGCGGACATGCGCCACTGCATAGACTATCGTGTGCGGAATGACAAGACATTCGCAGCAACGATTTTTTGACCGAGCGGCACAGTTTGGCTGGCTTAGGACTTTTTCCAAGCACCACTCGCAAGCTGGATCCAAGTGCCCTTGGCCGCGCTTTTACGGATCGAGGCAGCGCGGGTCTTCCCCACGGCGCTGACGCTGGATTTGGTCTTCTTGGCAATGATGGTGTAAACGGCCTTGCGGTCGGCGTTTTCAGCCTTCACGGCGGCGGCATCCTTAGCTGATAGAGAGCCACGCACGGTGAGGTATCCTTTGTTGTTTTCCCCAGCAGCACCGGATTTGAGAATGGAAACCACTTGCGGTAATCGCTTGGCCATGCGGGCTTTGAGCACAGCGGGGCTTTCTGCCTGAGCGGTGGTGGAGAAGCCCGTGATAAGCACGATTGCGGAGATAATAATAGCGATAGATCGTTTCATAATGATGGATGGTTGGAATCGTAAAGTGAGAGTGGTTAGTTGTTCAGTTTCTGGCGTTTGTCATCGAGATCGCCAAAGAAGTTATCGAGCTCTTTCTCAACAGTAACGCGCACGTTGACGTTAATTTCAATCGGCTTTACCTCAATGGGCTCTACTTTAACCTTGGCGCAACTTGCGAACCCTAACAGGGAGCTAGCACCAAGTGCGGCGAGGCAGTGGGGGAGGAAACGAGTAATGAGTGGTGTCTTCATGGGATGATGTTCTGTAAGCTTTGACAGCTTCTCATCACATTCTATTCAGATATTTTTATCAGGCAAGGAGGATTTAGGCGTGACGCAAATTATCAGGCGAATTATTCTCACGGCAGACTACAGCACTATGACAGCTCAGGAAACCGCTCACCAGTTAGAAAAATCTATTTCACAAGTTATTCGCGGCCAAGAGGGCTCGATACGGAACATTCTCGCGTGCCTGATCTCAGGTGGACATGTTTTGTTAGAGGATAATCCAGGCACGGGGAAAACTACCCTTGCAAAGGCGATTGCAGGCTCGATTGATGGGGCGGGGTTTAGCAGGATTCAATTCACCCCGGATCTATTGCCATCGGATATTTTGGGGGTTTCCATTTTGAATCAGCAGACTTCCGAGTTCATGTTTCATCCAGGGCCCATCTTCACGGATATCCTGCTTGCGGATGAGATTAATCGCGCATCGCCAAGGACTCAGAGTGCATTGCTGGAGTCAATGGCAGAGCGGCAAGCTACCATTGAGGGGAAATGTCATTTGTTAGAAGGTTTGTTTTTTGTCATCGCCACCCAGAATCCGGTGGAGTTCCGTGGCACTTACCCGCTTCCTGAGGCGCAGATGGATCGCTTCACAATGCAGTGCTCACTCGGCTACGTGAATGCCGAGGAGGAGGCCCGGATTCTTGCTGCGCAGAATGATGGCCATCCGTTAGAAAACCTTACGCCGGTGGTGACATTAGACGATGTGCTGGCACTGCAGCGCCAAGTGAGCCAAGTGCGCGTGACGGATGAGATGCGGGATTACATCGTGGCTCTCTGCACCGCCACTCGCCAGATTGATGAAGTGCTGCTCCCTGCTAGCCCGCGGGCATCCCTGGCGCTGATGAAGACGGCGCAGGCGGTTTCCCTTTTTGAGGGGCGGGAGTTTGTCACGCCTGAGACGGTGCAGAGCATCGCTGTGGAGGTGATTGCGCACCGGTTAGTGATAGCTCCAGAGTCAAAATTTAACGGTCTAACAAGCCGGGTCATTGTCGAAGAGTTGCTAGCGAACACTCCTGTCCCAGCCTAAATAACATGGTGTCCAAGCAGTCATCGCCAGCCTTCCAGAGATTGATCTACTCAGTCTATCGGAGGAACTCGGCATTGGCTCATTTTCTAACACATCGGCTGCGTCCTGCGGGTGTGATGTTGATTTTGTTAGTGCCCGCCTCATGGTTGCTGATGCCTCTGCACTCACTGGGTCCGATGTTTCAGGTGCGTGGAGTGATCTTTGCTATGCTGGGTGTTGGGTTTCTCTGGGTGCTGTTGCGCCGAGGGAAGGCGGCGGCAAAGCGAACAGTGCCCCGCCTCGCCTCAGTCGGAGAGGAGGTGAGCTACCGGGTAGAGGTGACGAACACGGGGGGGATGGCATTGCGTGGTGCATCGTTGTTAGAAATGGCGCCGGATGCTAGGCCTAGCCTTGCGCTCTTTGCGCATTCCCGAGAGCCAGAGGAGAATGAGCGCAATCTGTTTGACCGCACACTGGCCTATCACCGGTGGGAGTGGTTGCAGGGGAACCTCACAAAGTTTTCGCAGGAGAAGGCACCTCAGTTAGCAGATCTCGCTCCAGGGGAAACGGGAATGGTTACGCTGTCTCTCAAGCCGCACCGTAGAGGGGTGATCCCACTGCAGGATTTGCGGTTGTGTTTGCCGGACCCTTTGGGGTTGTTCCAGCGGTGCCGGAGGGTAGCGGCGCCAAACGATAAGCTCATTGTCTTGCCGAGACGCTACCGCCTGCCGCCACTGGCATTGGAGGGTAGTGCGCGATTTCAGATCGGTGGGGAAACGGCTTCGAGCACCGTCGGTCAATCGGGCGATTTTACAGGCGTGCGAGAGTATCGGCCAGGTGATCCGATCAGGCACATCCACTGGAAAAGTTGGGCGCGCACCGCCAAGCCCATCGTTAAAGAATACGAGGATGTGTTTTTCCCTCGATACGGGTTAGTGTTAGATACCTTCGCTACGGGTGAGCAAGCGGAGCTCTTTGAGGAAGCGGTGTCCGTGGCTGCGTCCTTTGCTGCGAGTATTGATACGCAAGAAAGCTTGCTGGACCTGATGTTTATCCGTGATGAAGCCTACATCTTCAGTGCTGGGCGTGGTGAGGAGCGGGTGGATCGGATGCTGGAGGTTCTCGCCGGGGTGCAGTGTGATCCGCTGCCTGATTTTGAGGCATTGCAGAAGCTTGTGATGAAACACAGCGATGATCTAACAGCATGTATCTTTGTGATGACTGGCTGGTGCGAGCAGCGCAGGGATACCGTTACAAGGTTACACCGATCAGGCACAAACTTGAAAGTCCTTTCCGTCTGCGCGAACATAGAAAATACACAAGAATTATTGCTTAAACATCCGTCCCCTGTGCCGGTGAAGCTACTGCGCCAGGGCCACGTGCAGGATGATCTAATAGCGCGCTCCACCACTTGATTGTTCACAAACACCATGACCACCGCCCCTCCACGTATCCTTGCTGGTGCCACCCTCATTTTCTGGGGTGGGCTGAGCGGGAATCCCTTCTTTGGTGTGGTGGCTGCTGTTTTGTTAGAAGCTCGATCTTGGGTCGCTTTGAGGTGGGATTTTAAGCGGGCTAGCTACGTGCGCGCATGGCATTTTTCCATCTTGATTGGTGCTCTCATTGGGGTGTTGGCATGGATGAATGGCATGAGAATGGGGAAGATTCATAGCCTCTTCATCTGGGTGCCCTTGATCCTAATGCCAGTGGAGCTTGCACAGAGATATGGCACTGCGGCTTTAATTCCGCTGAATACTTTTTCGTTTTTCGCCCGCCGGAAAATGGAAGAAAACGAGCAGAAGGGGAAGGCGGTGAGCCCCCGCATGATCAACACCGGATATCCCTATGTATTTGTCGTGCTGTTAGCCACCGCCATGGCTAGTGAAAACTCCCTGCAGCACTTCGTTGGGCTGTGCATTATCATGGCCGCTGTGTTGCTCTGTAATTTATGGAAAAACGGTCTCCGTCCATGGGCGTGGGCAGCCTCGTTTCTTGTTGTCTTGGTCTTAGGCTACGGGATGCAGTGGGGGATGCAGTGGCTCTACTACTCCTACACAGGTGCTGGTGCGGGAGAGGACGGCAGGCAAACATTCACCCACGAATCACGCACTAGCATTGGCAGGCTGGGGAAACTCAAGCTGAGTCCAAAAATTTTCTGGCGAATGAAGGTGCAGCACGGCGATGTGCCTAAACTGATCCGCACCGCCACTTATAATCGCTACACCCACGCCCGGTGGCAGCATGTTTACGATCCTCCAGCCGCAGAGAGCTTGCGAGATGATGAGACTGATTATCTACTAGGCGTGCCGCTGAAAGGTGAGCGAGATATCCGCACTTTTAACGAGTTCCCAGGAGCTACTGAGCCAAGTTTACAAGAGCAAGCACACGTCGTCATCGTAGGTGAGGTGCCCGCCCGGCAGGGGCAAAACCCAATACCCGTCCCGCACTTCACCGTTGCTATCGGGGATCTGAATGAACTCGGCGAAGACACTTCCATAGAAACCAATTCCCTCGGCACACTACGGCTTGCTAACCAGGACTACCACGTCATCGAATACGCTATCTGGACTGGCAACGCCTCCTCCACAGAGGCCGCTCCTGTCGGTAGGTATGATCTAACAATTCCGCCCGATGAGCAGGAATCGATCAAGAGAATTAGCAAGCAGTTAGGCCTCGCCGATATCCCAACCACTGAGCGGAAAATCGAACGCATCCGGCAGTTTTTTAACACCGAATTCACCTACAGCACCCATCTGGAAACGCCGATGATTGATCGTGAGCGACGGCGCACCGCGATGGGGATTTTTCTCGAAACCACACGCTCCGGGCACTGTGAATACTTCGCCACGGCCACCGCCCTCCTACTGCGTGAGTCTGGTGTCCCTGCGCGCTACTGCGTAGGTTTCTCAGTGAGTGAAAAAGACGACGATCGCGATGAGTGGGTGATGCGCGGCACGCACTCTCACGCCTGGTGCCGGGTCTGGATGGGCGATCACTGGGAGGACGTTGATCTCACCCCGCCAGCATGGCTGGTGATGGACTCTAACAGTGGCTCGGGTTTCCAGAGGAAACTTGCGGACTGGTGGCAACGCTTCACTGAAGATTTTCTTATCTGGCGCACCCGTGGCGCGAACAAAACCAAAGTCGTAGCCGTCGTAAGCACCATCATCGGATTACTGGCACTGTGGGTGGGCTGGAGGCTCTGGAGATCGCGTAACCCAGCGATGAAAACCTCCCGTGCGCTGCGTAAAAAACTCCTCCGCAGCGCTATCACTCCGCTGCATCAGTTAGAGCCGTGGCTCGCCAAGCGGATAGGTCCTCGCCCAGCCAGTATGCCCATGAGCACCTGGCTGGAAACCATTAACCACAGCTCTGAATTGGATCACTTGGCAAGGCAGGCTGCCAGCTTGCACGATGCCCTCCGCTTTGACCCCAGCGTAGAGCTTCCCAGTGCGCAGCATGAAGAACTCAAAGTTCTCTGCCAGCAACTTAGGCAGAAGTTTAAGCTTAAATCTGCTTGAGGATTTTCTCCGTAAACTTAGCCAACTTTTCTAACACAGGTAAAGGAAGCCCGATCTCTTGGCCGATCTGAATCAAGTGCTTTGCAATCGCACCACCAAGGAAATCGATCCGCTTGCTTAGCTGCTCCATGCGGTTGTGCATCTGCAAGTTTTCTTCCACACACTGCAAAGCAAGGTTGCTGAGTTTTTGCTGCTCTTGCTGCGGGGCGGCTTCTGATTTTAACAATGGCTCCACAGCATCAACCAGCTGCTTTGTCCAAACATGATGACCGCGCTGGGCGTGACGCGTTTCCGTGAGGTCAGCCTTGAGTGCTGTAACCGTAGGTAGCCTTTCTGCAATGGCAGACTCTACCAACTGCGCAGGCGATTGATTTTGCTTAGTAACCGCCAACAGCTCAATACACCTCAGCACAAAGCGGTTGAGCTCGTCTGTGGAAACTTCATGTTCCAAGACGAGCTCAGGCTCTGGGGGGGTGCCGGGCTGGGCGACGAAATCGGAAAAACTATCACTCTGTGCTGTCGGTTTGCTGCCGTGGCTAGAATCACGGCGCTGCCGTGGCTTCAGTGGTTGAGTGCGTGAGTGCTGGCGCTGCTGCTGCGGTTGGGTAGGGTTGTAACGTGGTTTCATAATGTAGCGATGGGAGGGCTTTCCCGTGAAAAAAAATGAGCCATGAGCTAATTTCATCAAGGATTTCATTTGATATGATTCTGTAGGTATTGGAAAATAAGGGAAAATGAATATCATTTAACTAATCTTAATCTTTATGTTTGCCTAAACAACATGCAGGTGGCTGAGGAGTGGGAGGTGTTTGGGTCTATATAATTATTGAGTTTTTCGTATGATTTGCCTGCTTTTAATTAAGTATCTGGTAAAGCTGGTTCGGTAATTTCCTTGCGTTATACGTGAGTGTTGGCTAGAATATGGTCATGTCTGAGACTAACTTAATGCAAAAATTAGCCGACGCGGTTGCTGAAATGAGCGATCAAATGAGCGTCGAGCAAATGCGCTTGTATGAAGCTTACATCTCAAAAACGCGTGAGGCAAAGGAGGCGCAGGCAGCATTCTATGCCGCAGCAGATCTTGAAACGGACAGCGATGCCCGCGCCGTACAGTCAATCAATGAGATCCGCGGCATTCTAGGTGATCCGAAACACCGCCTCTCAGGCAGTGAGTGCGTTCTGCTTGCAGCTAACATCAAGCTGCTAGAGGGTGAGGACTACACCGATACCAAACGCCTCAATATCCTACTTTCTCAGCATGATCGCAAACCGGCGAACACAACCAAAATCGTGGACACTCTGGAAAAAAAATCTCTGTTAGAAATTCACAGTGATGGCATGCACTCGCACAAAACCTTCGTTCTCACAAACAAAGGTCAGCAGCAAGCAATCGATCTTCTCGCAATCCTCAAGGGTCCCGGTGAGCGCCTAGCGGTAGTGGACTAGCAAGAGAGTGGCAAGAGAGTGGCAGGGGAGTGAGATTGTATAAACTCCCAGCCTGATTGTAATGGCGGGTATTTCACCTAGTGGGCAAGATGTGTCCATGAAAAACACGCACAATATGCTAGTGGGCTACCTGGCTTGGCTGTTAGGCTTTATGGGGATGCATCGGTTCTATTATGGCAAGCCAGTGACAGGAGTGATATGGGCACTTACACTCGGTCTGTTAGGGGTGGGGTGGATTGTTGACCTCTTCTTGATTCCATCAATGCAGAAAGAGGCGAATCAAAGATATAGAGGGGGTAGGTATGATTATTCGATCGCGTTCATTCTCCACGCCTTTCTTGGTCTCCTCGGCATCCACCGATTCTACATCGGCAAGATAGGCACAGGTATCATCTATCTCGTTACAGCAGGCCTATTTGGGTTAGGGTATTTATACGATCTCTTCACCCTCAACGAGCAAGTGCATGATAGAAACATACTGCCGTAATGACACAGAGGCACTTCTACGGAGCTGATCGCTTAAAACGGCTAACTTATCGTTCGCCAAATGAGTGTTCAGCAAACAACAAACACCCTTGT
>JBMYYO010000065.1:0-16226 GCA_049609505.1 Akkermansiaceae bacterium | reverse complement strand
GTCCACAGCCTACCAGCTATCGGTTAGGCAAACGCTTGAGGCGCTCGGTAAGTGGATGGATGAAAAAAACATCGGAGGCCTCGAAAACATTGGCACCGATGAGCTAGCCGCATTTCTTGCTTACCAGAAAGACAAGGGGCTGAACCCCTCATCACTGCGGGTCAGCATGGTGCATCTGAAAATTTTCTTCCGCCACCTCACTGCCAAAAACATCCTACCCGCTGATCCCGCAGAGCCGCTCCTGCCACCACGCGCTGACCAGCATCTCCCAGAAACTCTCAACCAATCTCACGTCGAGAAACTGCTCGAATCCATTGATCCCGCGCAGCCGTTGGGGCGGCGCGACCGTGCGATGTTAGAGCTCTTCTACGCATCCGGTTTGCGCCTCTCCGAGCTGATTGGTGCCCGACTCGAAAACCTCGACCTCGACGAGAAATTCATTCGCGTGACAGGGAAGGGGGGGAAAACCCGACTCATCCCCGTCGGCGGAGCCGCCATCAAAGCTGTCAGCGATTACCTCAAAAACGAGCGACCAAACTTAGTGAAGAAAAAAACCTCCTCATGGATCTTCCTCAGCATCCGAGGCGGCAAACTCTCACCCGAGCGTGTGCGAGAAATTGTTAAAACTCGCGCCAAGCTTGCAGGCATTGAGCAGAACATCTATCCACACCTTCTCCGCCATTCCTTTGCTACCCATTTGTTAGAAAACGGGGCTGACCTACGCGTCATCCAAGACATGCTTGGGCACGCCGACATCTCCACCACGCAGATCTACACCCACATTGATCAGAAATCTCTCAAATCCACCCACCAGAAGTTTCACCCGCGTGGTTGACTGGTGGAGCTGGTATGCTTGCCCATAGTCAATAGCTCTCCACGCATAACGATGGATAGAAAACAACCAGCAGCAGCCACGAGCGCCGCCATGTGGAGGACGCTAAGGATATTGAATGTTAGGTTGAGGTTAGAGATGTAATCACTACCGAACGCACCGTAAAGTTTATCGGCGACAGTGGGAATATAGAAAAGAAGCTGCATCATCGCAAATGCCAGCGTCACGGCAATGAATGTGAAGCTCGCCACACTCAAGGCCATGGTGAGGGCTGACTTGTGTGATCTCCTAATAGCCATGCTTAGAAACAGCAGTCCTAACGCAAAAGTTAGCCAAGCACACTGTGAGAATGTGGTCATTACCATCCATAGACTGATTTGCATAATTCGTGGATGTTAGAGTTGGGGGACGGCTTGTTGCTCTTTCTCCCTCATGGAGACGACGATGCGTTTGGATTCTTGAAAGAGTGCGATGCCTGTAACAATGAGTCCCACTTTGCCGATGAAAAAATCAAGCCAATAGAGCAGCTTGTGCCAAAATGCATAAGTAATTCCCTCGTAGTAATGGGCCGTATCTTCGCTGTCCATACCAAAGTGATAATCTAAATGGAAAACCTCCAAGAGAGCAGCTATTTCCAGCACCTGCCCAGCCACAACCATGCCCAGTCCATAACAAAGCCAACGCCTAGAAGAATTCGGGGTTCGCTGGTTGATTCGTATTGCCGCAAATAGAAACAGCAGGCAGCTAGCAAATACTGCGAAGCGTGAGATGAGGTATATAAAACTGAACACAGACTATTCCTTTCAGAATGGATTAGATCGTCAACGATAATCAACCAGCTACTTCGTAGTCCCATTCCTCCAGCCTCGGCCATTTTTATAATGTCTGTATCTCCATGTGTAGGCGCGGATTGCGCGGGGGAATATTTTGCGGCTAATTCCGTAGGATAGAATCGCTGAGAGCAGGATGCTTATCTTGAAATTCTCGAGCACAAAGTACCAATTAAACTGCAAGGCCAGCACAGGAAGAAGCACTGGCACACCAATGGTAAACAGAATGCTGAAGATATGTTGCTTGCGCACAATGAGGAATTCCTCCTCTTCCATCGGTGGGATTTTCATTGCGCTGTGGCGGGTTAGCGCGATTAGCGTTTGCCTAACAAATCACCGAGCCCGCCCATGTCACCCATGCCTTCCATTCCGTCCATGTCGCCTAGCTGTTTCATCATGTCTTTCATTTTGCCCTTGGATTTCATCATCTTGCGCATTTGAGTGAACTGCTTGATAAAGCGATTCACCTCTAACATGGAGTTGCCAGAGCCTGCGGCGATACGGCGGCGGCGGGTGCCTTTGATAAGCATCGGCGTGGCGCGCTCCTTGGGAGTCATGGATAGCACAATCGCCTCCATCCGCTTCATTTTACCATCATCAAGAGCACCGGCTGGGAGTTGTTTTTTGATTTTGCTGAAACCAGGCATCATGCCTAACAATCCTTCAAGAGGGCCGAGCTTGCGCAGCATTTTCATCTGATCAAGAAAATCGTTAAAATCGAATTTGCCAGATTGCAGCCTCTTGGCGGCATTCATGGCTTCTTTTTCATCGATTTTTTCAGCAGCTCCCTCAACCATGCTAACGATGTCTCCCATGCCGAGAATGCGGCTGGCCATGCGGTCTGGGTGGAAGGTGCTGAATTGATCCATCTTCTCACCTTCACCGATGAATTTGATCGGTTTGCCTGTGACCTCACGCATGGAGAGGGCGGCACCACCACGGGCGTCACCATCAAGTTTCGTCAGGATGATACCCGTGATGCCCACAGCTTCATCAAAGTGCTTGGCGACGGAAACGGCCTGTTGTCCAGTAGCAGAGTCTGCTACTAGAAGAGTTTCGTTAGGTTTTACAAAGCGGTGCAGCTCCTTGAGCTCCTCCACGAGAGCGTGATCTATTTCTTGCCGTCCAGCGGTGTCAAAAATCATCGCCGTGCCATTCTGGTCCTTGGCCCACGCCATGGCTTGCTTGGCAACTTTCACCAGGTTCTTTTCACCAGGTTCTGGGGTGAAACATGGCACGTTGATTTGATCCGCAAGTGTCTTGAGCTGATCGATCGCGGCAGGGCGGTAGAGGTCACAGGCGATGAGTAGCGGGCGGCGACCGTCTTTCTGCAATCGCAATGCAAGCTTTCCTGCCGTGGTAGTCTTACCCGCGCCGTTGAGACCACACAGCATGATGTGGGCTGGCGGATTGAGATCCATCGGGGCGGCATCTCCGCCTAACAGCGCAGTGAGTTCATCGTTGAAAACTTTAACGATTTGCTCGCCGGGTTTGATGGACTTGATGACATCCTCGCCCATGGATTTTTCTTTAACACGGGCGATGAATGCCTTGGCGACGCCAAATTCAACATCCGCTTCTAACAATGCCAAGCGAATCTCACGCAGCGCATCGCTGATGTTTTTTTCGGAAATTTTACCAACGCCGCGAAGGTTGCGGAAGGTTTTATCAAGACTGTCTGAGAGTGATGAGAACATAATAAATAGAGAGGGGAAGTAGGTTTAAGGATTCTTAGGCTGATAGGCAGCTTCTCGGTTAATCCGGAAGATCCAGTTCATGGGAGGAGTGAATTGCTTAGCACCTTTGATGCGCCACTGCACGGTCACTTCACAGGTGCGCGAACGGAGCCTGCGGTTCACCTTCCATGAAACGGTTTTGGTCTGGTTATCGTAGGTGGCAGGCACCTTGCCAAAGCCAGCCACACGCATGACGATGGATTCGACGTCGAGATTTTCCACCTTCGAGAGGTCCGCTGAAATTAACGGCAACCGATCCGGAGTAAGTGCTCCAGGGAGTGGTGTCACTGGGTGCTCAGTGGATTGCACAATAGCACCATCCGTAGCGGCACTAGTGCTGGTGGCTTTGAAGCTGGTGGCATTCCTGAAAATGTAATCAAACTCTGGTTTCCCCTGAATGATGTAGCGCGGGATGGTGTAGTTCGGCGTCGCACGGGTGGTTTTTTCAGGATCACAGGTGAAGAGGAACTCGTAGCCCGCCTCACCAGCGACGGGAAACATTTCACCGGTGTAGAATCCGCCGGGGTAAACGTAGGTGATGACTTTCTCGCTGAATTTGCTTTCGAGAATTTTCCGTGATTGGCCGAACTCTACTTGCAAGAACTTCGTGAATGGCTCTGCGCCTTCGGCTCGTTTTTTCTTAACCACGGAGGGGTAGGGGTGGCTGACGGAGTGGCTTCCGATGGTGCAACCGTTCTTCATCATTTCTTTAATCATCGGCGAGGTGAGCGCTCTGCCTCCACCATCAACGTAGTTCGTGTAAAGGTAGATAGAAAACGGGTAGCCGAACTCCTTGAGGATCGGGTAAGCGTCAGTATAGACGGATTTCCAACCGTCATCGATGGTGATGAGCACGGACTTGTCCTTGATTTGTTTCTTACCTCGTTTCCAAGCAATAAAATCATCCAGACTAATGACGGTAAGCCCGAGGTCTTTGATAGCTTGCATTTGCTTGCGGAATTTCGCTGTGTGGATCAGCATCTCCGTGGGCTTTATGGTCTCGGATGAGGTGAAGTCATGGTAGCCTAGCACTGTCACCCGCACGCCATCATCCACGGTGGGCTGGGGTATGGGCGGAGTCTCCACAGCAGGTGCTGGCGTGCTGGGCGCGCTCGGTGTTTGCGGCGGCTGTGCAGGCACCTCCGATGGATCTTGTCCGTAGGCGGACAGAGAAAAGAGGCTGATTACAAGTGCTGTGAGGAAGGATTTCATCGTGCGACGCGCGGAATATAGGCGATCGCAGAAAAAAAGAAAGTCTGGAGACAGCTTTCTATTTTTTCTTCCGCTTGTGGTAATCATCGCGAGTGAAGTGGGTTTCCCAAGCTGCTTTCCATCCTGCCCAATCTAACTGCTGAGGGAGGTCATCATAGGAATAGGAGCCATAGAGGAACCGTGCATCACGTGAGAGCTTGAAGGTGACATTGCCCTGTTGGTTTTCCCCGTTCCATGTCCCAACCAGCTCCTTGCCCTTGAGGGTGAGCACTGCCTTGCGGTCTGCGCACTTCGCATGATAGCGTCCATTGTCACCAGAGGTGATCGTCATCGGTCCGTAGAAGGTTTGCCACTCGCCTATGAAATCGGCAGGCTTGCTGGTGTCCACGGTGTTGGAGAATGACAGCTCGGAGAGCTTGATTTGGTGGTGCAGGCGGTTTTTGTTTTTGGTGTCCTTGGTTGAAACTTTGATCACTGGGTCTGCAGACCATTCAATCTCAACGAGACCAAAATTCGAGCCGCCAAAGGCAGGGCCTGTGCGGCGGTGTGTAGGCGCGGCACCCAGCGGCACATTGAGCGAGCTGCTTGTAAAATCGATCAATGGATAAACCCCATCCGGCTCCTCGATACACAGCTCAGATGAGTGAATATCTCCTGATAGAAACACCACACCCTCGGCTTTGGTCTGCTTGATGAGCGAGATCATGCGTTGTTTCTCCGCAGGGATATTTGCCCAGGTCTCGTAGCCATTATGCGGTGCTACAAACTGAATGCTGGTGCCGATAAGGCGGATGCGTGCCGGCTTTTTCAGCTCTTCCTCCAGCCACTTCCACTGAGCGTCACCGAGTATGGTGGCTGCGGGAGAGGTGTCTGGTTTCCACTTACCCATCCGACGATATGGCGGCTTGCCCTCGATTCTTTTCAAAGGTGTGCGGAAGTAGCGTGTGTCTAACAAAATAAGCTGTACACGCTTATCCGTTGGGCCGAAGTAGTAACTGGTGTAAACTCCAGGGCGAGCTCTCCGCGCGCTGTTTTTGCGCTCATTGAAAAAATCCAGAAAGATCTTCTGTGACTCTGCACGCGGTGCGAAGTCGTTACCCGCATCGTTTTTCCCATAGTCGTGATCATCCCAAGTAGCTAACACTGGACACGTTTTTACCAGCTTCTGGTAGCCTACTGTGGCACCTAGCTCTGCCCACTTCTCCTTGAGCTTCACCATGTCCGAGGTGTCGCCATAAATGTTATCCCCAAGCCACAACCAGAACTGAGGTTGATTGCTAATGATCGGTTCCCAGTGGGATTGTTTGCGGCCATTTTTCCAGCAAGAGCCAAAAGCAAACTTGGTAAGCGTGGTGCCTGAGTTATCATTAGGCAGTGTCTGATGGGCAAAATCATCACCCATAACAGCCAGCGGAAAGAGAAGGAGAGCGGCAAAAAGTTTCATTGTAAAATCACACTCACTTGCGAGGTGGGGTCAATGTAATTAGGGACTCCGCAGACACTCCTCAATCACCAAGATGAAAAAAGTCAAAAAAGATCCTTGCATAATTACCGAACTTTCAGTAATTACTGAAATCAATGAAGGGCGACACTGCAGCTGACACAAGCACCGAGACCAAACTCAACGAGGTTCGCGATGATTTTATCGCACAGTGGGGAGCGTTTGGCAGCCAGTGGGGGATTAATCGCACCATGGCTCAGATCCATGCTCTTCTAATGACGGGCGCGGAGCCGCTCAGCACCGATGAAGTGATGGACAAACTCAGCATCAGCCGAGGCAATGCCCACACGAATCTGAAAGAGCTAGTCAGTTGGGGATTGGTGCGCATCATCGTCCGCAAAGGTGAGCGGAAGGAGTTTTTCGATGCAGAGAAGGACGTTTGGAAAATCTTTACAATCATCCTTAGAGAACGCCAGCGGCGCGAGATAGATCCAGCACTTGAGCTTCTCAGGAACTGCCAGCAGGAAACAAAAAACCTCAAGGGCACGGATGCAGATGCCTTCCGTGATCAGGTGAAGGAGCTTGAGCAATTTGTTAGTTTTGCCCGCAACATCGGCGGGAAAGTAGGAAAGCTCTCCTACGGCCCAGCCATGAAGCTCGCGGCCAAAGTTCTTGGCTAAATAAGCCATCTCGCAAAAACAATAGACCACCAACTCTCAGCTCATCTCACAAACTTTCAATATTTTCTGAAAATACAAACTGTATAAAACAATGAAAAACTTCCTCAACGTTCTCTGGGAAAACCTGCTTGTAGTCAACTACCGCATGGCAGCAGGTTCGGTTGCGATGTTAGAGGAGCATCTGCCGCCGGGCACCGAGCTCGATGACTTCCACGGTGAGCATTACGTCAGCGTGGTGGCGTTTGAGTTCAAGAAGACGCGCATTCTAGGAATCCCGTCTCCGTTTTACCGGAACTTCGCAGAGATCAACTTGCGGTTCTATGTGCGGCGCAAGGTTGGCAACGAATGGCGCAGAGGAGTTGTGTTTATCAAGGAAATTGCGCCTAACCGGCTTCCCGCACTCATCGCAAATGTGATCTTTAAGGAGAACTTTCACGTGCACCCGCTCAAGTGTGTGCACGATGGGGACAGCATTGCTTACCGCTGGAAACACAACGGAGAAGAGCAGGAAATTAGCACCGCGTGCGGCGATTGTTTTGAACTGCCCGAAAAAGGATCACTCACCGAGCACGTCATCGATCATTTCTGGGCTTACAAAAAGTTCACCCCAACCAGCAGCGGAGAGTTCCAGGTGAGCCACTCAGATTGGCAAGTGCAAGACTGCCCAGAGGCTAAGGTAGAGATCGATCTAACAACTGTCTATGGAGAGGAGTGGACCGCTGCCATGGGAGAGCCAGTAAGTGTCTTTCTAGCCGATGGAAGCCAGGTAGGAGTGACGAAGCCAAAAAAATTCAAACCTGCCCCTCCCAAAAAACAACTTAAACCCGCCATCCTACACCCCATCCCTGACGGGTTGTTTTAAACTGCAATAACTAAATTCTCACTCACGATTAAAATCACTCTCTAACCAAATAATACCATGAACAATACAGTCATTACCTACACAGGATATCTCCTCATCGCCATTCCTCTTACCATTTGGGTTGCGCGGACATTGCACAAGAATGGTCGCATATTTCTACTGCGCAGTTTGAAAGGAGATGAAGCACTCGCTGACAGCGTGAACCACTTGTTAGTGGTGGGATTTTACCTCATCAATATTGGTTTTGTGTCTCTTTATCTCAAGATGGATGGCGAGGTAATGAATACCAGTGGCATCTTCGAAGCCTTGAGCGGAAAACTCGGTGTGGTGATGCTTATCCTTGGTGGAATGCACTTCTTTAACATCTGGCTATTCTCACGCTTAGGGAAGGATAAAACAATCGCCCCAACGCCAAGCACACCACCCGCTTATGCAGGCTGGAAAAAAGCGGTCGATGCCGCTACAACTAAGCCTTAGTTACCTGAAGGCATGGATGATTAAACAATGAATCAAACGCCTAACCACACGTCACCATGATTGATCTAACATTAGCTATTCGCATTGCAGGGGTTATTCTCCTTTGCATTACATCAGCCAATATTTTTGCTCCTAAGAAAATGCGCTGGTCCGCTAACTTAGCGAAGACAGAGTTGGTCTTTCGGCAGGTTTTTACTATTCACTGTGTGTTTTTGTTAGCATGCGTTGTGGCGATGGCACTGGTTTCCATTGTTCGCCCCGAATGGCTTCTAACCGATGGCCTAGGTAGGGCAACGGCTGGATTTATTGCTCTCTTTTGGGGGTCGCGTATTTTAGTGCAGTTGTTCTACTATGAGCCATCTATTAAACGGCAATACCCTGTCTTTAACGTGCTCTTCCTCGTTGCCTTTGTCAGCGTGACGATCGTTTATGCAGCGGCATTTTTTAACTAAGCCCGAACTCATTAGACACGATGAAAACTGAATTTCTTACCATTCTTGTGATACTCGCTGGTGTAGGGCAGCTTGTCCTTGTGCTTGCCAGTGCTGCCATCCCCGCTTGCCTAAACTGGGGAAAACATCTGATCACTCTGCCCAAGCTGATGAGGCAGCTCTTCTGGACCTATGGGTGCTACATTCTGGCTATGCACTTATTCTTTGGCATTATCTCCACCTGGGGATATGGGTTACTACTAGATGGCTCACCTCACGCGGCTATCTTGTGCGCATTGATGGCCGCTTGGTGGCTTGTTAGGATCAGCTTGCAGTTGTTTTGTTTTGATCGAAAGGGTATTCCAAAAACGCCCTTCAACACACTTGCTGAGGTAGGTTTGATGGTGCTGTTTATCTATCTGGCAACCACCTATTCATTGGCTGTTTACCATAATTTAAGGTTATGAATGAATACCTCTATTGCTTTCTATTGTCCTTAGCTTATCTCGCCTTCACACGTTTGGTGAGGCTACGCCCGTTGCTCTGGCTTGGCTTGCTGAGCATGATATTTTCCATCGAGCGACTACTTGCGCACGATAGTATTTTTGTTAGAATGGTGGTGCTGTGCGCAGCTCTCATGCTGGGCATGAAGGGGTTGGTTTATAGAGAGTGGGGGCAGCCACTCAGCCCAGCGCGCTGGTTTTGCTTTACATTTCTTTGGTTTGGCATGGACCCTAGTGCCTTTGTGAAACGGAGGCGGAACTTGAGGTGGAAACAACACGCGGTAATCGGCAGCTTGTGCATGTTGGGTGGGTTAGCACTCAGTGTTGCCGTTGCCCAGCTAGCTAATCCGCCATTGCTGCTGATGTTTGTGCCTCTCAGTATGGCGTTTCACTTTGGCGTGCTCCGTATTCTAACAGCCTTCTGGAGAATGATGGGTTTCCCTGTGCGCACGTTGTTTAGAAATCCATTGGTGAGCCGTGGAGTGGGGGACTTTTGGGCAAAACGCTGGAATCTTTCTTTTTCCCAAATGATAGCCCGCACGGTGCAGAGACCATTGCAGAATCGCATTGGTAAACGCGGTGCGTTGTTTGGCGTGTTCGTGGTTTCTGGTCTGCTGCACGAGATCGCAATCACCGTGCCTGCGCAGAGCGGTTATGGGCTGCCGACTCTTTATTTCCTACTGCACGGATGCGCCGTGCTCGCTGAGAAACCAACATGGCCGCTCGGATTATCACGCGCGCTGGCACTGTTACTCGTCGCGCTTCCTCTCCCGATTCTTTTTCCATCCGTCTTCACTCAAGAGGTTATCACACGCTGCTTGAGCTATCTCACTCTCTAACTTATTATCATTATGAATATTATCATCGCCGGAGCCAATGGCTTCATCGCTCGCTATCTTACCCGTTATTTTTCTCAACAAGGCCACACGGTAAAAGGCTTGGCACGTCACAAAACTGGCATGGCAGAGGAGTGTAAGTTTGTCCTTTGGGATGGGAAAACTCTTGGTGATTGGGCAAAGGAGATCGACGGCGCGGATGTTGTCATCAACCTAACAGGCCGCACTGTGAACTGCCGATACAACGAGGAGAACAAGAGGCAGATCATCGATTCCCGCGTGCACAGCACTCGTGTCATCGGAGAGGCTATTGCCGCGTGCCAAAAGCCACCTGAAGTCTGGATGAATGCCAGCACCGCTACCATTTACCGCAGTGCTCAAGACAAGCCGCAGGGGGATCACACGGGCGAGATCGGCAGCGGATTTTCCGTCGATGTAGCCACCGCATGGGAAGATGCGTTCTTTAGTGCCAACGTGCCTGGGCAAGTCCGTAAACTGGCACTACGAACTTCCATGGTCATGGAGGATGAGCCAGGCACAGTGTATCGCTACCTCCGTAATCTAGCCAAATTCGGCTTGGGCGGAAAAATAGGAACAGGAAAACAAATGGTGAGTTGGATTCACATGACCGATGTTTGCAGAGCCATCGATTGGTTGATCGAACACGATGAGATATCAGGCCCAATCAATATCACGGCTCCTGATCCTGTTAGTAATGCCGAGCTGATGCGGAGGTTTAGAAAATTTGTCTCCATGCCATTCGGGCTACCCGCAACAAAATGGATGGCTGAGATCGGTGCGTTTTTCCTGCGCACAGAAACAGAGCTCATTCTCAAAAGCCGATGGGTTGTGCCTACTCGATTACTGGAACATGGCTTTGTCTTTCAATATCCAGAGCTTGATCTTGATAAATTTCAAGAAGGGGAATAGCTGACAGAGAACTCGGCAGCGGCAGCGGCTAGGCGTTTATCCCGAGTCCACAAGAGTGTATCTGGCGATGTAACAACGGCCGCAAGAATGAGTAAATCATTCCACTGTAGCCCCTTGCCCCAGAGTTTATTTTCTTCTAGCAGGTAAAAAGTTTCCTTGTAGCTAGCGGATTTCACACGCGGTAAGGTATGTAGATCAACGATGGTTTGCTTGCGCTTAGGTAGGTTACCCACAGCCAGCTCCCCAATCACAAGCGGGTGGGTTGTTAGGAAGTCAAATTCAATAAGCTGGCTCAAGGTATCATCACCGCTTCGGAAGTAATTACACCAGATATTAGTGTCTGCTAGAATGAGCATAGAGCTTGATTATGGGTTATATTGTTCAGGATCTTCTGCTGCCGTGAGGCTGATTGGCGCAGTCCTGTTAGCTCTTTCAGGGATGCTAAAAGAGGGGGCTTTACCCGATAACATCAATAGCCTTTTTTTGGCTTCTGTGGAGACTAGTAATGCCAATGCTTTGGCGACTAAGGTGGAGGCATTGCTCTCTCCGGCTGCGTCTGCTGCGGACTCGAATAAGGAATCGTCAATTGTGATGGTCGTTCTCATGTCATCAATGATGCACTATAAGATGTCATCCTTCAAGTCCTTTTTCAGAAAAAACAGCCGCTTTGTTCTTTCCGCAGTCAACGTGCGGAGATAGTTTTTTGCGCATGAAGAAACTTGCAGCACATTGGCAAATATTCATTGCCCTAGGATTGGCAATAGGCACAGCAACTGTGTTTAAGAATTTAACGGCAACTGTATCACCAGAGAGTGATGCTGCTAAGTTTATCGGTCAGGTGGTGGAAACCAGCGCATTCATCGGCAAGTTGTTCATCCAAGCTCTGAAAATGATCATTGTGCCATTGGTTGTGAGCGCGATCATTTCTGGGATTGCATCACTCGGTGGAGTGAAGGGGTTTGGCCGGCTAGGGGGGAAGACTCTTGGGTTTTATCTTACGACGAGTTTGCTTGCAGTTCTTGTAGGTCTCACTTTGGTCAATACTATCAAGCCAGGCATGATAGATGGAAAGCCAAACATCGAGCTGCGCCAGAAGATCGAGCAAATGGCAGATCAAGCAACAGATGCTGAGAAGAAAAAAGTAGATGCTGCGGGGCAAGTGGAAGCGGGCGACTACGCAGATCTCTTTAAGAAGATGATTCCAGAAAACATCTTTGCCGCCGCGTCTTCTAACGGTCAGCTTCTAGGGTTGATTTTCTTTTCCATCATTTTCGCTGTCGCCATGACTCAGCTCAATCAAGACAGAATGAAACCATTACTAGGCACGGTGCAAGCGATCAATGAGGTGATGATCCGCGTGACTCAGTGGGTGATGCTATTTGCCCCCATCGGGGTGTTTGGCTTAATGCTACCGACGATTTACCACACAGGGGTGGTTGATTTGTTTACCAGTCTAGGAAAATACTTCGCCACGGTGCTACTGGCTCTGGGTATCCACCTCTTTGTCGTTATGCCCCTTGTTTTGAGTGTGTTTGCCAAAGTAAATCCATGGCTTCATTTCAAGGCGATGCGGATGGCCTTGATCACTGCTTTTTCGACAGCATCTTCCGCTGCCACCTTGCCAGAAACCATGCACTGTGTGCAAAAGAACGCAGGAGTTTCTAAGAAGGTTTCTAGCTTCACCCTACCTTTGGGAGCCACTGTGAACATGGATGGCACGGCACTTTATGAGTGCGTGGCTGTGCTGTTTGTCGCTCAATTCATGGGTGTTGATCTCTCCCTCGGTGGTCAAGTAGCCGTGGTGGTAACCGCTCTTCTAACAAGTATCGGCGTCGCTGGCGTGCCATCAGCTAGCTTAGTGGCAATTTTGATCATCTTGAAAAGCTCTAACATCCCAAATGCTGGCATCGCTGTCACTGCGCTTCTCTCTGTAGATAGATTGTTAGACATGAGCCGCACCGCGGTAAATATTTTTGGTGATTCCTGTGCAGCCGTCTGCATCGCCAAATCAGAGGGCGAGGCAGTCCTGCAAAGCTGAATCGGAGGGTGAGGGTGTTTACATAAGCCCATACAGAGCCAAGCATCCACCAAAGAAAACGGCAAACTGCACGCACACCTGAATCACCGGGTAGAGGATGATCAGGATCACCTTCGTGGGACCTTGTAGCCGCTCACTTATCGCGACGGCGAACATGCCCCAGCAGAAAAGGCAAATAATCGAGTGCAGAAAAATGGAGAAATTCAGCACCGAATCCATGACGTTTGATGAGCTAGATTCCAGCACAAAAACAACCACAAGAAAAACGAGTATATCGATAAGAGGCAGAAGCGCACTGAACCATATCTTCCACGTTTTTTTAGGATGAGGAGTCAACCCAGACGGGCTATTCATCTCGGGCATTCCAGGTGGCGGCTGTTCTAACATATTTGATGTATCTATCACTTTTAGTGCAGAGAATCAATCTTGAAGAGTCTGCAATATCTCACTCACCCAATCAGGCACAGTCTCGCTGGCAGGACCGACGATGTGTTCATCAAAAACTTCTGATTGCTGCGTGTCAGCAAGGTTGATTTCGATGCATCGTGCACCATGACGTTTCGCTTCTTCAGCAAAGCCAGCGGCCGGGTAAACCAAGCCAGATGTCCCTATCGATACAAAAACATCCGCCTTCATCAAGGCCGTGTGAATGTCATCCATGAACAGCGGCATTTCGCCAAACCATACGATGTTCGGTCTCATCCGCCCTTCGCTCCCACAATCATCACATACACAATCGTAGGTAAGATCACCCAAGCATTCACTCACTACGTTACAGGTGGCGCAGCGTTTTTTGAGTAGTTCACCGTGCATGTGAATGACCTTTGATGAGCCTGCACGCTCGTGGAGGTTATCAACATTTTGTGTTACCAAGGTTACTTCGGCTTGCAATTGCAACTGAGCCAGCGCCTGATGCGCTGCGTTGGGGTTCACCTCTTCAAGTTGCCTGCGGCGCATGTTGTAAAAGTTATGCACAAGCACAGGGTCAGAGGCAAAGGCACCTGGCGTGGCAACGTCTTCCACTTTGTGCCCTTCCCACAGCCCTCCAGAATCGCGAAAGGTGCGCAAGCCAGACTCTGCTGAAACTCCCGCGCCTGTGAGAATGAATATGTTCGGTGACTTCATGTGCTCGCAGATTCTGAACTGCCCGACCCGATCCAGCAAGAATCAATAGCCACGCTGCACATCCACCCGATTTCGGGCAGTGTCGCCGTTGATGAGATCGCGGAGAATGCCGCAGAGCTCATCGAGTCGCCGCTGCTCTAACGAATCATCACCAAGATCCCCAGCACGGTGGGGAGTGAGAACGACGTTTTCTAACTCGTGAAACGGAAACTGACTGGGCAGGCAAACATCCTCACTACGCTTTTTCGGGTAGTTCCACCAAACATCCAGAGCGGCGGCTCCTATTTGTTGGCTGCGAAGCCCTTGGTAAAGAGCCTCTTCATCAATCAATGAACCTCGCCCCGTATTAACGATACAGGCGTGTTGGGGAAGCTGTTCAAGCTGCTTGGCTCCGATGATGTGATGAGTCTCTTCTGTTCCTGGTAAGCAGAGCTGAACGATATCAGTTTTCGCAAGTTCTTCCTGCCAATTCTCATGCGTGAGAAAATTCACACCTTCCGTCGCTTGGGACGCATCAGTCGGGGGAGATTTTTTATACACGCTCACCACCATGTCCATCGCTTGGCAGATACGAGCGACGCGTTGGCCGATGGCACCGTAGCCGAGAATCATCACCCTCTTGCCCGCCATCGATGAGGGAACGGGGGATTCATCTAACATCCACCGACCTTGCCGCAGTGCTGCATCGTGAGGGATGATACGTTTACTAGCAGCGAGCATCAGCGCAATCGCCATTTCCGCTGTTGACGAGGCGTTGTGGTGGAGGTTGTGAACCTGAATCTGCGGCCGATCGAGAAGCTGAACTCTCGTTTCCGCAGGTAATCCGGCGAAGGGGATGACGAGAGTTTCAAGCTGCGCTAAACGATCAAACTCTTCATCTGGCAACCTTCCCTGCACGAGAATTTGAGTGTGCTCTGGAATTTCTTTTCCCTGAGAAACACACGCATCATCGCCAAGCTGATCTTTGATCCAATCGAGGTGCTGAGGAGAAAGTTTCCAGCCAAGATGAATTGCGTGTGGCATCGGCTAGTGCTTGTGTGCTCCTGGTGCTTCGCTTGGAAGCTCCATGTCGAGAACTTGCTCAACTCCTGGGCTCAAATCGATGGTGCTAATATTTTCAAGCGGCAGCGGATAGACTCCCAAGATGAGAATTCCAGCTGTGAGCACAACGAGCACAGCCTTGCTAATCATAGGCACTTCGATAGAGGAGTCTGTCTGAGGCGCATGCCAATACATCGCTTTGACAACTTTTAAGTAGTAATAGAAACCGGCAGCAACACCAATAAAGGCAACGATCAACAACCAGATGGATATGCCGTTAGAAAGGGCGGCATAAAACACATAGAACTTCCCAACAAAACCCGCGGTGAGCGGGATGCCCGCCAGAGCGGCCATAGCAATAGTGAGGGTGGCTGCCAGTAGTGGATTACGTTTCCCAAGCCCATCAAAGGCATCCATGGAATCGCTGCCAGACTGACTACGGACCAATGCGAGCACGAAGAATGCCGCAAAGGTCATCAGCAAATAAGTGCCAAGGTAGAAACTAACAGAATTAAAATCATTAGCAGCAATCCCCATCAGCAGAAAACCCGCGTGAGCGATGGATGAGTAGGCGAGTAGCCGCTTAAAGTTCCCCTGACCAAGAGCCGCCAAGTTTCCATACAGCAAGGACGCACCAGCCATGATTGCAACCATGAAGCTGACGTGGTAAGCTGTGACTTCCCAATTGAGGAACGGCCCGATAATTTTCCAGAGAACCACAAATCCAGCCGCTTTGGAAGCCACGGACAAGTAGGCGGTAATGGGCGTTGGCGCACCTTGGTAAACGTCAGGAATCCAGAGCTGCATCGGAGCTGCACCCACTTTGAAACCCATGGCAATAAGAATCAGAGCAATGCCAAACAGCACAGGAACGGCCGAGCGTTCTTGGAGATAAAGAACAGGGTCAGGGAACAAGGTAATACCAAAGTCGTTGAAGCTAGTGCCCATCGTTCCATAAATCCATGCGATCCCATAGACCAGGAATCCAGTGGAGAGTGCGCCGAGGATCAGATACTTCACACCCGCTTCCAGAGAACCCACATTGCGGCGCATGAAGGCGACCATCACGTAGAAGGAGATGGTTACTAGCTCAAGAGCCACGAAAGTAGAAACAAGGTTGGTGGCGGATGCCATCCACATCAGTCCTGCACAGGTGAAAATCGGCAGACAGTAGAACTCACCCAGCGCAGAGCTAGATTCATCGCCCGAGGTGAATTTCGAAAGCACCTTACGGAAATCTACCGCCATCAGG
>JBMYYO010000064.1:0-16411 GCA_049609505.1 Akkermansiaceae bacterium | reverse complement strand
GGGTGATTTTTTTTTGGCGGCAGCCATAGGGTGCGTGGGTTGGCTTATTCCTCAGGGCGGACGATGGGTCTTTTTGAGTAGAACATCAGCCAGCCGTAGCTGAAGAGGGGGTGTTTGTTTTCGTAGCGTTGGGAGAGGGGTTTGAACTTAGGGTGCATATCGATGAAGTGCAAGTTGGCGTTGGTGCCGAACTTGGCCCATGAGTCATAGACGAGGGGGAAGAGATCACCGTAGCTGCTGCCGGGTTTTGCGTTATCGTAGATAGGCGCTTGGCTGAATGAGTAGGGGGAGATGGTGATGCCGCTGACGGGGGTTTGTTGATCGGCGGCAATTTTTTCTACTTTTTCGATGCTCTCAAGGTTTTGAGGCAGCCAGACGGCTACGCGGTCTGCGTACCAAGCCACAGCCCATGGGGTATCACTGATGATGATGTCCTTGGATGAGGTATTGTCTGCTAGGGTGCGGTTAAATGCGGCAGGGAAGTAGGGTGGCCATTGCACCATGCCGCCTCGTTTTTGACTGCGTATTCCTTGGGTTATTTCTTGGGGAAGGGAGAGTAGCATTGGGCCGGCACTGATGATGACGATCGCAATGAGGTGGGCGTGTCTCAGGGCGTAGAGGGAGTTAGGGATATTGAGCCTGCTCCAGAGAATGGAAACAATGGCTAATCCATAGGCAGTCATGAGTGGCGCGAATAGGATGTGGATTTGGTTTGGCTCTAATGCTTCACGTATGCCGTAGATTGACATGCCGAGAGCGGCAAAGACCCACATAAGGAGGATAGCCCAGCGGAAGTGCGCTAGGGTGGCGCGTTTGAATGGGTGCAGGAGGGCGAGGAAGAATAGTGGTGCGACCAGGATGTTTCCAAAGTTACGTAAGAGATCAGTAATCTGAAGTAGTGTGGTGCGTAGGATGTTTAGGATTAGGCCTTGAATGGCGAGTTCTTCATTCTCAGGAGTCAGGCTGCGCATGATGGAGTCTTCTGAGAAACCGAGGCCGTTATAGATTGCGTAAAATGCTGAGCCGAGGAAGCTGTTTGTGGGGCCGTAGTAGAGGAGGGCGACTACTGGTATGACGAAGATGGCGAGGAGGCCGAGCAGTAGGGCGGCGATGACACCGCGAGGTTTGAAGTAGAACGCGGCAAAGATAACGAATCCGATGTAAACCCACACGGCGAGCCAGTGAGAGAGTACAAGTAGGCACATGAAGATGCCGGAAGCTATAATGGTGCCGAGCGCGGGGCGGTTTTCCTCACTGTTCTCAATGGCTCTCCAGAGGAAGAACATGGCGCATGAAAAGAGCATGAGCATGAGCATTTGAGGGAGGCCCGTGTGAGTGAACTTCCACATTAGTTCGCAGAAGAGCATCAAGATGGCCATGACTGAGGCGATGGTCTGATCAAAGATGCGGGAAACGAGTAAGTAGTTCACGCCGATGGATATGAGGAAAAAGATCGTGCAGAGGGCTGCAATGACGCGGTCTAACTTATAGATGTTAGACTTCTGAGGCATTCTCCAGCGTTTTTCGTTTCCTGCATCGGCTAGCTTGAGAGCTGCTGCGTAGGTGAAGCAATTCAGCGGCGCGTGGTAGGTCTCAGGGAGTGCATCTAGCCGTGGGTATTTCCCTTCCTTGGCCTTATGCATCTGCATGATTGCAGCGGGGCGTGCTACTTTGGTGACGTAGCCGTTTCCTCGGCTGATCTCCCGTCCTACCTGGGCTTGCTCCATTCCGCGTGGGGAGCTGAGTCCTGAAAAGGTGACAAAGAGAGATACGACAGACAGGCTGACAAGGAGGACAAAAAAGAGCGAGCGTCGGACGAGCTTAGCTGCGTTATAGGAGGAACCTGGATCGGGCATGGGTAGGGTTGTTGTGTTGTGTTGCGCTATGAGTCTTTTGGGAGACGCTTAGGAGTCTTTGAGTTTTCTTTGGAGAGTGCGTCGGCTGATGCCTAATAGGCGAGCCGCTTCCGTGCGATTGCCCTCCGTGAATTGGAGTGCCTGCTGGATGGTGTGCATTTCCTGCACATGCAAGTTGAATTCATGCTCTGAGGCAAGCGGCTTTTCCTGCTTTTCTACATGTTTTGCTGAAATGATGGGGGCAGGGGATGGAGATGGGTCGTCTTGAAACTTCGGTAGGTGTTCTATGCCAATGACTTCTGCGTTGCTCATCACTACTCCGTGCTCGATGGCTGTGCGGAGCTCGCGCACGTTTCCTGGCCATTGATATTGCCGTAAGAGGTTGAGCGCTTCATCAGTGAGAAACTTTGTGGGCTTATTGTTCTCCGCGGCAAACTCCTTGAGAAAGACACTTGTGAGCAGTACTATATCCTCTGCGCGCGTCCGCAAGGGGGGCATGGGGATGCTGACAACATTGAGTCTGAAGAAGAGATCATCCCTGAATTCTCCTTTTGCGACTAATTGGCGGAGGTTTTTATTGGTGGCTGCGACGATGCGCACGTCCACTGTGATGGGTTTGTTTGCGCCCACCCGCTCGAAGGTTCTCTCACTGAGGACGCGGAGGAGTTTTACCTGAGTGGAGGCGTCGATTTCCCCAATTTCATCGAGAAAAAGAGTGCCGCCATCAGCTTGCTCGAATCTACCAACGCGCCTCTGCGTGGCTCCTGTGAATGCTCCTTTTTCGTGGCCAAAAAGCTCGCTTTCTAGCAGTTGGGGCGATAGCGCTGCGCAGTTGACGACAAGTAATTTGTCCTTAGGGCGCCCGCTGAGCTGGTGAATGGCGTGAGCTACTAGTTCTTTTCCCGTGCCGCTTTCCCCCTCGATCAGAACTGTGGCCCGTGTGGGCGCTACTTGTGTTACCAGTTCGCAAACCTTCTGCATCTCGCCAGACTTACCGATGAGTCGATCAAGGCCTGAGGTTTCCTTGCCTGTGCTCTTGCGTAGTTCTTGGTTTTCGGTTTCTAACCGGACATTGTTTTTTTCTAACGACCTACTGCGCAAGGCGCGCTTGAGCAGCAGTTCAACTTCATCTAGGTTGAGGGGTTTGGTGACGAAGTTCCATGCTCCTCGGCGCATGGCTTCTACGGCAGTATCCACGGAACCGTAAGCAGTCATCATGATGGAAACTGGAGGGTGGGGGAGTGTTAGCGTGTGATCGAGCAAGTCCATGCCGTTGTCTCCGCCTAGACGGAGGTCGGTGAGCATGAGGTCAATGGGTTCGCTCTGTAAGATGCTAGACGCTTCTTTGATGTCCGCGGCTACGTAGCAATCAAATTGCTCTTCAAGAGCCATTCGCAAACCATCGCGAGTGGACTTTTCATCGTCAACAATGAGTAGGGTGGGGAATGTCATGGCGTCAGGGAGATGTGGATTCTACTTCGATCACGGAGTTTGGGTTTGTTTCCAGCATGCGCACACGTTGATCAATACGGGGGATGGAAAGTGTGACGACAGTGCCTTCTCCCTCCTTACTGACGATGCCGATATCGCCGCCGTGTTCCCGCATGATCCGGCGGACAATCAGTAGTCCGAGTCCCGTGCCTGATTCTTTTTGGCTGTGGTAAGGTTCAAAAATAGAGCCCATCATTTCAGGAGGAATGCCGCTACCGTAATCGTGAACGACAAGCGTTACTTCATAGTCCGTGACGCGGGTGCTGATGTCAATTCTGCCACCGCTAGCAGGGAGAGCTTGGAAGGCATTTTTAATCAAATTGAAAAGCGCCTGTTTCATCTGATTGGCATCAAGATCTAACAGAGGGATAGTGTCGGCAAGATCGAGGGAGACGCTGACGTTTCTCTCCTTGAGTTCTGGCTCTAACAGTGACAACGTTTCACGCAGCAAGTCATGCCAAATCAGAGGCTCCCGCTCGGGGGTGGTAGGGCGAACGGCTTGGAGGAACTGCTTGAGGATGCCGTCGAGTCTGCGGATTTCTTGCTGTGCCGTGTGCAGGTGGCTTTGGATTTCCTTCTGCGCAGGTGCCGAGAGTTGGCCCATTTTCCGCTCTAACAATTGGAGGTGGATATCCATCGAGTTCAGTGGGTTTCCAATCTCATGGGCAACACCGGCGGCAAGGAGTGTTAGGGCGTTAAGTTGCTCACTCTCGGCAGTTTCCTCCGCTTCTTTGCGTGATAGAGTAGTGTCTCTGATAAGCATGACAAAGCCGAGTAAACGATCGTCATCCTCGACCTCTCCACGCATTGGCGATAGGTAAAAGTTCAGATGCCTATTCTCAGGGTAGAAAATTTCCATGTCTCTGCTGACGATGCGGCTGGGATCAGCAAGTTGGCTCCAGTCCAACCCGCGGACAGTTTGTGATAAATTTTGCCCCGTGCACTGAGATGCATTGATGCCAAAGATCCGAGATGCGGCATCGTTGATATAGGTGATTTGGCCATCGGGGTCCAGCACCAGAACGCCTTCTTGTAGTGCCTCGAAGACGCTCTCAAGGAAACCTTTCTCGCGCACTAAGCGCATCACAAGCCGCTGCACTTCATCAGGCTCTACCTGATCGAGGCGGGCGATGAGTTTGTCAAGAAATCCAGGTTTCATGCGGGGTGGTGGAAGTGAAGGAGGAAGGGTTTGAGTTCTTTGGGCGATCACCTACGCTGGTCATCATGACAGAGGCATTAGTGATATTATGCACCTTTCCCAATCGGGAGGAGGCGCGACAGATTGGCACACAATTGGTAGAAAGGCAACACGCAGCCTGCGTAACTTTGCTCCCGGCCGTGGAATCCATCTATCGGTGGAAAGGGAAGCTTTGCCAGGAGTCTGAAGTGTTGGTCCTGATGAAGACAACCCGCGCTGCGTTTCCCCGATTGCAGCGTGATCTAGCAGTCCTTCATTCCTATGAGACACCTGAAATTATAGCCCTTCCGGTAGAGGCGGGAACGGAGCCCTACCTTGCCTGGTTAGAATCTCATACAAGAGTATGATTTTCTTTTACTCTTTTTATTGCGTGTTTTTAAAAACCCGCTATAAAATGGCAACCCGCCTTTGCGGGTAGGCATGACGGTTCAAGTTAGATCGTGATTCATACCTCCCATAAAGGTGTTCAATTTTTTATAATTTGACCCATTCAAACGAGAGATGAATCCAGATAGAGCGACCCTGAACTTCCTCAATAGCTTCCCCGAAAAATCCCGCCAGCGCGGAGAGTCCCTTCAACAAGAAGGGATGGTGACCCAGATTTTCGGAAACCACTTATTCATTCAAGGCCGAGTGGAAGATTCCACAGGGGTGTTCCGCACGAGCTTGCGTTTGCAAGGGAACCGCTGGTTTGGTAGCTGCACGGCAGAGGATGAAGTCATCGCCGGTGCCTGTATGTATGCCACTATGATGGAGCGTATGCACCGGGGTGAGGATCTGCCTGAGAGCCCTAATGAGTTCGATGACACGCCAATTATTGACGTGATCGAAGAGCAGCTTGATCGCGAGCTTGATGATAAAGAAGCTGCGTTTGTTACTAAGGTTGAAAAAAGATACCGTCGCTACGTGATCGAAGGTGAAATTCACGATCACGACATGGTGCGCCTCAATCCTCGCTGGGAAATTGTTAGTTATGAGCCGCTTGAACTATGGCCGATGCCTCCTGGCGATATTCTCGAATTCTGGAACTACTTAGCCTACGCGTTCTACAAGAAGAAACTTCCCTACCCTGAGTTCCTTGATGCCATCACTGACCTCAATGCAGTGCAGAAGAAAATGCAAGAGTGGGAGCGGGAGCGTGAGGTTTCAGAGTGGTATGAGCGTATTGAAAGCGTCAATGAGCGCCCGCCGATCGATAAGCCAGTGAGCGTTGCTTTCCGCTTGCTTTCCACCATCAACGAGGCTCGTGTAGAGTTCCAAGAATCCAATAACGAGTGGACGCCACTGCGCGAGAAAAATGACATTGATCGCTTCGTAGCCCTCGCTGCGGACTCTGCTATGCGCATGGATTCTTCCAGTCAATTGATCTGGGAGCAGTTTCTCAAATTCTACGGAAAAGAAAACGATGCACGTCTCGATCTTGATCAAGAGGCGTCCTGTCAGTTTATGAACCAAATCTTCCGCCAGCCAGCCTTGGCGGGACACGTTGTGAACTTGGACGAACGTGAATTTAAGGTTGTAGATCGTCCCCTTAGCTGGGTCTGCGAGGATGATCCCTATGCGCCTGAGTCCTTTGCCCTTCAGTTAGTCACAGCCGAGGGTGAACACGTTACCCACTCTGTTAGGTTGTTGCCTGGCCGCGAAGTTCTCTATCAATCGGATGAGACAGTTTTCCCTGGTCCTCCACGCTGGCTGTCAGATACTGATATCCAGCCGCGCTACCACATTCCAAAAGACGTGATTGAGAGCCTAGAAGGCGTCGAGTTTCTCCGTAAGATTGGAGCTAGCCTTCCTGCCTCCCTCAAGAAACGAGTCACCGATCTGGATCTCTACCCGCGCTTCAAGATGAAGATCGAGCAGGGTCTAACAGCGGCGGAAACAGAACACCTCGTCATCGATGTGCGCGCTCTGGAGAAACAAGAACGCCGCGAGGAAAAGCGCATCAAAGACGAGTGGGAACTCGTCGAGCAGCAGCCAGTCAAGGGCAAGCAGCTCTTACGCTTTGCGCGTGAAGCGCTCTACCCAGTGCCTGGCCTGCTGGCTGAAATGGGGCTCACTTATGATGAGAAACTGGATGCCTTTAAGTCCCGTGTGACCAAGCTGTTCCCTGAGAAATTCTCCGAGTGGGCTGCTAATCTTCCCGAGTCCCTCGTCAAAGAACTCGACGGAAAACTACAAACCCTCCTCGCTGACCCCGTTACCGCAGCCATTCGCTTTGAAGTGGTGAACCAGGAAATCGATTGGTTTGACCTCCGCATCGTCATTGATGTGGAAGGCGTTACTCTCACCAATGCGCAAATCCGCTCTCTCGTCGCCGCTCGTGGTGGCTACGTCCGCATGGACGATGGCGGCTGGATGCGCCTAGAGATTAAACTTGATGACGACCAACGGGATGCCGTCACTCGTCTCGGCCTTGATCCCTTTGACCTCACTGGTGAAACTCACCGGATGCACGCGCTTCAGCTTGCCGATCCTAAGGCGGCGGAAGTCTTTGACCCGAAAGCTTGGAAACGCATTAAGGATCGCGCCCGTGACATCCAGCTTGAGGTTAACGCACCCGTGCCAAAAGGCCTCAACGCCACCCTCCGCCCATACCAGGTGGATGGTTTCCGATTCCTCGCCTACCTTGCAACGAACCGCTTTGGTGGACTACTTGCCGATGACATGGGACTTGGTAAAACCATTCAGTCCATCACCTACCTCCTCTGGCTTCGTGAAGAAACCGCTAAGGAAAAAGGCGGCATGGACAAGGTGGCACCATCTCTTGTGGTTTGCCCGAAATCAGTGATCGACGTTTGGCATTCTGAGACGGAAAAGTTCGCACCAGAAATCCGCGTGAAGGTTCTCCGCACTCGTGATGATCTCCACATCCCGACCATTGAAAAAGATGTTGATCTCTTTGTTCTAAACTACGCTCAACTCCGCCTCTGTGGTGAGGAATTGGCGAAAATCAAATGGCTCACCGTTATCCTTGATGAAGGTCAGCAGATTAAGAACCCAGATTCTAAAGCTGCCAAAGCGGCTCGCGATCTGAACTGCCAGAACCGCCTCGTTCTAACTGGCACACCGATCGAGAACCGCCTCATGGACATGTGGTCGCTAATGGCATTTGCCATGCCCGGTGTCCTTGGTAGCCGCGCCTACTTTAAGAAACGCTTTGATAAACGCAAGGACCCCAGTGCGCAGAGCCGCCTAGCTCAGCGCCTGCGCCCATTCCTCCTCCGCCGGACGAAACTTCAAGTCGCCAAAGACCTACCACCTCGGACCGAGGAAGAAGTCTTCGCCGAGATGGAGCCCGTGCAGGATGAGATGTACAAAGCTGAGCTCAAGCGTATTCAGAAAGCTCTGTTAGGTTTTGAATCTGATGAAGCGGTGAAGAAGAACTCCTTCGCCATCCTGCAAGGCCTCATGCGCCTGCGTCAGATCTGCTGTCACCCAGGCCTGATTGATCCTAAGTTCCTCAAGGAAGAAAGTGCTAAGATGAATGCGCTCTTCTACCTACTCGATCAGCTCCGCGAGGAGGGTCACAAGGTGTTAGTGTTCTCTCAGTTCGTCTCGATGTTAGATATTATCAAGGCCCGCCTTGAAGTTGAGAGCCGCCCGTTCCACTATCTGACAGGGCAAACAAAAGACCGCAAAGGCGAGATCGAAAGTTTCCAGACCACCAAGGATGCATCCGTCTTCCTGCTATCACTCAAAGCTGGTGGCGCGGGTCTAAACCTCACCTCCGCTTCCTACGTGATCCTCTATGATCCATGGTGGAACCCAGCGGTGGAAAACCAGGCGATTGACCGGACTCACCGTATCGGGCAGAAGAATAAAGTGATCGCCTACCGCCTGCTCACACGTGAGACAGTGGAGGAGAAAATCCGCATTCTGCAGCACCAGAAAACCCAACTCGTTACCAATGTGTTAGGTGATGAAGGATTTGCCAGCAGCCTCGCCATGGATGATCTAGCCTTTATCCTTGGCACAGGCAGCATCGAGCAACAAGACGCAGCGGATGATAAGGCAGCCGAGCTTGCCGCTAAGAAAGCCGCTAAAAAAGAAGCCGCCAAAAAAGAGACGATCATTACCAAGAAACCAGCCAAGAAGGCCGCTAAAAAAGCTGCCAAAAAAACAGCCAAGAAGGCGGCTAAAAAGACCGGTAAAAAATCCTAATCACCTTCTATAACTGTTCTATAACTATAACCGATTTCTATCAACTAACCATGAAAACACCACTGATTCCTCTGATGATGATCTCGCTCACTGCGGGAAGTGTAAACGCGCAGAATGAAGCTAGCCCAGCGGCTCCAGCATCTGAGCCTACTGCAATGGAGAAAGAGCAGGCCGCTCTAGCTTCAGCCAATGCGCTGCAAGCAGAGAAGCTCAAGAAAGAACTAGCCGAGATCCGCTCCCGCGTAGCTCGGTTAAAATTAGAAAAAGAAGCCCTCACCGAGGAATTGGCATTGGCTGAGCTGAAACGCGCCAAAGCTGAGCAAGCAGAGGATGTAAAGTTTGCCGCTGAGATCAAAAAAATCTCACGCGCAGCAGAGATGGCTAAAGCCAAGGCATCCAAGGCCGCAAGTGATCTCAAGATCCAACAAGCTGAGTGGGGGACAAGGACGGCTAAGCTTGAGGCTGAAATCATCGCGCTCGAAACAGAAAAGAAGCGTGATGCCTACGCCAATGCCAAGCCTGTTTACCTGGAGGATCCACTCAAGGATGACGGCACTCTCGTTATTTCTGACCGCCGTATTTCTATGAACGGTCCAGTCACAATGGCGACCGCTGATCACATCACATCGCGTATCAACTACTACAACAATAAGGATGCAAAGAACCCGATCTTTATCGTCATTGATGCCTCACCCGGTGGCTCAGTGATGGCTGGTTACCGTATTCTCAAATCCATGGAGGGCAGCAGTGCTCCCGTTTACGTGGTGGTGAAGTCCTTTGCCGCATCCATGGCTGCCTCCATCTGCACCTTGGCGGAGAAATCCTACGCCTATCCGAACGCTGTGATCCTGCATCACCAGATCAGCTCCACTCTCATGTTTGCGCAGCTCAATCTAACCGAGCAGAAAGAAATGTTCCAAGAATCCGAGCAGTGGTGGAAACGCCTTGCTGGCCCACTAGCAAAAAAAATGGGGATCACCACTGATGAGTTTATCAAAAAAATGTATGCCAAATCCACATCAGGTGACTGGACAGAGTTCGGCACCGAGGCACAGAAGCTCAAATGGGTGGATCACATCGTGAAGCGTATCCATGAAACGTCACTCCTAAAGAACCCAGACACCGCCAAGCCCGCTGCTGCAAAGACGGCACACGGGCTTCAAGAGACAACGGATGAGAAGGGGAAGCCATGTATGTTTCTTCCACGCCTTACTCCTAAGGACTGCTACTTCCTCTATAACCGCGATGGTTATTACCGCATGAAGTAGAGTTTCTTTTACCTTTCCTCCATGAATATCATTGCAGCTCTATGGGGCGCTATTGGCGTGAGTGCCCTGCTGCTTAGTGCTATCACCCGCCTTGCGCCACGTGCGGTGGAGGCATTTGAGATGGGCATGAACACAATCCAATGGATTGCGCTCGTTGTATTTGCTCTCTTTATGATGGTCGGTGAGGGATACCGAGGATTTCAGAAGAAATTCTCACCTCGCACGGCGGCTCGGGTTCGTTATCTCAGGGATAAACCTAATGCCGTTCGTAGTTTGTTAGCGCCATTGTTTTGTATGGGTTACTTCCATGCGAACAAAAAAACACAAATCACCGCCATTGTCCTTACGCTTGGTATCATCGGCTTAGTGATCCTGGTTTCTTTCTGCCCGCAACCATGGCGCGGTATTATTGACTTCGGGGTAGTGCTCGGCCTCAGCTGGGGGCTGATTTCGTTTTGGATTTTTTGTTTCCAAGCGTTAACGAGGGAAAAGTTTCCCTACTCGCCAGAAGTTCCCTCATCGGAGACTTCCTGAAAGTTCACCTCCTTGCCATCGGCCCAGAGGTCTTCCAGCCCGTAGAGGCTACGCATGTCATCATGCATGATGTGAACCATGACATCAATGTAGTCTAACACCACCCAGCGGGAATCGGCATTGCCTTCCGAGCTGACGGGATCAACACCGAACTTGGCAGAAACTTCTTTATCAATATCACGCATCACCGCCCGCAGGTGAGGCAGTGACGTGCCTGAGCACACCACCATGAAGTCAGTCAGTGAAGACACGCCTGTGAGATCGAGCACCTGGATGTTTTCAGCCTGAATGTCCTCCGCAGCGCGAGCGCATGCGATTGCGAGTTCTTTACCTTCGATAGCCATGATGATTGAAAGATGAGGGGATAAAAAAACCGCCCGGAGTCGGCGGTGCGGATGAGATTGGTGCGGTAAGATTAAGGGGGAGACGGAGAGCTGAAGTCGTGAAAAGGGAAATGGAGCATAGCGGATTCGAACCGCTGACCCCCTGCATGCCATGCAGGTGCTCTACCAACTGAGCTAATGCCCCTTTTTTATTCCTTGAGAGATCCAGATGAAGCTCTCCATAGTACCTGCCGTGGGAGGCAAGCGCGGAGGGGAAGTATCGTAGCACTGAGAGATTGGCAAGATGTTTTTCCTTAAAATATGGTCAGAGCGGTCAAGCTAAGGATGAACCAGCGAAGACATGGTGATATAAGGGGGGATTAATAAGGGGGGGATTAAGTCGCAGGTAGCAGGTAGCGGAAATAGCGCGATCAAAGCAAGAAACTTGACCACACGCTTGCGGCTACGCGCTACCTGCTACTTGCTACAGATTATTGATTCCATAACGGCTAGAGCTATTTACTCAACTTCCACCTCCTAGTTTGATTGCCCTTAAAACATGGTGTGAACCATTCTCAAGAGAAGTTGGCACGCAGGTTGCTTTACGTCGTTGTGAACACTCACAACAATGATAACCATATTGAAAAAAACAACGATGAAGCCGCTACGTGGGCTGATGGGGCTGCTGCTCGGTGCTCTTTTACTTTCTCAGCCAGCAATGGCAGGAGGGGATGCGGACTTGAACTCTGGAGACACGGCGTGGATGTTGGTTTCAGCTCTGCTGGTACTAATGATGTGTCTCCCTGGCTTGGCCTTGTTCTACGGTGGTCTGGTGCGTAGTAAAAACGTGCTGAGCATCTTTGTGCAGTGCTTTGCCATGGCCGGTGTGATGTCGCTTCTCTGGGTGGTTTTTGGCTACGCGGTGGCAACGGGTGATACCCAAGGCGGAATCATCGGCTGGGATAGCTCTAAGTTGTTTCTCAAGCACATCACATCGGTAAATGACGGAGTGGGGGGGATTTTAGAATCGGGAACTATTCCTGAGAGTGTTTATGTGATGTTTCAGATGACGTTTATTATTATCAGCCCGGCGATTATTATCGGGGCGTTTACCGAGCGGATGAAGTTTTCAGCGATGTTGGTGTTCACCGTGATCTGGACGGTGACTTCATACTTGCCGATGTGGCACATGGTTTGGAATACCAATGATGCTGCACCTGGCTTGCTGCACAGCTGGGGCGCTATCGATTTTGCCGGCGGCAACGTGGTGCACATCAATGCTGGTGTGGCAGGTCTGGTGGCATGTATTTTTATCGGCAAGCGCAAAGGATACCCGGGCCCAGCACTCGTGCCTCACAATGTGCCTTACGTTTTAATTGGCGCTGCCCTACTTTGGGTTGGTTGGTTTGGGTTTAATGCAGGTAGCCAGCTGGCCGCGGATAGCGGGGCGGGTATGGCGATGCTCGTGACTCAGATTGCTGCTGCTGCCGCCATTGTGGTTTGGGTGGGGCTAGAGTGGCTCATAGCTAAGAAGCCAACCGCCGTGGGTGCCGCTACTGGTGCTGTGGCAGGGCTGGTTGCTATTACTCCAGCTGCTGGCTCAGCGGATGTTATGGGCTCCATCGTGATCGGTGCTCTTTCAAGCCTAGTGTGCTACTTTGCTGCTACGAAGTTGAAGCACGCCTTGGGGTATGACGATAGCTTGGATGTTTTTGGAGTGCACGGGATTGGCGGTATCGTAGGTGCCTTGCTGACGGGGTGGTTTATCCGCGATGGCAGTGGTAGTGTTGGACAAGTCATCGTGCAGGGGAAAAGTATTCTATTAACCGTTGTTTGGAGCGCAGCCGCAGCTGCCATCGCCCTCTTTATTGCCAAGGTAGTCTGCCGTGGTTTGCGGGTGTCTGAAGACACCGAGCACGGAGGGCTTGACCGGGCCGAGCACGGAGAGGAAGCCTACAACTGGGAAGCTTAGTGTGGATATGGCGCTGAGAGCGCGATTACAGCACACACACAAAGGGAGCCGGGGTCTCTTCAAGAGATCCCGGCTTTTTTGCTTTTTGGGCGGTGAGCGGGGGTGGATAATGTGGCATGCTGAGGATTTGGCACGCTGGTTGCTTTCAAAGTAGGTGACTTATGAAATATACCATTTATTCCCTAATGATAAGCGGTGCTGTGATTGCTACAGCACCTTCGCAAGCTGGAATTGATACCGAGATCCACACCGGTTTTCACTCGATCTACGAGTTCCGAGGAGTTGATTTTGGAGATAATCTTTTTGACGCTGGCGTCGATATCTCAACCAAACTTGGAGGAGGGGTGACGTTTACGGCTGGGCTGTGGTATGCCGATACCAATGGCAACGGTGGGGGGAACTTTGATGAGCTTGATTACTACTTTGGACTCAGTAAAACCTTCGGCAAATTTGAATTGAGCGCGGGCTATACCTACTATGCGTTCCCTGGTGATAGCTCTAGCAATACCAATGAAGTTTATTTGGGTCTAGCGACTGAGCTTCCTTGTGGGACGGGTGTTTCGCTGACTTACTTTGAGGACATTGATGAGATTGATGGAGGCTACCTAGAGCTAGAGGTCAGCCGAGGTATCGAGGTGAATCCTTGCTGGAAAATTGATCTGTCTGTTGGCGCGGCATGGAGTTTCAATTATAACCCAGACGTAGATGGCACAATGTTAGATGGATTCAACCACTGGTTTGTGAAGGTTGACATGCCGTGGGAGATCGCTGAGGGGGTGACTCTAACACCTTATCTCAAATACGTAGCAGCGAGTGGTAACTTGAGCAATGAGTTCGGCGCAATCAACAGCGAGGACCTATTTCTCGGAGGTGTGAGTTTGAGTTACTCGTTCTAGCTCGCCCTGCATCAATTACCAACTGTTAGGCTGAGGGTTTGCGCGGTTGTGAATCCTCAGTCTTTTGTCGTTTCCTCAGACCCTTTATCGGAAGGGAACTCACGGTGCTGTTTGTCTTTGAGGATGTCAAACGGAGTGCCGCAATACATGCAGCGCCAGCGTTGGGTGCAGACCACATTAAGAACAGCGGTGGTTCCATAGTTGAGGGGGCGTAGCTTGATGGCCTTTTGATGCTTGTGAGCAAGGTTATCGAGGAAGGGGGTGCATTTGCAGAGTGGGCATGATGCCTTCCGCCGCTTAAAGTAGGCAATAGTCCAAAAAAATGCGCAAGCAGGGAGCATTCCTACCATTGCATAAGCCGCGCTTCGTTTGAAATCAGGCGATACAAACAAGAACGTTATAGCACAAGTCGCCAGTGCTATGATCGAGAGATAAAAAATCAGCGTGCTAATAATGGCTATGACAAACGGCCGCTTATAGGGAACGGAGCGGGCGCGCTGTTCAATGCTAAGCTTGTGACGAGTTGGGGGTGAATCGTCAGATGTGGACACGGCAGATGACATAAAGTTAGTTAACTGCCCCTAATATCCTACAAAAGTGGAGCAATGACAAGACTAACAATCGACATTACGTTGATTAGGATGTTCATGGACGGGCCAGAGGTGTCCTTGAAAGGATCTCCAACTGTGTCACCAACCACGCACCCTTTGTGGGTCTCGGAGTTCTTTCCTCCATTGTGACCTTCTTCTACGTATTTTTTAGCGTTGTCCCAAGCTCCGCCTGCGTTGGACATAAAGAGGGCCATCAGGATACATCCGAGGAGGGCGCCACAGAGGGTTCCAGTGAGAGCAATGGCTCCCACGTTGTCACCAGAGAGGTTGAAACCAAAGCCAACAGCGATGGGAGTGCCAACAGCAAGAACAGCTGGCATGATCATACGCTTGGTGGCCGCGCGTGTAGCAATGTCCACACACTTTTCTGAGTCAGGAGTGCCTGTTCCTTCTAGCAAACCAGGAATCTCGCGGAACTGGCGGCGGATTTCATTAATCATATCGAAGGCAGCACTTCCCACGGCATTCATGGTGATGGCTCCGTTCAGGAAGGGGATCACCCCTCCAATGAATAGACCCACGAAGAAGGTGCGAAGCACTTTTTCATCGTTGAAGCTGAAGTCAACGCCTACGCCAGATTTCTTAATAAAGGCGGTGATGAGAGCCAGAGCTGCGAGACCAGCGGCACCGATAGCAAACCCTTTTCCGATAGCGGCGGTGGTGTTTCCTACTGCGTCAAGCCCGTCAGTGATCTTGCGGGTATCTTCGCCCATGGAGCACATCTCGGCAATGCCTCCTGCATTGTCTGCTACAGGACCGTAGGCATCGATGGCCATGGTGATGCCGACAGTTCCTAGCATGCCAACGGCAGCAAGACCAACACCGTAGAGACCAGCGAATTCATAGGAAACGAAAATGGTGGCGGCCAGAGTAAGTAGCGGGATGGCAACGGATTTGAGGCCAACGGCTAAGCCAGAAATCATCACCGTAGCGACTCCTGTTTCGCCTGATTTGGCGATGTCACGCACTGGCTTTCCACCCGTGTAATACTCGGTGACAAGCCCGATGATGATACCTCCAACAGCACCGCAGAGAACGGCGGCTGCAAGGCTGCTGCTTACGCCAAGGAAGTGGCATAATCCAAATGAACCAGCGATGAAAATGATAGCAGCTCCGATGGTTCCAATGCGCAGCGCGCTGGCAGGGTCCTTGCCGGACATGATTTTTACAAGTAAGATGCCGAGAATGGAGCAGAGAAGTCCCATTGTTGTTAGGCCTAGTGGAAGTTGCATGAGCACTTCTTTGGTGGCACCGAGAGCTTCAGGGGCATTGGCCGCCATAGCACCAGCAATAGCAACAGTAGCGATCTGAGCGCCACAGTATGATTCAAAAATATCTGAGCCCATGCCTGCAACGTCACCTACGTTATCACCTACGTTATCAGCAATCACACCAGGGTTGCGTGGGTCATCCTCAGGAATGCCAGCTTCTACTTTTCCAACGAGGTCTGCACCCACGTCAGCCGCCTTGGTGAAGATACCACCACCAACACGGTAGAAGAGAGCAACGAGTGATGCGCCCATGGCAAATCCTTCAAGAATCTCCGCAAGGTGCTCAGTAGGATTAACAACCTGATAGTAGTAATAAAGTCCACCAAGACCGATTAGACCCATTGATGCCACGGTAAGTCCCATGACTGATCCACCAAAGAAGGCAACCCCCAGAGCATCTGCCTGACCATTGTCACGAGCAGCAAGAGTTGTGCGGACGTTTGCGCGGGTAGCGGTGAACATACCAACAAACCCAGAAAAGGAAGAGGCTAGGCAACCTAGAAAAAACGCTAGAGACTGCTGCTTGCCGTAGTCTGCTTTCTGGAAGAAAAACAAAAGAGCTCCAATGATAAGAGCAAAAAATGAGATGAGAACAAACTCACGCTTCATGAAGACCATGGCCCCTTTGTGGATTTGGTCTGCTATTTCCTTCACCTTTCCTTCACCGCCTGAGCGCTTGAGAATGGCGGCAAGAATGACAAAAGCGATACCAAGACCTACGAGGCCTGCGATTGGTGTGATAATGGGATCCATGGTGTTGTTGGGTTGTTCGGGGGTGATAAAAGTTGTTCTTCTACCAAAATGAAAAGCGAGGGGCTGACCCCCCGCTC
>JBMYYO010000063.1:0-16859 GCA_049609505.1 Akkermansiaceae bacterium | reverse complement strand
AAAGCATCAATAAAACTCACTTTTTACTGGCTACAAAAACGAGACCACCTCACTCTACCTGCGGGGATTATTTTGTGGGCGGATATTCCACTTGTGAGAGCACTAGCCCATCAGCGGGTGCGCAGTGGCGGGATCGGCCATGAGGTAGTCCGTCTGCTTGATCGAGGAGTGCGGAGACTTCATCGAGCCTCATTCTCCCTTGCGCTGCTTGTACGGCGGTTCCTGTTAGGATTCTTACCATTTTGTAGAGGAATCCATTTCCTTGAAACGTGATCCGGTAGCCGGTGTCCGTAGTTGTTAGGGAGGATTCAGTAATGGTGCGTGAGTAGTCGGTTTCCTCCGTCTCGTTTCCTCGCTTGGCTGAGAATGCTTGGAAGTTGTGCTCTCCTAGGTAGAGCTGGAGGGCTGCGGCTAAAGTTTCTGGATCAAGCTGCCTTGGTAAATGCCATGCTAGCCCAGCCAGTAATGGTGGCAACACGGGGCTTAGGCAGAGATCATAGGTGTAGGTTTTAGCGCGCGCACTGAAGCGTGCATGAAAATCTTCAGCCACTTCTTGGCAATCGAGAATGCGGACGGTGGCTGGTAGCTTGGTGTTGAGTGCTGGCACCCAGTTGTATGGATTCATCTGCAAGCCATCTGGAGCATCAAAGTGAGCAATTTGCCCTGCTGCGTGCACTCCGGCATCCGTCCTGCCTGAGCCGTGAATACGAACTTCAGAGGACTTGCCAACATTCACGATGGCGGTCTCGATGAGATCCTGGATCGTGTTTCCGTTAGGTTGTGTAGCCCAGCCTGCAAACGGCCTGCCGTCATAAGCGATGGTAAGTTTGAGTCGCACGCGGCAGAGACTACTGCATCAGCTACGGTTTGGAATCTTGAATGTAGGAAATATGACGCCGCTCGCCCTCGTGGGTGATTTTGAGCCATTGAGTGCTAGGTGGCAGCAGCTCTGGAAATTTATCTGGCCACTCTACGATGACTACTCCTTCTTCATCGAGAAAATCATCCCAACCAATTCTGATGACTTCCTCTGGGTCATCCATGCGGTAGAAATCAAAGTGGAAAACGGGGAGCCTCCCTCCACGGTATTCATGCACTAACGAAAACGTAGGGCTTGTCACTCGACCAGGGAAGCCTAACCCAGCAGCAAGGCCTTGAGAGAAATGAGTCTTCCCCGCGCCAAGATCTCCACAGAGTGCAATGACGCTACCCGCTGCTAGCTCCTTCCCGATGGCTGAGCCAATCGATACCATCTCATCCGGTGAGGAGATGACTTTTGGAAAACAGCTTCCTTCCATCACGCTAACTTGCAGAAACTGCCTAGTCTTTCCCTCCAAATCCGTGCATGCCGAAGGTGATAACCTCCTTCAGCATAGCCTCGCGATCAATCTCGCTCTTTTCACCAGGCTGGGCACCGCTGCTGAGCTGGCCAGCAAGCCGACCTAGACCAAGGAAATAAATCACTGAGCCGGAGACGAACACGATGCGTTTGACAATTGTTTCCATCGCCAAATCTGGATGATGGTAGGAAAAAGCTTTGGCAAACGATTGGAAAACCTCTGTGTAGAGATTCCGGCTCACGGTAGGGATGGCGTAGTCGCTCTCGATGAAGTAGCGGGCTACTAAGCGGAGCATCAGTCCTGCGGCTACTCCGCATTCCTCAGGCATCACCGCTGGGCGGAGTAGGGCGGCCATGATTTCCTCCTCTGGGATCTTGTCTAGAGAGCCGTGTTTGCTGATAGATTCTGCAAGCAACTTCAGGCGATACTGGTTGATGGGATTCATGCACAGCTTGACTGTTTCCTGAATTAACCCCTCTTTGCCGCCGAAGTGGTAGCTGACGCTGGCAAGGTTGACGTTTGCCGCATTTGTAACATCGCGCACGGATACTGCCTCGAATCCTTTTTCTGCAAAAAGATCCCACGCAGCCTTCAAAATTTGTTCTCTTGTGTCCAAGGCATGTGAAAACTAGCTCTGCATTGGCTTGGGGTCAAGGTTAAACGACTGTATAAATTTCCCTGCTTTTCATCGCTCAATATAGCCCTCATCGTATCGCTATGGAAACGAAGGTTCAGCTCATTAACGAGGATTGCTTGGCTGGGATGGGTGCGCTGTTAGATAAATCAGTAAACCTTGTGGTCACATCACCTCCATATAATCTTGGCATTGAATACGATACCTACCGAGACACTGCTGAGAGGCTGGACTTCATTGAATGGTGTATGCAGTGGGCTGCGGAGGTGAAGCGTGTGATGGCGGATGATGGTTCGTTTTTTCTTAATGTAGGTGCCGCACCTAAGAATCCGCTTCTGCCGCACCAGCTCTTGCTCGCTCTAACGGATGGGAAAACTCCTCTGTTCGTTCTGCAAAATACCTTCCACTGGGTGAAGTCCATCAGTGTGGAGACACGGCAAGGGGAGACAATCAGCGCAGGGCACTTTAAGCCGATCAATAGCAAACGCTTTGTGAATGACTGCCATGAGTATGTTTTTCACCTAACAAAAACGGGAGAAGTGCCGCTTGATCGGCGTGCTGCCGGTGTGCCGTATGTTTATAAATCAAATATCAAACGTTGGGGGCACACTGGTGGTGAGGATAAGCGTTGCCGGGGAAATACTTGGTTCATTCCCTACGATACTATTCAGAAACGCAGCGATGATAGGCCACATCCGGCGACGTTTCCCATCGGCCTCGTCGAGCAATGCATCCGCATTCACGGCGGGGAGGGGGATGTTGATTTGTTAGATCCTTTTAATGGCATAGGCACCTCGGCTCTGGCCGCTCTGCGCATGGAGCTAGCATCTTACACTGGGTTTGATATTGATGAGGGCTACTTGGAGGTTTCTCGTGAGAGGATCAAGGCGCAGCAGGAGAAGCCAGCAGAATTATTCTAAGCCATGAATGTTTCCCCGATGTTGGCATTGGCACCGATGCAGAGTGTGACCGACCTGCCGTTTATGCGCGTCATGCAGAAGTTTGGCGGGCCAGACTATTACGTGACGGAATACTTCCGCGTGCACGAGGACTACACGGTTGAAAAACACATCCTGCGCAGCATCACAGAGAGCCACACAGGTAGGCCTGTCTATGCGCAAATGATCGGGCAGGACATTGCGGCACTGGTGCGAGTAGCGCGGGAGTTGTTAGAATATCCCGTGGCAGGTGTGGATCTAAACCTCGGCTGCCCAGCTCCCGTTGTCTGCCGGAAAGACGCTGGCGGTGGCCTGCTGAGGAAGCTAGATAAAATGGAAGCCATCCTCAGTGCGCTCCGTGAGGCCATCCCTGGCAAGTTCACTGTGAAAACCCGCGTAGGCTATGAGAGCCGCGATGAGTTTGACGCGCTGCTGGCGGTGTTTGCCCGCTGCAATATTGATCTTCTAACCATTCATGGGCGCACCGTGAAGGAGCGCTATCAGACGCCCGTGCATACGGACTGTATCCTGCGCGCTGTGGAGCAGATGAGCTGCCCAGTGGTTGCCAATGGCAATGTGGTGGATGTGGAAACGGGTAGAGGTTTTCTCAAGAAATCCAACGCCGCCGGGTTAATGATTGGGCGCGGTGCCATCCGGAATCCATGGATCTTTGATCAGCTTCGGGCATCGTTTTTGGGGGAGGATGTTAAAGTTGTTAGGCGCTCAGATTTGCTCGAATACGTGACGCTCTTATACCAAGAGGTAGCTAGTGAGACGCGGAAGTATGAAGAAGGTAAACACGTCAATCGCATGAAGAAATACATGATCTACATCGCCCAAGGGCTGGATGATGAGTTTGAGCAACAAATCCGCCGAGCCACCAGTGGTGAGGAGTTTCACAGCATTTGCCAACACTTTCTCGATGGAGATGCCGTGGTGCCAATCCTGCCGCCGGAGAATTCTAAGCTCTTCTGCGGTTTCAATGCGTTGCGTTCTTAGCGGCCACATGCTAACCATTCCTTGTGGCAGAGAAACCTTCCATTATCCGCGTGCGCGGACTTCATCAATACTTTGGCGATCAACACGTCCTCAAAGGCGTGGATCTAGATATCCATGCTGGTGAGACGGTTTGCTTCCTCGGCACCTCCGGTGGAGGCAAGAGTGTCTTGGTGAAAAATATGTTAGGCTTGCTTGATCCCTCTGAGGGAAGCGTGCAAATCGATGGCGAGGAGATTGTAGGCCTCAGCGAGCGAAAGCTTGCGCCGATTCGCAAGAAGGTGGGTATGATGTTTCAGAACGGTGCCCTCTTTGACTCAATGAATGTTGCCCAGAATATCGCTTTCCCACTCCGTGAGCGTGGGCTCAAAGATCTGGAGGAAATTAACGACCGCATTGCGGATGTGTTAGAGATTGTACGCTTGCCTGGGCAGGAAGAAAAAATGCCATCTGATCTCTCTGGTGGAATGCGCAAACGAGTGGCGCTAGCGCGGGCCATTGTGGATCGCCCCGAATGCGTCTGCTATGATGAGCCACATGCGGGCTTGGACCCTATTACGGCGGATTCAATTGACAAGCTCATCAAGAGGTTGGAAACAGAACACGGTCTAACAAATATAGTCATCACGCACGAGCTGCGCAGTGTGTTCCGCATCGCCACCCGCATCGTGTTTCTCAAAGACGGCCAGGTTTACTGGCAGGGATTACCAGAGGAGATGAAGGCTAGCAAAGACCCACTACTTGTGCAGTTTCTTGCAGGGGAGTCTACATAATGTGCGCCTTGCTGGAATAGTAACTGAATAGTAGAATTACCTACGGGCAAAGGAGAGCATGAGAATGAGCAGGCTGATTAAGCCCGCAATAAAAGCGCCGAAGATGAAACCTCCGAGCAGTGCGCCTGCAACGTCATGTTTTATTGGGTGAATCGGCTGGACGGGAGTTTCATGCACCACAAAGAAACTTACGGGGATTTGTAGTTTTCTTAACCCTGAGTCGTAGATGGTTTCGATGGCTGTGAGTTTTTCGATTCCTTGATCAAGTTCGCGTTTTGCAAACTCAGCTTCCATTGTGCCTCCCTGTAGTGTGGCAGGATCACCAGACATCCTTGACACCTTTTCCATGATATCTCTATAGCGCTTGCTTAATTCATACACTTGATCCTGAGTATTTGCCTTGAGTTGTTTGAGCTCCCGCAGGCGCTCTGTGTGGTGGGCGTGGTGGAGTTCTTTTTTTCTATTTTGGTAGGCTTCATAGACCGCCTTACACAGGAGCGAGGTGTCTTGCGCATTATGATCGACGCCTCGGATTTGGATCATGCGGCCACTATTGAGGCGCTTGATCTGAATAATGTTTTTTAGTTTCTGAATGGTTACATGGTCCTCGGTGCCCCAACGTTCATTCAGCTGAAGTTTCTCTGAGGCACTTTGCAGCACTACTTGAGACCGGATGATTTCTATTTCAGTGTCTAAAAATGCATCCAATCCCCACTCGCTTGGGATGTCATCGGGAGGAGTCAGCTCTATGGCTGCCGTGCTTTCATAGACCCTAGGTTTGACAAGGGTATGCGCCGTCATGGCAAGCGTGCCTAGCAGTGGTAAAATAATGAAAAGCCATGTGATCCAGCGCCAGCGAGCTGGGGTCTTTTTGGCAGGCTTTTCTGGCGGGTTTTCAGTGGACTCCATATCTGGTGAGTCTATCAATTTTCCAGCGATGATAACAGCTTATTATGAATGCCGCCAAATCCACCATTGCTGAGAACCGCGATGGTATCCCCCTCTTGGGCGTTTTCTGCGGCTAGCGCTACGATGTCCTCAACTGTTTCGCAATACCAGCAATCGGTTCCGCTGTTAGAAACATCCGCAACAAGTTTCTCAGGATCAAGCCTGTCCTCGGCGGCTACCTTCTCAGGGTCTGGCACGGCAGGTACGATGGCGATGTCCGCTTTGCTGAGTGCCGTGGCGAGCTCATCTTGGAAAATATTGCGTCGGGTGGTGTTAGAGCGTGGCTCGAAGATTACCCAGAGGCGGGAGCCTTGATACTGCTGGCGCAGGCTATCAATTGCTAAGCCGATAGCCGTTGGGTGGTGGGCGAAGTCATCGATCACGCGTACTCCACCAGCGATACCGCGAACTTCTTGCCGGCGTGCAATCCCCTCAAAGCTGCTTAACCCATCACGGATTTGATCAGGAGTGAAGCCAGAGAAACGTGCGGAGCAAATCGCCATTGCAGCATTTCTAACATTAAACTCCCCCGCCATGGGGATGGTGTAGGCTTCTCCATCGAGGGTGAAGGATGTGCCCTCTTCGCGGTAATCGATCTCTGTGATCTGCAGCTCACAAGAGTCACTGAGGCCGACCGTTTTGGTTGGCGCAGGTGCTCCTTGAGAGACATCGAGGCTGTTTGGGCAATCGCCATTGATAAACGCGATGCCATTGCGCGGCACAATGTTTAACAGCCGCTTAAAGGTGAGCTTGATCTCATCTAACGAATCATAGATATCGGCATGATCGAACTCAATGTTGTTCACCACGACGACTTCGGGCAGGTAGTGGAGAAACTTCGAACGTTTATCAAAGAATGCGGTATCGTATTCATCACCTTCTAACACCGTGAAGTCTGAGTCAGTGAACGCTGCGCCCTTACCGAGGTTACGCGGAATGCCGCCGATCATGTGGCTGGTGTCCTCGCCCGTGGATTTGAGTAACCAAGCGAGCATAGAGCTGGTGGTTGTCTTGCCATGCGTGCCGCTAACAACGAGGTTCCGCTTGCCGCGCAGGAAGTGTTCCTTGAGTACCTCTGGGAGGGAAACGTAGAGCAGCTTGCGTTCGAGCGCGGCCTCTGCCTCTTCATTACCCCGGCTGATGGCATTACCAATGACGATGACCTCCGCGCTTTCAGGGATGTTTTCCGCTTTGTAACCTGGAAAAATCCGGATGCCTTGCTCTTCGAGAAAGGTGGACATCGGTGGATAGACGTTTTCATCTGAGCCAGTGACGGTGAAGCCTTTGGCGTGCATGGCGGCGGCTACTGAACCCATGGCGGTGCCACAGATTCCTACAAAGTGAATATGCTCCATGTGGGGTGCTTGGTAAGATTAAAAGTGCGGCGCGGAAACGGTGCCTCCTTGGATTTCATCTGTGCGGCGGCGCAGGATAGAATCTGCTACTTCGCTAACCATTTGCTCTAACAGAAGACGGAGGTGGCTGCCTTCACGGTAATCAGCAGGAGCGATGTGTTTCACGCGGTCAGCCTTCGCGCAGAGCTGGTAGCACTTGCGGAAGCTGCGCCGGCTCGGGTCCTTGGGATTATAGACAGCAATGGCATTACCGCCATTTTTGCGCATCACGGTGAAGCACGGCACGTCAGTGGGGCCATCACCCACGTAGATCATGTTTTCAAATGGAATAGGGCGCAGATCACTGGGGAGGTGATCGTTTACATCCTCCTCATAGCTGAGTAGGCCTTTATTGATGCGGAAAAGAAACTGCGTCTTGGTGGTGTGGGAGATCGTGCGCTTGGAGAAGCGGATGTGGCCATCGCTATCCTCGCCAAATTCACAACCGTAAATGGCGCGGAATTTATCCTTGAGTTTACTCCCGTCTAACAGCGCCTTCAGGCCGGAGGAAACAATATAGTATTCGATGCGGATATCCTGCGCGTGGTGATCCTCGGTGAGGCACTTTGTTTTGAGTTCGTCAAAGATCTCAGGCACGCCGGGGAAGAAACTTAAATTCGCGCCCAGCTCAGTGAGGCGTGCATTGGAAATCTGATCCATGCCAAGGTAATCTAGCAGGCACTGCATGTAGGCGAGCTCGCCATCCCATTGTTGTTCCTGCACGAGGGCGTTGCATTTTTTCCAGAACGATTCTGGGTTGATCCCGAATTCGGGAAACAACACATCATCCTGCATGTAGCTCGGGCTGAGTGTCTGATCGTAATCAAACACAAGCGCGATGGTGTTTTGTGAAATGGCCATGGTTTCTGAACGCATTAACTGCGCAGACAGGAAACCAGCCATTGGCCTATGTCGCAAGGATGAATGCCGTGATTTGGAAGGAAATACTACCTCCAAGATGCCCGGTAGAATTTCTTAGTGCTGCCATCAGGCACAGGGCTGGTGACACGTAGCTTAATCCTCGTGGTGGGGTTACCAGCGGTGCGGGAAGTTTCCCGATAGGTGTTAGATGGCAATGGGTTCCATGAGGAAAGATCTAGGGAGCTCTCAACCATCGGTGCGCAGTCGCTCTGGATGACGGGGGTGGGGAGATCAAACTCAACGTAGCTCTGCCCAGCTTCCTCGATAACATAGGCGCGCAGTCCGAGGTCTGTGTGGCTGCGTGGATCAGTCTGGAAGAGGAACTCCGTCCAGTTATCCAGGCCATCTTCATCGGGGTCCTGATCGTTGCCTGAGATGGCTGGATTCGCCTGCTCAGCGGGGGTGAAATGGTTATCTAACCACGTGCCGTGAGCGGGGTAAACACGCACCGTCGTTTGAGCCGTGATGCTGCCATTGAGTGTGAGCGTGTAGGTGGTGTCCACGGTGGGGCTGACTTCGATCTGCCCAATGCCGTGAACTGTTAGGGTGGAGATGTCACCCAGCCCGTTGTCGATGCTCAAGGTGCTGGGGTTTTCCACATTCCATTGCAGCGTGGAGCTGGCGCCGCTAACAATGGTGGCATGGATTGCTGAGAAGCGATGAATCACTGCGGCTCCATAGTTGTTAGGCGTTTGGTTTGTTAGGGTCTCTGAGGCGGGGTCATCACCGTGGGATAGTTCGGTGCGGTAAGTGGTGGCGTTGTTATAAACAGGAGGGCGAAAGAGGTTCCCGCGTAGGCGATAAGAGTAGATGAGCTCCCCAGAGGTTTCATCGTAAACACTCACCACTGAGTCTTTTCTCCATTGGGTGTCTATGACGGGTAGGTAGCCAGTGGGGGTGCGGCCATCATTGTCAGTCTGGCTGATGCTAATTGGCCAGTCTGGGAATTGAGAACCTGTCTGTGGGAACTCGGGATCGGCATGGATCGGCCACGCTTCAAAGGTGATGCGGCGGGTTGATTTATTGATTCTAACAATCCCATATCCAGCACCTCGGTCGTGGAGGTTTGGGGGATTGATTCCGCGTGTTTGGTTATGGTATTCAAGTGGGTTCCCCGATGCGAGGACTCTCATGTGGGCTGGGTATTCTGCGGTTAGGTTTGGCTGACCAGAGGGGAGGGTGCCGTTGCCATCGAAATAGAAATCGCCTTTATAAGGGCTGACCGTGCTTGTGCGCCCGGCTGAGTTATGGACTGGATCCCACACGCGTGGGAAGAAGTTTGCCACGGCAGGTGCGGTGAAGCTGTATCCCGCATCAGCTGGGCCATCAATGCCGTGATGAGCCACGGTGGCGACGTGTTGGTCTCCTGCGATTTGGAACATGCGAGTTTTACGCAGCAGCGCCCATGCTTCATTCCTGCGGTGCACTGGCCAGCCATGTGCATCACGGTCATTTAGGCCAAAATTATACCCTCCAGACGAGTGCGTGTGGAGGTTTCCTAGCGGACTTTGAGACACTACGCACTTCAGGCTCTGCCCCTTCCAGTCATCTGCCCATGCACGGAGAAAACTCTTCTGGCGGTCTCCTAACAAAAATTGCTGGTTGGGGTCAGAAGGTGGATTGCTCTTCCCTGTTTTAAACTTCCGGTCCTCAAGAATGGCAAAGCCAATCTCACCGTAAACCATTCCGGTGAAGTAGGTGGGGATGCCTTGGGCTATGGGTGGAGCTGGTTGCGTGGCGTTATAGGGATCGGTATCGGGGAGGTGAAGTGTTTGGGTGCGCTCCACCATCTTCACCCATGATGCGGGTTCTTCGTAGCCACCGGTGTTCTGGTTTCCTGTGGAGATTCCTCCCTCGCCCCAGAGATTTCCTTGGAAAATATCATGGTCATCCGTCATGCAAATCGTCGGCATATCCCGAGTAAGCTCGCGAGCTTGCAGCACCCAGAGATACCATTTGTAAAGGTAGTCGTGCTGTCTGATGTAGCTAGCTGAGCTATCTTCTGGCGTGGGTTGTCCTTCGTAAATCTGATCTCCAAGCGCGAGTAGCATGTCTGGTTGTTGTTTGCTAATGTGATGAAAGAGCTGGCCGTGCGGCTGCCAGACGCGGACTGGTGACCAATTGAATCCATCGCCCTGCACATTACCATCGCTAATGCGCTGACATGTGGTGACACCAAGAGTGACGTTGGTTTGATCAATGGGATCGCGTCGCACCCTTCCTGTCCAGTAGTGAGTTTGCCCATCTACGGTTACGCCAAGGCGGAAGTTCGTGTCCTTGGTGTCATCCCAGTTTTCGATCCGGAAAGACGCGGTGTAGGACGAGAGGTTATCCGTGTTGTCGATGGCGCTACTTGCAATCTGATTCCAGCTAGAGCCGTTCCATGTTTCCAAGGAAACGGGCGCGGTAGTGGCAGGATCTACCGGGGAAAGTTGGGCCACAAGTTTCATGGTGCCGCGGCTGAGCGTGTACATGGCACCAAGAATAGCAAGGTGCCGCTCTTCCTCTGGGTGTAGTGCATCACCGCTGCCAGAGTAATCATCATACCAATACGCTGTGCTACCAGTGCCCCGGTGTGATAATAAACCATGAGATCCAAGCACGCGGTCAGAAGGCACGTTAGCCGTTGCAGTACTAATCACCGCATTACCGCCATCGCGCGCGGTGAGTGTGAGTGTGTATTCGCCGGTGGTGTTGTTATATGTTCCTGTTAGGTTTAACTTGGTGGCACTGGGTAAGGACGCTGGCACGGCACCAGTCGCTAATGGTGTAATTACCCCGCTGCCTAGATCCTCGATGACTACCGCGCCATCGCCACGCAGGGCGCAGAGGATACCGAAGTCCCTGCCTAGGCCGTCATGCACCAGCAATGCGCCGCGCCAATCGAGGCTCGGTCCTGCTCCGATGAGGAAGCCGCTGCGTGATGTGTCAGAGGCGGCTCCTGTGTTGATGCCTGTGGTGACATCCATGGTGAAACTTCCACCATTGCCGCGAATAGAAGTGCCTACGCGGTGTAGTGTGCGGCGGTCACGTGAGCCGAGCGTGCACTCTGCGCGGTTTTGGGAAACCCGCCAGTCTTGTAGTCGATTCGCCCAGAAGCCAGCGCCGATCCATGGGCGATTACCAACATTCCAGTTGTTGTTAAATGCACCATCAGCCGCATTTGCAGGCCAGAAGTCCAAGCGTACATTATCCACGGATTGGTAATTATTGTTTGTGGTGGGTGATGAGCGGAATTGGACACCGAGAGTTTTTCCAACGTGTGAATCCAGACTGCCCGCGGGCACAGCCAGATGATAGTGGTGCCAGTTTCCGATGGTGGAGGATTTGAAGTGATACGAGCGGCTAGCAATCACCTCGCGGGTGCCGCCGTTCTCGACGTAAAGATCAGCGATGACCTGCCGAGGTGTTAGAGGTGTATTAGTAGTCCCACGTTCTAACAAAAAGTTATCCAATCGCGCAAAGCCTGAGTTGTTAGCGTTGCCGTTTACCCCATGAATAGAGGCGAATAATTTTTTCCCATTGGCAGTAGCAGGAGCTGGCAGGAACACACTCGCCTGCGCTTGGTAAGATGAGTCCACATTAGAAAGCGAGGAGGTGAGCGTCTGCAGGATTGTGCGGGTTCCTGTGATAGTATTATCGCTAGTCACAAACAACGAAACGGCGATCCTATCCGCCGCATCAGCCCAGCTTGATGCATCCCGCCACTGGTAGCTGGCACGGAAAACCTCCCCCGTTGCCAATGTGTGCCCAGTATCAACGGCAAAAATTTTGTTCCCCCTGTCAGAAACAACCGCGTTGCGTGTGTTGTCTAGGTGCAAGGTTGTGCGCGTGGCCTCTTGAGGTTGACCACCTGTGCCGAGGTTAATCCACGATGGGGTGTCGGCAAAACTCCTCGAATCTACCGATGAGGTATCGTCATTAAAGTCACCATTATTATTCCCCGGTCCCACTAAAGTTAGATTAGGAGTAAAAACAATCGGAGGCGTATTGCTGGAGAAAACGGAGGAGTCAAAGCGCAGAGAATAAGACGCGCCCAGCTCAATGGTATGTGTGCTGATTTGATAAATCTGCGAGGAGTCCTCAAAGCTAATCCGCCAGCCACCATTCCCAAAATCCGTGCGATCATTTATCACCTGACCAGAGCCTTCCCACCCAGGAACGGCAGCACCAGCAACAAACGAGGGAGAACCCCCCGGGTTGATCTCGCCAGATGGATTGACAAGCGTGATGCTATCTGCGCAAAGGACCGACGATAGAGAAATGAGGCAGAGCGGAGTGAGGGAAGGGAGGCGAGCGTACATAAATAGAGGAAGGTCAGTGTTTGTGATCCTGACCGATTAAACCTGAGCGGTCGAGATAAAATCAGCTTCACAAACAGGCAGCCTCCCTCCAGTGGATACTAGTTCACCGGCTTGTATGGGATCGCTAACTTATCCTTGCCATCGGTGAGGTCTTCCAAGGTGAAGCGGGCAAAACGAACCGCCTTATACCCCGGCTCATAGAGTACGGCAATGGTGCCGTCCTTGCAGATGGTGAGGCTGGAGTAGGCGGCCGGGCCTGCATCGATCACTTTGCCTTTGCTCCACGTCTTGCCTTCATCGTAGCTGATTTTGACCACCAAGTTTTTGCGACCTCGCGCAGAGTTTGCGTGGCAGAGAAGTAGCCGATCTTTTTTATAGCCACCAGCCTTAGAGGTGTAGCGGAGAATACTGCCGTTGCAGCCTGGATCGACCTGAGATTTATCGATTGCATACTCCCAGCTCTTACCATTATCAGATGAGCGGTGCACACCACGGAAACCTTTTCCGTTTAGGCGGGAGTTAATCATCAGGCTCTCATCGGCAAGCTCAATGACCTTGGATTCATTGGCGGGTTTGACGGGCGTATCAATGAACTCCCAGGTCTTCCCGTGGTCTTTGCTTCCGAAGAGATGCAGGCCTCTTTTCAAGTTTACCAGAGTGTGCAGTAGTTGGCCATTGCGGCGCTGGATACCACGTCCAGAGGTGATAAACTTAAAGTCCATCTTCCATTCAGGCTTGGCAATATCATTGGTAATGTCGCGCGGCTTACTCCATGTTTTTCCATTGTCTTTAGAGCTCTGCACGTGCAGGCGGAACTCCTTGGGCGCGTTGACCTGATCCATGAAATTGTAGAAACAGAAGATCTCACCCGTTTCGCGATCGAGGATGAATGAGGGATCAGAAGCGGGTTTGCCCACTTGTTTGTCACCGTGGTCGATAATGGTTTCCATCGGTCCCCATGTCTTACCGTTGTCAGTGCTGCGCTTGACCACGATGTCTATATCCTTCACCCAGATTAAGTCACCTCTACCGTGCCGGCGGGCATCTACACAAGCGAGCAAATCGCCATTCTTTGCGGTGATTAATGCGGGGATGCGGAAGGTATGCGTGTCCTCAGTGCCGGAGATAAAGATATCTTTTTTTTCTAACAATTTGGCGATAGGGTCGTTGCAAACTTCTGGTAGCTTGCTAACATTTTCTGGCTCGCCTTTGAGTAACTTCAAATCATCAATAAGCACACCAGCGTGCTTGGGGGCGGTGCAGACGAGGCGCAATCCGTCAATGACCTCATGCGGGAGCTTGATTACGATGTTAGACGGAAACCCACGTCCTGTGATGACGAGACGGTCAAGGTTTGCGATCTCCTTCCAGCTTCCATTCGCTTGTGCAAGAATGCGGAACTTAAACGGACTCTTAGATGTCCAACGCTCTGCCTTGAAGCTAATGCCACGGCTGTGCTGTAGATCGCCGCTGAGCGTCATCTCCACGGTGTTATCCTCGCCGCCAAACAAGTGCAGGGACTTCTTTCCCGACGATGCATGTTTAGCAGAAATCTCAACCTTGCCTAGAGCGTTCCACTCGCAGTTGCCCTCTTTTTGCTTTTTAAGTGCGCCAGCTTTAAAGTTTTCAAATGAGGTGGTAAAGAGGCTATCGGCTGGCTCCTTTGCTACAGTATTAAGTGTTAGGGCAATGGAAAGAGCACCAATGGTGTGAATGGCACGGAGCGTGTGTGGGATCGATTTCATATAATTCATGGGGAACTAATACCATAGCACCATTCCCAGAAAGTAAAATCAACTGGACTTCACTTCCATCCAGCACGGGCAGTGGCGGAGTGGAAAACACCCCTAAAACTCATCTGCCAAATCCTCCAGATAATCAAATACCTCCTTGAGGATGAGCTGGCTAAGCCCCCACTGGTTTAGCACCAGCCGGAAAAACACACCGGTCTCAGACGTCGATGAAAAGTTAACCATAATATCTCCCTGAGCCATCACCTTTTCGCGTAGTGCGCGGTTAAACTCCCCAACATCTAGAGCCGAATCTTTTGGCTGAATCTGAAAGCAGATATTCATGTAGTCAGGCTGATGGATTAGCGCGTATCTGTTAGGTCGGCTAGTGATGTAATCAACACACCAGCTCTGTAGATCATATAGCTCAGCGATCTTGCGGCGGTAGCAGGAGGTTCCTTGAAGCTTCCACTGTAGCCAGAGCGAAAGCGAGTCCACACGCCTGCCACACTGCAGCGCGTAGCTTCCCGTGTCCAGGTTCTGTTCGTCATCTGCAGAATGGAAAATGTAACTCTCTCCACCACCTGAATTTGCCCCATACATTGCCTCTGGTTTGGCGGTTAGGAAAAAAGCTTTTGTCATGCTGGCTCCCATTAATTTATGAAAATCCATGGTGATCGAGTCAACTCGGTTAATGTTAGGGAACAATTCATCCTTCCTCTCAGACCACAGTGCAAGCCCCCCCCATGCTGCGTCCACATGGTGCCACATCTGATGAAGTTCACAGAAATCCTGAATCTCATCAATGGGATCAAACGCTCCCCAGACCGTGCTGCCAGCGGTCGATACCACACAGAGAGGAACGGCACCCGCTGCGCGTGAGTTTTTAACCGCCTCCTTGAGCCCAGCCACGGACATCCCCCGCCCAGCATCCACCTCAATGTGGATAAGCTGCCCCGTGCCCATGCCCAGTTGAGACATCGCTTTCTTGGTCGAGTAGTGAGCCGTGCTGCTGGTGTAAACATGATACTCTGGGATTCCATAGAGACCATCTTTTTTGATGCTGGCGTCCTTGGCGTAGCGAGCACAATGCAGTGCCATCATGTTAGCATTGCTGCCGCCAGGCACCATGAGGCCATCGATGTTAGGGAAACCAACTTCCTCATTAATGGCGCGGATCAGCTCCTTCTCCATCAGCGTCGCTAAAGGGGCTATCTCATACGTCGCCATTGAGGTATTAAGAATGCTTGTGATCAGGTCCCCAAGCCAAGCCATCTCACTGGTTCCACCATAGAGCTGGTTGAGAAACCGAGGGTTCTGAGTGTTTACAGAATATTTGAAAATGCCCTCAATGATGGCATCAAGATCAGTTTCTTTCTCTACTCCGTCATCGGAGAGTGTAAGGTCAAAATCCGCGCTGATAGATTCTGGGGAAGCTGGGAGAGAAACCTTCTCGTTGCTAAGTTTAGCTGCTTTCGATAAAACGGATTTGATGTGTTTTTCCATGTGGTAGAGGGTAGCCTGCTGTATTTAGGCAAGACCACCCAATGATCGACGAGGGTTTGGGAATTACAAGCATAAGCCGTGATTAATAAATAGGGTATAAGACCCCTCACTGTAACAAGCCAATTTCATACTGAAAGAAACCAGCTTAAAACGAGTATCCTATTGAATGCGCAAATTGCTTTCTATCTTATCAGCCACATTATCCTGTGCCTTGCTAGCTCACGCGGGCTCTCCTCAGGTCGGCGATCTAGCACCCAATTTTAAGCTGAAAGGTAGCGATGGGTTGGGTTACCAATTATCTGATTTTAAGGGTAAGCAGGCTGTAGTGGTGGCTTGGTTTCCAAAGGCATTCACCGGCGGATGATCAGCTCAGTGTGCGTCGTTCCGTGAGAATGGCCAATTGCTCAAAGCATACAAAGTTGCTTACTTCACAGCAAGCTGTGATCCAGAGGAAACAAACAAACGCTTTGCTGCAGCACTCAAAATTGACTATCCGATTTTGAGTGATCCCTCCCGTAAAGCCGCCTTGGCTTATGGCGTGGTGGAGGGCAATGGTAAATACCCTAAACGCTGGACTTTTTACATCGGTAAAAACGGCAAAATTTTAGCTATTGATAAAAAAGTAAAAGCCTCCACACACGGAACTCAAGTAGTGGATAAGCTAGCCGAACTAAAAGTGGAGAAGGTGAAGCCCGCTATAGGGTCAGTAGTCGGCCCGATGGTTGGTCAAGTTACCGAGAGCACTGCCTCGCTATGGCTTTATGCCCCAATCGGTGCTACATGCACGGTGAGTTATTCTTTTTCCAGCAAAGATGCACCGCGCAAAGGTCCTGTCTTTGAGGTTGTTGAAAACCCAGCGGTCAAGGGCACTAGCACACCGATGATTGCTGTGCTGAAGGACCTCTCTCCGAACACGGACTATGAGTACGTAGTCCGCGTTGATGGTGAAACGAAGCCCTCCTTGAGGGGGCGATTCAAAACCTCCCCCGCCGCTGGGGAAAGCTCATCTTTCCGCATGGTTCTTACCTCGTGCATGCGCGCTGACCGGCCACAAACATCATGGCCAGTGCTGTTGGCTCAGAAACCTGATCTTCATCTAACAATGGGGGATACCCACTATGCAGATACCACTAATCCTAAGGTGCAGTGGAAGCATCACCTGCGCTACCGGCGGATGCCAGAGTTCTCAGAAGTTTTGCGGAATGTGCCAACCTATTCCATCTGGGATGACCATGATTACGGCCCCAACAACTCCGATGGCACTGCGAGAGGCAAAGAGAATTCCCTGCAAGGATGGAATCAATTCTGGGCAAACCCTAAGGCGGGCACAGCAAAAACACCGGGAGCGTTTTACACATTTACTAGAGGTGATGTG
>JBMYYO010000062.1:0-17029 GCA_049609505.1 Akkermansiaceae bacterium | reverse complement strand
CCTACATCTGGGAAAATCTCGATGCCCTAGTCCAAGAAGACCAAGACACCATCGTAGATCAACCCTCTTAAAACCTTCCGTTAATTCCGTGCCCTTCCGTGTTTCCCAAATTGAACCATAAACCCAAGCACCCAACCCAAGAAAAAATTCAGTTAATTCTGTAAATTCTGTCAAAATCCATCCCAATCAAATCCTCCCCCAATGCACTTTCACATGAGGTGAAGTTGGTTTTACTGGATCACACTAATCTCTCTGCGATAGGATCTACTAACATCCGCCCATTTCTAGTTAGGCAGAGGTTTCCATCTGAAATCTCCGCCAACTCTTCTTCAATAAGCTGCTCAACGTGCCCGGCTGGTGATGTTGTTAGATAGTGAATTGGCAACCCATCGGTGGTGCGCAGCAGTAGCGCAATGCGCTCAATGCGGAAAGCTTCCTCATCGATGATTTCCTCTTCACGCTTAGCGTGCCCAAAGGTTTCAATGGCATGAATATACCCAGCGGTATCGGGCAGATTTTTCCATCGGTTGCCATTCACCGTAGAGACGGCAGAGGGGCCTAGCCCAAGGTAGTCCACGCCTTGCCAGTAAGCTTGATTGTGGCGGGATTGTTTTCCAGGCTGAGCATAATTGGAGGTTTCATAATGCAGAAACCCATTATCTGTTAGGGTGTGGTGGGCTGCTAGGTAGTGGTCAGCATTGGCATCTTCATCCTCACGGTATTGCCCACTTGTTAGCCTATCAATAAACTCTGTGTCCTCTTCATAGGTGAGGTTGTAAGCCGAAATGTGATCGGGCTTGAGATTCACCGCTGTATCGAGGGTCTCTTGCCAATCGTTTATTGACTGCCCTGGGATGGAAAACATTAGGTCAATATTCACCTCGTCCATGCCGCAGGATTGGAGAATCTGTACGGATTCAATTGCCTGCTCCGCGCTGTGCTCACGGCCGAGAGTTTGCAAAACATGCGGCGTGAAAGATTGAATACCCAATGATGTGCGGTTCACTCCTAGCTCCTTGAAAAGCGCGGCCTTGCTTTCGCCAAACGTAGCGGGGTTCGCCTCAAAGGTGATGTGTGTGTTAGAGAGAGGGAGAGCTTCCGCCAATCCATCAAACAAGAGCCGTAAGTGCCCCGGCGAAAGCATCGATGGCGTGCCGCCGCCGAGGTAGAGTGTATCAATCCCACCTTCCGTCAGTGCCCGATAACTCACCGCTTCTTCAACGATTGCGGAGAGAAACTGCCGGATGTCCGTATCGCCAGGCGTGTGCTTGTAGAACGAGCAGTAAGGGCAGATCCGATGGCAGAACGGAATATGAACGTAGGCGATCAAGTGGATGAATGAACGAGCGGATGAATGAACTAATGAACCAGCAAACCATTCAACCAATAAACGAGTAAGCCAATGACAGCTGCGCAGCGGCTATATCGTCATTGATGAGAATCCGCCGTCCACGATCAATTCTGTGCCGGTGATAAATGAGCCGGCGTTGTTAGATGCCAGTAGTAGTGTGGCACCCGTCAGCTCATTGGCTGTGCCGAAGCGTGACATGGGAGTGTGGCGCAGGATTTCCAGCGCGCGTGTCTCATCACCTTTGCGTGATGCTTGTGCGGATGGGAAAAACCCAGGCACGAGGGTGTTTACACGGATGTCATGCTCTGCCCATTCACGGGCGAGGTTTTTGCTGAGATTATGCACGGCACCTTTAGCGGCGGAGTAAGCAAAGATACCGGAAATAGGAACCTCACCAGCCATGGAGCCCATATTGATGATGCTGCACGGCTCATGGTGATCTAGAAAGAATTGGCCAAAAATCTGGCAGGCATTAAAGACGCTTTTGAAGTTCACCGCCATGAGCCTATCCAGCTCTTCCTCGGTGATTTCTAAAAACGGCGTGCCGGAGCCAACACCTGCGCCGTTGACGAGGATATCTACTTTTCCAGATCTCATCAGCACGGTGCTCAGGAGGTCATCGATCTCTTGCCGGTTACTTACATCCGCTTTGTGGAACCAAGATTTCCCGCCGAACTCATCAATGGCGGCAAGTTTATCAATGGCACTCTCTGGATTTCTCCCCACGAGGATAACTTCCGCGCCGGCGCGTGCGAGGGCGATGCCCATACTGCCGCAAAGGTTTCCCGTGCCGCCAATAACAACGGCCACTTGCCCGGTGAGATCGAAGAGTGATTTAATTTGGTCCATGGTCTAGGGTGTTAGATGCAAGAGAAGTTAGATAAGTTTCTTAATCATGGCATTGCTGCGCAGGCGTTTCATCCAGCGATCGTGCTTGGCTTTGTTCTTGCGGGCGCGGACGCGGGATTCCATGGCTCTGCGTGCTTTTGAGTATGTTGGGGCAGGGCCGTAGTGTTTTTTATCCACGCGCACGATGGTGTATCCATTGCGGTCTTCCAGCGGGCCAAGCACCTTGCCGTTGTCCGTTTCCATCAGCACCGCTGCGAGTGGTGGGGAGAGCTCGGTGCGGGGAGTCTTGCCGCGTTTGCCACCGCTATCTGCGTAGGCATCCGTGGAGTTTTTCTTAGCAAGCTCTTCGAAGTCCGCTCCTTTTTTGAGCTCGGCTACGATGCTCTCGGCGAGTTCTAACTGGCTCTTGGGGGTAGCGACGGGATTATCCGGATCTTGCTTACGGATGTAGATGGTGTGGAACTCGATGGCGTCTCCTGTGATGTCGCGCATTTTTTGTTTATGCTTATTATACTCGACGCGGACCTCACTGGGGAGTGGAGGCACGGCATTGGCGAACTGCTGCGCCCGCATTGCCTGCACGATGAGTTTTTTCTCGGTCTCACGGCGGTGTTGTTGGGAGGTTACGCCAGCGGCTTTGAGGGATTTGTTAAACTCCGCACGGCTGTTATTATAAAGCTCCCTAACCTGACGATTGATCTCTGCGTCGATCGCGTGGGCTGGGATGGTGGCTTTAATATTGATGCGGAACTCAGAGAGAATGAGCTCCCTTTCAATCAAGCTATCGAGAATCTCATTACGCGCCTTGCTGATGAGCTGATCATAGCGTTTTCCCCGGCGTGGCATAGTAGTTTGTAGTTGCTGGCGGTAGGGGGTGAGGTGGTAATTAACCTCATTCTTAGTGATGACGCGCCCGTTGACTTTGGCAGCAATGCCTGTGACCTCCCCGGCGTGTAGGGGGGCGAGCGAGATGGCGGCGAGGAGAGTGGAAAATAGAATGCGGGACATAATATAGAGCGAGCTAATAGGTGGGGCTGGTGGGCGGGGTAATAAGTGCGTTGGTTGTGTATCGTCGTAGATAAGCGTGATTGTGCAAGAGAAACTTTTGCGGAGAAGTCAGAGAAGGGCAAACGATGATCTACCGTAGCCGCTGGGTTTATAACGATGCCAACATGGTGATTGTTTCGTCAAGTTTCCCTTCAGGTGTGGTGCTTTGTAGCCGTGGAAACCTACTTGCGGAGAGCTTGATAAACTCCCCATTACGGGTGAGCATGAGGCGTTGCTCGCGGATTTCTACTGAGCTGATGTTGGCTGCTGCTGCCAGTAGCTTCACTTCGGTGGTGCGCAGTAAGTTTTCAGCCGATGGTGGGGGCGTGCCAAAGCGATCTGCCCACCGTTTCCGCAGGGATTTCAGCTCTTGCAGGCTGATGAGCTCAGCTAGCTCTTTGTAGGCAGAAATGCGGAGCCTCGCTTCGGATAGGTAATCTGGCGTGAGGTAGCAGGGGAGATTGCTGGCTCTGTCAGAGCCTAAGTAGTTTCCCTCATTGAAGCAGAGGAAGTCCGCCCGTAAGGTTACGTCCACGCGGCGGGATGTTTTGCCTTCTTTTAATCGGTCAATCGATTGCCTGAGTAGCTGGCAGTAGAGGTCAAAGCCAACTGCTGCGATGTGGCCGGACTGCTTGGTTCCTAGGAGATTCCCAGCGCCACGGATCTCTAGGTCCCGCATGGCTATTTTGAAACCTGAGCCAAGTGCGGTGTATTGTTTGATGGCGTGGATGCGTTTCTGGGCATCTCCGTGTAGGAGATCACTTGGTAGCATCAGCAGGGCGTAGGCCTGGCCGCCTGCACGCCCTACACGGCCTCTGAGCTGGTAAAGATCCGCCAGCCCGAAGCGGTCCGCGCGGTCGATGATGATGGTATTGGCATTCGGGATATCAATACCGCTTTCAATGATGGTAGTAGCTAACAGAATATCAGCTTCCCCTTGCACGAAGCTGCGCATCACCACCTCAAGCTCGTCTTTCTCCATCTGCCCGTGACCAACCACAATCTTTGCTTCTGGCACTAGATCACGAAGTTTCTTGCGCACGAGGTCAATGCTCTTCACTCGATTATGAAGGAAGAAGACCTGACCTCCACGCTTGAGCTCGCGGCGGATGGCATCTCTGATGACTCGCTCATCGTAGCCGTGGATGGAGGTGTGGATAGGCACCTTGCCGGGTAGAGGGGTATCGATGGTGGACATGTCCCGCGCGCCCATCAATGAGAGGTAAAGGGTACGCGGAATGGGCGTGGCGGAGAGGGTGAGCACATCGATGTTTTTGAAAAGCTCCTTAAAGCGCTCTTTGTGTTTTACCCCAAAGCGTTGCTCCTCATCGATGATGGCAACTCCGAGGTCCTTGAAGGAAACATCTTGGGAAATTAGCCGATGGGTGCCGATGGCGATATCCACGGACCCGTCCGCCAGCCCCTTGAGCGTTTGGCGGATTTCCTTGGCGGATCGGAAGCGGTTCAGTAGCTCGATCTTGATGGGGTAGTCACTCATGCGCTCGCGGAACGTGCGCCAGTGTTGCTCAGCCAGCACGGTGGTGGGCACCAGAACGGCTGCCTGTTTCCCGCCGGTGACAGCCTTGAAGGCGGCACGGATCGCTACCTCAGTTTTGCCAAACCCAACATCACCGCAAATGAGCCGATCCATGGGTTTCTCAGATTCCATGTCCGACTTCGCATCCTCAATCGCATCCCTCTGCCCAGTGGTGAGCTGGTAGTGGAAGGAGTTCTCAAACTCCCACATCCAGCGCGTGTCTGGTGGGTGAGCGTAGCCGGATTGGGTCTGCCGCTCTGCCTGCATTTGTAGCAGCTTGGCGGCGTAATCGAGAATGGACTTTTCCGCTTTGGAGCGGGCATTTCCCCATGCTCCCGTGCCTAGCTTGTTCAGCTCAGGATCACGCCCGCCAAGCCCCACGTATTTGGAAAGTAGGTGAGAGTGATCCAGCGGCACACTCAGGATGGCGCCGTCACGATAGAAAATGTGGATCTCCTCATGCCCCTCATCATTGCGCTTAATACCTTGGAATCTGCCTACGCCATACTCGGTATGCACCACCAGATCACCACGCTGGATGTCTTCCAGGGCGGTCTGCGCACGGGCGCGGCGCTGGTGATCTATCGGCTTGCTGCGCGCTCTAACTTGCGGTGTTTGGTATCGGCCAAATAACTCCGCAGACGAGAGAAAGGCGAGCTTGGCGCCGGGCACGGTGAACCCCTGCACTAGCTCGCCGGAGAGCGCGGTGACGGCGTTGTTGTCAAAAAACTCCTTATCTACCAGCTCGGAGAAGCGTTCTTGCTCACCCTTGTTAGAAAATGTTAGGTAAACCTTCCATCGCTCATCACTCCACTCGGCAATTTGTTGGAAGAACCGGTGCCTGCGCGTTTCGTTCAGGATGAAATCACCCGCGTCATAGCTGCCGAGCGGGCTGCCCGCGCAGAGGACGTCTCCTGCGCCGCCCTCATAGATCTCGCCGTGTGCCGTTACCCCAACGTCACTGCCGACGGTGAGGATGCGGTCGTGTTTCCTAACAAAATCACGCAGAGTGCCACGCGCCGCTGGCTCCGCAAGGGTGATCTCCACCTGCTTTGCGCGCTTGACGGATATCTGAGAGTGCACGTCGAACTCCCTGAGCGACTCAATTTCAGTATCGAAAAACTCAACTCGCAAGGGCGTGGCGGCGTGCCAGGAGAAAACATCCATGATGCCTCCGCGCACCGCGATTTGGCCGTGAGCATGCACTTGCGCTACTCGTTCATAACCATTGCCAATGAGCTCCTCCTCCAGTGCAGCGGGATCTATCTCATCGCCAACTGAGAGAAGTTTCCCAGATTGTTCCAAGTCCTCCGGAGTGGGGGAGGGCGATAGCAGCGAGTCCTCGGACAGGATGACAATTTGCGGTTTGTTTCCGCCCGGGCGGCTGCTCAGAACCTGCATCGCCGCCAAGCGATCGGCGATTGTTTCTGGGGCAGCCGTTATTTCATCGCCTTGTGATGCCGGAAGATCAGGCAATAAAATCGGCCTAACATTCCATAGCCCAACCTCAGCAGCTACTCGATCTCGCACCCTCGGGTGAGGATGGATCAGCCAGATGCGGCCACCGTTTTCACCGTGAATCCTGTGCGCCGTCGCAGAACTAACAAGAGCAAGTGCCGCCTCATCCACGGGCGAAAACTCCACCACGGCCTCGCCCTGTACAAGCGCATCCAGCCGATGTGTAAACAACGGAGAGCTCTGGGCTTCATGCAGCCCGGGTGGTGACGGGGAAGTCTGCAAAGACAAAAGGTGCCACAAGCACCGTGCGGAAGTCATAGGCGTGCCGAGGTGGGAATGCAAGTGGGCAGTTGGAGATTGCGGCCCTCCTGCTAACAAGAAAGACGTAAATTTTTTAATTCCTCTCTTTAGTTTCTGGAGGAATAGGTTATGGTATCCGTCATGCGCTCGGGGTTATTAAGCTATATTAATTTTTTTGGATGTTTAACAATTATTGGACTGCTCTGTGCATGCTCATCGAGCGAGCCGGTTTCGCATCGTCCGGATCGATCACCAACGGCGTCTAGTTATGGTGCCACAGCTGCTGCTGGCGGAGGCTACAGGCCCGTCCCCGCTGCACCGCGCAAAAGCCCATCCAGTTTGTATCGTGAGGTGAATGTAAAGCAGGACATCATCCCGCGTGGTCGTCACGCGAGAAAGTATCGTCGCTACATGAGACCGCGTTATATCACGATCCATAGCACTCAGAATTTTTCCCGTGGAGCTGATGCCCTCCGTCACTCGCTGGCATTAAAAAATGGAAAACTCCGAGCTTACAAACGCAAAGGAGGAAACCGCATCGGCTACCTAGTATGGCACTTCACAGTTGATCAATCACGCGCCGTGCAGCACCTGCCAACCAATGAGCAAGGCGAGCACGCAGACTTTGATGGCCCTGGAAACAACTACTCAATCGGCATCGAGATGTGTGAAAATCGCGGTAATAGCCGCTCTGCAACCATCGAGCGCACCGCCAAGCTCTCCGCTTATCTGATGCATAAACACAATATTCCTCTGAGAAAAATTGTGCCTCACTATCACTGGGAGCGTAAGGGGCTGAGTAAGCCGCACAAAAACTGCCCGCACTATTTGTTAGATAATGGTCGCCCTGGCGCCAAGTGGCAGTGGTTCCTTTCCAAGGTGAATAAATACTACAAAGACATCACCAGCCGCGTGCCAAGTGCTGCACCAGTGCCGTATGCTGCACCAGTTTCTCAGCCGGTAGCTACTCAGACGTATTCGCCGCCTGTTACCCGTACTTCTCCCGCGCCTCCAGTGCGTAAGCCCGTTGCCAAAAAGCCTGCGCCGAGCCGCCCATCTTACCGCTACCACACCGTGAAGCGTGGCGATACCCTCTACGGGCTTTCTCGTCGTTACGGAGTTTCCGTTGCCTCCATTCAGCGTAGTAATGCACTGCGCAATACCGTGATTGGTACTGGCAAGCGCCTGAAAATCCCACGCTAATAAGAAGTAAACTCCCGATGTCTGAGGAGTCAGAAATATGGTATCAGTGTGACCGCTGCACGGCATGTTGTAAGTGGCCAGGAGACGTCCGCTTAGAAGACGATGAGGTGGAGTCCATTGCCGCTTTCCTAGGGATGGAAACGGATGCGTTCATTGAGCAATACACCCGCCTACGGACGAACCGCAGCGGGCTCTCATTGATCGAACGGGAGAATCACGAGTGCATTATGCTGGAGGGGAACGCCTGCCGGATTAACCCCGTGAAGCCATACCAGTGCAAGGGGTTTCCCAATCGATGGAACTTCCCAGACTGGCAAAAGGTATGCCAAGCCAAGCCCGTGCCAATGGCAGATGCCATCAAGCGCGGGCTGGTGGATTAGGCGGTTACTTCTTGGCAGTTTTTGTTTTGCCAGAAGTAGGTGCGGATACCGTGGTCGATACAATTTTCATGCCAAGGTAACCATCGCAGCTGCGCACGGTGATCTTAGCGGGGCCAACAAGTGGGAGTGCTTGGCGTGTGGTTTCGCGCAGCGTGCGGGTGCTGTCTTTGGACAGGCGGATGTAGGCGCAGGGCTTTCCTTTTTTGGAATACGTGATGACGCCAGCACCGCCCATGACGAGGGCTGTTTCACCTTCTTTTAAGGTCACGGAGCTGCCACTGCTGGCGATGGTGGAGTAGCGGATCACTTGTTCACCCGCGTGTGAGGAGAGCAGGCTGGTGAGAGAAACGGCGAATGCGGCAATGGAAGCACGCACGAATAGTTGGGTGGGACGAATAGTTTTCATGGGTAATGTTGGGTTGATTTTCTGTCCTAACAGAAAAAATAGCATTACCACTCTGGACACGGAACGGGGAGTGATCAAGTAACATCACACTCCTTATAATTGATGAACTATTTAGATAGTATAAAGGTATTGGTGGTGCCTCTTTGTTTTAGAGGGAGAGGCGGTTGCGTTGAGGTTATTTTTTGACCCCGGGAATGGAAGAGAACGAAAACGGCTGATCCTTACTGGCATCAACACCCACCTTCACGGCTGCGGTGAAGGGTGAGCCATATACTTCTAACCGAGTAATGTTAGGATGCCCAGGAAATGGTTGATCGACAATGTAAGCGTGGTAATCGCCGTGGATGATGAGGACTTTTCCAGGGTAAGTTTTTGCGGCTTGTAGAAAGGCGTCCATAAATGTTTTGCAGGCAGGTGTTGGCTGCCCGTCTTTGCCAAACATCCAAGGATGCCATGCAAACACAATGGCAGGTGATTTGGCAGCAGTGGCCTTGGTGAAAGCCTGTTTTACCCATGCGATGTTTAATGCAGTACGCTTATTGAATTCTTCAATGGTGTGAGGTTTCTGCTTCAGCTTAGGCTGGCTGGGAGGAACGGTGTGCACGGTGTAAAAAGGGACGCCGTTGTGCTGCCAGTGAGCATTTTCTGGTAATGCTGCCTGCCGTGCTAGTGGAATGGGGGACTTACCGAGGCTATTGTTGTTAGGGAAGTAAATTTTTCTCAGTGAGTTGAGCCGTTCTAACGGCTTGTGAGATCCACGTTTCTTCTGCCAAGTATCAGCCCATTCATTATCTCCTGGAGTGTAAATCAGCGGTTGGTTGTAACGGTTGAAATTAGCCAGCATTGTTTTGTAGGCAAAATCGGTGGCGTTTTCTGCACCCCAGATGTCACCGACGTGAATACTAAAAGCGGGCTTGTCCTGATTGATTAAGGTGATGAGTTTCTGGTAAGCCGCCTTCTCCCTGGCATTGTAGCCAGTGTCACCATGAGCAATGAAGTGAAATGGTTGATGGGAATTGTTAGCCTGTTGTGCGGAAAGTGTTATTGCGCCTAACAAAAAACAGCTGGCTACTAGGGAGAGAGATCTGATCGGCATCACAGAGGTAATTTGGCAGTAGCTTGGCTACACGTCGAGCCGTGAAATTTAATAGGGTGAAATACTGAGCAAAAATGGCAAGAGAAGGCGTGTAGGCTCTAGGTTTTTCGCCTTGCCTTAGAAGATGACTGCTGGTTGGATGAATGCCCCCGATGCAAAAAAATAGTCAAAACCACATGCAACTCCCCGAAGGCTATTTGTTGAGTGAGTATAAGATAGTTAGAGCCCTCGGGAAAGGGGGCTTCGCGATTACTTATGAAGCCTTTGATACCTCACTCAATAAGCGAGTAGCGATCAAGGAGTTGATTCCCGATGGTATTTCCACACGAGTGGAAGGCCACACGGTGGTGCCCCGGACTCCAGCTGATAAGGATGACTTCGAGTGGGCGATTGATTCATTTCTTAACGAAGCGCGCGTGGCGGCGAGTATTGACACTCAGCACCCGAGCCTTGTTAATATTATCCGGTATTTTCAAGCGAATGGAACCGCCTACTTGGTAATGCCATACATCGAGGGAAAAGACCTGCAAGCCACCATGAGGGAGCGGGGCAAGTTTGCCTACCACGATGTAGTGGCGATGCTGCAGCTGTTGTTAGGTGCGCTTTCAGTAGTGCATCAGGCTGGGCTTCTTCACCGAGATATCACTCCGAAAAACATTTTCATCACCACGAAAAACACCCCCATCTTGATTGATTTTGGTGCGGCGAGGCCTCAAACGGGTGGGAAGACACAAGCTGTTACCACACTCGTGAATGCGGACTATTCGCCTATTGAACAATACTCATCGGACTCGAAGTATCAGGGGGCATGGACGGATATTTATAGCCTTGCTGGGTGCGTTTATTTTGCAATCACGGGAAACAAACCTGTCTCCGCAATCGAGAGGAATAACTCAGCACGGAACGGTCAACCGGATCCACTTGTTTCGCTGTCAACGATCAGGCCGCATGGTTTTCCTCCTGATTTTTTAGCGGGCATTGATAAGGCTCTCATTCTAAACGAGGGGAGTCGCCCGCAATCCATTCCTGAGTGGGCTGCTGCCTTGGGGATTAACACCGCAAGCTCTGAGCGAGTCAGCACCGAGAGAGTGCCCGCTTACCAGCCAAGTAGCCCCCCTTCGAGGAAGAAAAACAAACTGCTAGTGGCGATTTCTTGTCTGTTGGTGGTGCTTATTCTTTGTTTGATAGGTGGCGGGGTTTATTGGATGATGGAGAATAAAAAAGATCCAACAAGCGATCCAAAAGAATTGGCAGAACGCGAGAAAGAGGACGCAGAAAAACAAGCAACTGCCAAACGGAAACAGGAACTGCTGGATAAAATTAGCGATGCCATTACTGAAAATGAGCACGCTGCCTCTGCTCAATACATCGCTAAGCTAGAAAAACATTCCCTAACACCAGATGAAAATAAACAGCTCTCTGAGCTGAGAGTGAAGCGTGATAAAGCAATGAGAAATTGCCCCGGGAATCTATCATTTATTGCCAACTACCCTAAAATTCAAGTGTGGATCGATGGTAAAAAAGTAAGACCAAGGAACGGAAAATACTCCACAGTGGGAATGGGAAATCACTCTCTCACGATCACATCATCTGGCTACACTCCTTACACCAAGCAGTTTGAAATCAGCCGCCATAACCAAACGGTAAGCCTGGGTGAAATAATCCTCGTGAAGGATCCCGCAGTGGCTGATGCTCTTAGAAAAGAAAAGGAAGAGGCTGATCAACGTGAGCGAGATCGGATTGCGCGGGAAAAAGAAAAAATGCGTAAAGACGAAGATGTAGCCATGGAAGAGCTGCGGCGTGAGTTAGGCGCATTTAGTAAAAGCTATTACGAGTTGTTGCCAAACAATAACACAAATGCGGTAAAGGGAATCTACGCCAATCAAGTGGATTACCAATGGGTGAATGGAAGAATGGCGGCGAGAGATGAGGTTATGCGGAGCTTCCGAGATAATATTGAGCGGTGGCCGTTTAGAAAATACTCTCTTAGAGAACGCACCAAGTTCACCGTATTGAATGTGGATAAAACGAGGATCAGCATGGAGTTCTTTTACTCATACACCTACTCGGATGAAAAAAATAACTCAGCATCTGGCAGAGCCCATGACACGTTAACCATCTCAAAGATTGGAGGTAAATGGCTGATTACGAGGTGGCGTCAGTCCGTGCAAAGAAACAAGTAGAGCAAGCTTTGTCTGCCAATCAGCAGTATTAATAAAAATGAGAATTATAACATCCATTTTCACGGCTACGGTATTAGTCAGCCTGCTGGTTAGCTCAGCAGTCATGGCGGATAACTTGGTAGAAATCAAAAAGAGTCCTGCGAGTAAACGGGCGGGGTATAATCAGCTTATCCTGTCTGCGATTAAAAAAATGCCAAAAGGCGGCGGGTATGCAGTAAACCGTAAAGCAGCAACAGGGCTGCGATACTCCATGGTGCGCCGCGATGGAAAGCTGGTGGTGAATGCCAAACATGCACAGCCAAGCTACTGCTCTGGCGCAACGTATCTGGTATTGTTATACGCTCTCAAGGACGCTGAGAGATTGCGCCTGATGAAACCTCTATCGCCTGAGAATGCTAGCCGTTTGCTGGCAAGAGGGCAGGCGGATGGTTCGTCAATTTGGGGCCGCTGGAATGCCAATGGTCCGGGGACAGCAAGGCTGTTCCATGAGGCAAAGTTGGGTGTTAATTTTGAATCTTATGCCGATGCCATACCGGGCGATTTTATGAAGATCTTCTGGTCAAATGAAATCGGTAAAAAGGAATTTGGGCACCTTGTCGTTTACCTCGGCACAGAGCAAAAAAAGGGAGAAACATGGGTGAAGTTCTGGTCCAGTAATCAGCCTGGCGGGTATGGTGTAAAATCGGTTCCCCAACAAAAAATTAAGTGGGCGATTTTCAGCCGACTCACCAATCTAAAGAACATTTCAAGAATCTCCAAGCTCCCTACTAAAGATGTATTCTTGGCCAGTATGCTCACTGATTCATACACGCGGGAGAAAGTGCGGTCGATGACTGGCATGGAGAAGAAAAAACCTCTCCCTCGCCCGTTGAAAAAATGAATCAATCATATAAAGTAGGCCGCGATCCCAGCAGCCATCTGGTTCTCAATAACCACTTCGTTTCAAGATCACATGCGGAGTTAGTTTCCCGCGGTCAAGGCATCGCTTATATTCGTGATTGTGGTAGTATTAATGGCACGAGTATAGGTAACCCTAACAATAAAATTTCAGAGCACCAGCTCAGGGATATGGACATGGTCTATTTCTCTGATGAATGTGCCGTTCCAGGATGCCTCTTGTTAAAACATTTTAACGAGTGGTTACAGAGCGGAGGGCGAAAGCGCGTCTCCCTCACGCTGGGTGAAGTGAGAACTTACCGGCAGCCTCAGATTGAGATTGGCTCATCGCCAAAGCGTGATATGTGCATTCCCGTTCTGGGAATCCAACCTACCCATCTGCGCCTGACTTATGAGGGCGGGCGTTGGTTTGTGCAGGACCTCGGAGGGGGAGCTACACTGCGTAAACATGCCATCGGTCAGCAATCGGCAGAACTCTCATCTGGTGATTCTATAGACGTTGGTGCAGAGTCTATTTTTGTCACCTTCGCAGGAGATCAAATGATCCTGACGCGGTTACGAAAAGGTTTTGCTCTGGAGTGCCAAAACGTCAAGTTTACGGTGAAGGATAGGGACTCTGGGCAGCCTCGTGATCTGCTAGATAATATTTCTCTATCAATTCTCCCCGGTGAGCTAGTTGGTCTGTTAGGCCCCTCTGGAAGTGGTAAGACAACATTGCTAAACGTGCTTGCCGGTGTGAACAATGCCACCTCGGGCGCGGTGTGTTACGATGGTGATCAAGTGATGAAAGGGGACACAAGAATGACTTCGCACGTCGGCTACGTCCCGCAGGATGATATCCTCTATCCAGAACTCACCGTAGCGGAGTCATTGTATTATTCTACTCGCTTCAGGGTGCACTCGCGCGTTCCAGATGCGCAGATAAAAAGTAAAATTGTAAAAGTCTGTGAGCTGTTAGGTCTGAATGCTACGATCCGTGACACGCCGATCGGTAGTCCTGAAAAGAAGACTCTGTCTGGTGGGCAGCGAAAGCGAGTAAACCTCGCCATGGAGTTGATTACAGATCCCTTGATCCTCTTCTTGGATGAGCCAACATCGGGGCTATCAAGTAGGGATACCCGCATCGTTGTAGAAGCACTCCGTGAGCTAGCATCAACGATGTGTATTGCCATCATCGTAACCATTCACCAGCCCGCGTTGCGCGTTTATGAGCTCTTTGATAAGGTGGTGTTTCTGAAAGACGGAAAAATGTCCTACTTCGGCGGGGCCTCTCCGCAATCGATGCAATACTTCCAGCAGCGCACCCGAATCAAAGTAGAGGGGCCAGACGATGTGATGGAGGAGCTGGAGGACCGCTCCGCAGAGCAGCTTACAGCTGAGTATCACCAGACGCCATTAGCTCAGAAATTTGTCGCAGAGCGCTCACACCTGCTCGCAAACATTAATGAAAGCGGCATCGGCGTTCCCGAGGGGAGAACGCCCCTGCACTGGCTTAATCAGACGTATCAATACAGCAAGCGCTACGCGACGTGCCGGATCAGAGACTGGCAGGCGATATTGATCCAGCTGGCACAAGGCCCCTTGATTGGAATCTTGATGGCTATTGCCTTTAGCAAGTCCTCGAGCCCCACCACCCCGCTTTTCCTGATGGTGTTTGTCGCTCTCTGGTTTGGAACGAACAATACCTCCCGCGAGTTGGTGTCAGAGCGGACCCTCTATCGCCGTGAGAAACGGGGCGGTGCTAGTGATATCGCCATGCTACTCTCAAAATTTGGTTTTAATGCCGTGGTGACAGGTGTGCAGTGCTTCCTGCTGCTACTGATTACCAAGTTGGCGTTAGATTTGGAATTGTCATTTGTGTTAGGTTTCTTAGTATTATGGCTGACGTCTATCACTGGGATTCTAGTGGGGATGTTGATCAGTGCGGTGGCAAAAACAGAAGTTGCTGCCATCGTCATCACGCCGCTTGTTTTGATTCCGTTTATCCTCTTTGGTGGTGTTATCGTTCGTTATGATGATACCAATGGCTTTGCCAAATTCCTAATGAACTGCACGCCCTCGCGCTGGGGGTATGAGGCCGCCGTGCATTTAGAAGAAGAGGAAGCACGCTCCTATAGTAGCCAGCAATACCCAGCTCAGACGCCTCTGTTTGATCAATATCTTCTCAAGCATGAATTCTCTGAGAAATCCTTTGATGACCATCAAAACAGGCGCTACTTCCGCTCTTTCTACTGTGTCCTTGTGATGTCCTTAGTATCGGCTGTGATTGCCGTGCTTATTTGGTGGAAAGTTTCACAGCTGTAGTAACCGTGGTGGCTGAAACTGCGCGCTTGTTTTTGAAGATAATGCTTGATCGATGATAGCAAATGGAGATCATCAATCCTAATGGTTGTTAGGGCATGACTTTCTGTTTCCATGGTCGATCATGGCCGAGACAAGCCGTTATCATAAACAACAATCCTATAAACAACCATCCTACTACCTAAACTACCTCAACCTAAACTACCCCAACTACGCTAATGAAAAAGACAATTAAAAAAGCTATGCTCCGCCTCGGCGCAGGAGCCCTTGCCGCAGCGCTCCTTGCCAACTGTGCTGACATCGGTGCAGCTACCAGCAGCAGAATTCACTATGACCACGGAGAACACCGGATCATTGGCCAAGCGACAGCACTAGGTGCCATTGGTGGTGCTGGTTTGGGCTATCTCATTGCAAAAAATAACGGCGGACACACAGGCCGAGCAGCAATCCTCGGCGGGCTCGCTGGCGGACTTGCTGGCAATCAAGTAGGTAAAGCGCAGGCGAATAAAGCGCGAGCAGCCAGACTTCGTAACGATCAGTTGCGCAGAATGATTTCTACTGCCAAGAAGAACAACCAAGCATTGATCGCGTTCAACCGTAAGACTGAGCAGCGGATCGCTGCCATCCGTGCTGCTGAAGCTAGCAAACGCAAAGCAATGGCAAAGGCAGAGATCTCCCGGATCGATCACGCGCAGAGAGAGACGGCAAAGCTCCGCAAGGAAAGATCAATCGCTATGCAGCAGCTCAAGTCCGGACGTGAAAAATCCCAACTCAAGCGTGAGATGGATACTCTTGATAGAGAGAACCGCAAGATGGCACGCCACAAAAGCCAGCTCGCTCGTTACTAATCTAACCAACTTACACCAATAAAAACTATGAAAATGTTACTAACTAGAATCACCCTCCTTGCCGTAGTTGCATCTGGCTTTTCAAGCTGCGCATACCAAGAGGTTATGGATCAGCGTAATCAAGAAGGCCGCCAGCTAGAGCGTGACCTTGATTATGAAATCCAACGAGGCAGATCACTCCAAGGCCGATAGCCTAGAGATCTAACTATTATTGAATAAACACAATGCCGATTTTGCCCTGCGCGGCAGAATCGGCATTGTTGTTCCCCCCTATACTCGCCAGCTAATTCCATCCCTAACAAAAACCCACGTTCTATGAAGAAATCACATCTGGTATTGTTTCCAAAACTTTTTTTGCTCATTGCATCCATCTTAGCCACCTCTTGTACTACTCGCTCGGTAGGTGGGCTGGGGACAACGCATCTCAACTATGATGCATCCGAGCGGAAAATGATTAATCAGGCCACAGGGATAGGAGCTGTCCTTGGTGCTGCGGCTGGCTATTACATCGCTAAAAACAATGGCGGCTGGCGGCTGCCAAGTAGCTACAATGGTGCGGTGATCGGCGCACTTGTGGGCAATAGCGTGGGAACTAGCCAGGCCAAACAAGCAAGAGAGCGCAGAATGGGCAATGCCTACTCCCGTGACATTCTTTCCCGAGCCAACAAAAATAACGGCACACTCAAGGTGTATAACCAAGGCGTGAAGGACCGAGTAGAGCTGGTGAAAACCATTGATCCCTCCAAGCAGAGAAAACTAGCACTTGCTGAGATCCGCAGTGTGAACAAAGCGATATCTTCTACTGATAAGCTCATCCAGCTCAGGCGGAAGGAGTTGTTAGGAATCAAATCAAAGCAGCTAAAGAAAGATTATGCGGCTGAGATAAAGGCGGCAGAGCGCCACCGTGCTGAGTTGGTTCAATCCAGAAACAAGCTGATCAAATTTGTTCAGGAGCTCGACCGTAAAAAGCAGGCAACGGATTCTGTTTAGCAAAGAATCTAGCTCATGCTCTCAACGATGATAGCGCAGAGAAGAAGCAATGCTAGTACTGCGAGGACGATAAATGCGATCCTCTTTGGCGTGATTAATCCACTTTCGCCCTGAGTGCTCCACCAATGGGCCGCGCAATATTTTTTCTGTAAAAGTGGCTGATAGCTTGGTTGAAGGTTTGGT
>JBMYYO010000061.1:0-17056 GCA_049609505.1 Akkermansiaceae bacterium | reverse complement strand
ATTCCCCCACATCCACGAGACTCACCTCGGCAGACACTGCAAGCACCCTTCCCGTAGCTTGGCAGTCGCCCAATATTTTTAAGAAATACTCAGCCACAGGAAAATCCGAGCTGATGAACACTTGGACGCGCAAGCTCGATACCTCTGGCATTGCAATGAATGATAAGCGCACCTGCACACTCATCACACCGCGCCATGTAGTAATGGCGAACCACTACCGCAGGCCGTTTAATGTAAAAGTCGTTTTCCACGATAGACGCGGCACCCCGCATACCCGCCACCTCGTTTTAGTAAACCACGTCATGGATGACGTCGCCATCGGCCTACTGAATGAGCCCCTGCCATCGAGCATCAGAGCCTATGCACTCCCCTCACCTAGCGTTAAACAGCCCCACCCGCTCACAGGGCAAAGTGTTCTACTTACCGATCAAAACCGCCGTGTGTTTGTGCACAAAATCCGCAACATTTCTGGCAACTTCATCGCCTTCAAACACGATACCACCCAAGCCGCAGGCTACCGCAAAAACCTCATCTCAGGCGATAGCGGCAATCCATCCTTCATCATCAAAAATGGACAGCCAGTGCTGATAGAAACCCACACCACAGGCGGACCAGGAGCGGGGCCCTTCTACGGCAGTGCTGCCCTGCAAGCTGCCCTGCACAAACAAATCCAATCCACAGATTCCCGCTACTACCTCAAGACATTATAGAGCGAGCAACTGGAATTTCTCCTAACAAAACCCCTAACATCCTCCATTCACCCACTCGCCATGCCTTTCCAACTCCACCCACGCCTCGCTTCTGGCGGGTTTGACTTTGGCACCCTCGGTATTTGCCGCGTGCTACTCAAGGACAACGCCAATTTTCCATGGTTCATTCTGGTCCCCGAAGTCGATGGTGAAGTCACCGAGCTACATAAGCTAGACGCCACCTACTATGCCTCAGTAATGTTTACCATCAGGCAGATTTCTGACTTTGTAGAAAATCACTTCTCACCAGATAAACTCAACGTCGCCAGCATTGGCAACATCGTCTCCCAGCTCCACATCCATGTGGTAGGGCGTAGTGAAACAGACCCCGCATGGCCATGCACAGTCTGGGCGTCCGATGCCAAAAGAAGCTACACCAAAGATGACGCCTTGCACATTCACGCCGCCTACCTGAAAGTATTTGGGTAACCCCTCCCCTCAGAAAAATCATGGACACCTTTATCACCATCATCTCCCAGCCATTCACCTGGGGTTTACTTGTCGGGCTCCTTCTCGCCGCTACCACATGGCGATTAATGCGCAAGGACATCACCACACTGCGGGTGGAAAACAAACGCGTCTCTGATGAAAACAAAGAGCTACAAACCCACCTCAACACCCAGCTCAAAATCAACTCCAAGGGAAATGAACAACTTCAGGAACAGCTCGATGACCTACGCGAGCAAAATGAAAATTTGCGTAATAACATTCATGTCTTAAAGCAAAAACCAGGCCGCAACGAGCTGCGCCACCTCCAAATTATGGAAGCCGCTGCCGCCGCCATGCGCGAGCAAGCACCAGGCTTTGCTCCCGCTTGGGAAAAATCACTACGCGAAGCCGAAACCGCCCACGAAGCCGCCGAGGGTGGTTTCAAAAAACTCATCCGCAAGGTCATCCCCAGTGCCATCAGCACAACCACCTCCTCCCCCGCTCACGAAGCCAAGAACGATGATCAGGAGTGATCGGCAACCATAGGAGTACTTAGCCTGTTCACTCCTACATCAGGGTTCCTACACTAGGGAATCATCCAGATATAGTATGAAGAAAAATCTGTACGCAATATATGGGGGTGTTAGTCTCTCAGGATGCCCATAAACCCAGACAAAACAGACTACACCGGAGGCTTCCCCGTCAACTTCACATCCTTTGAGAACATCAGCGACCCCCGCAACGGAGGAAACACGCTGCACCATTTCGGTGAAATCATCTTCATGGCATTCACCTGTATTCTTTGCGGAGTGAAATCCTACGACCTTATGCAGGAGCTCTGCGAGATAAGGATCGAGTGGTTCAGGAAATGGATCAAGCTTCCCAACGGGATACCCAGTTACAATACCTTTGCCCGTGTCTTTGAAGCCATTGATCCCGTTGAGTTCAGCCACTGCATAGCCATGCATCTGGAACGAGCGGGAGTCACACTCGCTCCGGGTCAGATAGCTATCGACGGCAAGGCATTGCGAGGCAGCAGGAGCGGCGAAGAGAGCCACATCCACGCCGTCAGCGCCTGGGCCTGTGACAAGGGAATCACACTAGCCCAGTGTTTTGTGGGCGAGAAAAGCAACGAGATCACAGCCATTCCCGAGCTGTTGGAAATACTCAACCTTGAAGGGGCGGTGGTCACCATTGATGCCATGGGAACCCAGCGCGACATTGCGGAAAAGATCAGGGACAAAGGCGGCGACTACATCTTCTGCGTGAAAGGCAATCAGGGTTCTCTGCACAAGGAAATCATCGACCAGTTTGACTTTGCCACACGGCAGCTGGGGGACGGTGAGCTTGACCTGGCGAACTGGTCTTGCGACGAAACCCTCGGCAAGCAGCACGGCCGGATCGAGAAGCGCCAGGTAGTGGTCTGTCACAACCTTGACTGGATGGAGGGTTCCATACGAAATGCGTGGAAAGGCCTTGGCTGCATTGTCATGGTAAGCCGCTGGAGTGACCTCGGGAACGGTAAAACTCGGAGCGAGACAAGCTATTACATGAGCAGCCTTTCAGACACCCCGGCAAAAATAATCCAAGGCTACATCCGAAGCCATTGGGGCATAGAGAACGGATGCCACTGGGTATTGGATACCCTTTTCCGGGAGGACCATAACCAGACGCGGCAGAGAAACGCCGCAAAGAATCTGGCAACGATGAGACGCATGGCGCTGAACATCTTAAAACTCGTTGAACCCGAGGGAAAGAGAGCCAAGAGCCTTCCCAAACGCCAACTCAAAGCCGCACATGACGAACACTATCTCGAAGAACGACTCTCCCTAGTGTAGGAACCCTGACTCCTACATCTTAATTTAATACTTGCTATTCTGGCACCCTTGCTGTGATGCTTCATTACTAAATCTGTCTCAGTAACTCTTGGGTTTCCGCTGAGCGCAACCTCAATAGGGATATACGACTCTTGAGCTACTAACCTCCCAGATTATCAATTGTCTGGAAGATCGCGGTGATCATCAAGTAGGCCATGGTGCCGATCAGGAGTGCCATCACGACGAGAACCACAGGCATGATAAGCTCCATCACACGGGAGAGGTTTTTATTTAGCTCGTTATCATAACGCTCAGCGGCTCGGCGGAGGGATTTATCCAACTTACCCGTTTGCTCACCCACGGATACCATATCAATGAGCAATGGTGGAAAGATGCCTGAGTTGAGCAGTGAGCGGGAGAAGGATCTACCATCACCTACCCACTCGATCACTTGGTCAAGGTGCTGGCGGATGTGCAGGTTCTGAGTAGCGTCCCGTGCAAGTTCTAGTGATCTAAGAAGCGGCAGCCCATTGCCGACCAAGTTGGCGAGAGTTTCCAAAAATTGCACATAGAATCGGCTCTCTATCACCTTGCCCATCAACGGGAGTTTTAGCTTAGCACGATCCCACGGCAGCTTGTTTGCCTCAGCGTCTTTCCAAGCTTTGAAAACTAATGCCGCCCCGACAATTAACAGCAGTATCACATGCCACCAGCTTTGAAAAAATTCACTCGTCCCGATGAGAATCCGTGCGCCTAACGGAATCTTCCCCCCTGGAGAGCTCGTGATCAGCTCGGTGAGCTGCGGGATTAATTTGGTAACAAAGATAATGCCTACGCCAATACCCGCCAAGACTAGGAATGCGGGGTAGATCAATGCTAGAGTGACCTTGCTCTGCAGCTCTTGCAGTGTCTTCAAGTAGTGGGCTTGACGGGTGAGAATGGTATCGAGCGCACCACTGGCCTCACCAGCAGCGGCGAGGGAGCAGTAGAGCGGGCCAAAGCTATCGCTCACTTTACGGATAGCGACAGAAAAGCTAGAGCCATCACGCACTAGCTGGCGCACCTCACGGGAAACATCCTTGAGTGAGCCGAGCTCCTCACGGTTCTCCATGGACTTCAGTGCAGGCTCAAGCTGGAGACCAGCACCTAACATTTCTGAAAGCTCTTCGGTGAACATCACCACCTCAGCTCGCTTGAGCTTGAGCCGACCATTGGCATCACGTTTGGAAACTGATTCCTTACTTGCGCCAGCCGAAGCACTCTTATCATTGTTAGATTGAGCTGCTGGACTCTTCCCCTTTTTAGCCTTCGCTGGAGGATCTTTGGTAATTGACATCGCGGTGAGCTTCACGGGCTGAAGGCCACGCTTGCCGAGCATACGGAGGGCTTCAGGGCGATCCGCCGCAGTGACCTCGCCATTACTTACGGCGCCATCAGCAGCGAGTGCTTTATAGGTGAATACGGCCACAGTTCAAATACTCCTAACAGTTACTAACAAAATCGATTAACCCAACTCAGCCGTGGTGACGGAGATAACTTCCTCCAAGGTTGTCTCCCCAGCTAAGCACTTATGCCATCCATACTCGCGCATCGGCACGTAGCCGTCCCTGTAGGCCTGCTCCATCAGTGTGCGATTATCGGCACCTTGCACGATAAGATCCTGCATCGGCTCAGTGACAAGCACCACTTCGTAAATAGCGAGTCGGCCTTTGAAGCCAGTGCCACGGCAGTCATCGCAGCCAACAGAATCATAGCATTGCCCAGTGATCGAATCTGGAATTTCCAGCTCCTGGCGCTGCAGAGGTGTTAAGTCATGCGGTGATTTACACTTAGGGCAGAGGCGGCGCACCAGACGCTGAGCGAGGAATGCCCGCACGGAGGCGGAAACAAGAAACGGCTCCACACCCATGTCAGTGAGGCGGCTAATGCCACCCATGGCATCATTGGTGTGAAGGGTTGAGAAAACCAAGTGACCTGTTAGAGATGCACGGATCGCAATCTCGGCCGTTTCCAAATCACGAATTTCACCGAGCATCACGATGTTTGGATCCGCACGGAGAATCGAGCGCAAGCCGCTGGCAAAGGTAAGCCCGATCTCAGACTTCACCGCAATCTGCATCACACCGGGAAGTTTGTTCTCCACCGGGTCCTCAATGGTAACAATACGCGTGTCTGGAGAGTTCACCTCAGAGAGGAATGAGTAGAGGCTGGTGGACTTACCCGATCCAGTAGGCCCCGTGATCAAGACGATCCCGTTAGAGAGCTTGAGTAACTGCAGGATCTTGTCCTCGACGAATGGCTCCATACCGAGGCGGGCGATGGTGAATTTCTCTTGGTTGAGGAGACGGAGACTCACACTTTCCCCTTCCACGGTAGGCACGGTGGCCACACGGACGTCAATAGTTTCGCCCTCAAACTGAAGGTTGATCCGGCCGTCCTGAGGCAGCCTGCGCTCAGCGATGTCTAGGTGAGACATGATTTTGAGGCGGGCGATAACGGAGCTTTGCAGTGCCTTGATATTATCTGGCACGGTGACGTCCACCAGCAGGCCGTCCACGCGGTAACGGATGCGGAGGTTGTCAGCCAGCGGCTCTACGTGAATATCCGTAGCGGTCTGCTGTAGCGCTTCACGGATGATTTGGTTTACAAACTTAACAACGCTTGCCTCCTCATCCTCATCGGCATCGATGACGTTTGCCTCATCGGTTTGCTCAAGGTTATCGTAATCCATATCACGCCCCTCAAGGATCTGCTCAAAGGTGTCCGCTCCCAGTCCGTAAAGTTTCCGGAGGGATTCGTGAATACGGCGACGTGATGCCATTTTCCAAATGATCGGCATTTCGATCTGCTGCGCAGCGGTTTGCCTAGCCACCAAATTGAGAGGATCATAGGTCAGCAAGACTAACTTCTGTGCGCCCTCTTCGCCGATAAGCTCCAACGGCAGGAGCCTGTGCCCCAATGCTACCTTAGGCCCACATGCATCGCGCAGAGGCTGCACGTTTTCAAATTCAGGCACATCAGAGACCCATGCCATACCTGCTTTTGCTGCGAGGCCACTAAGGTAGGGCTCTTCATCCACCTGACCAGAATCGAGGATATCATCCACCGGAGAACGCTGCTGGCTGGCGGCGGTTTCTACAACCTCAGTCAAGGCGGCTAGGTCTTCACATCCGCTATCTTTGGCGGGAGCAATTAGTAAATCAGTCATTCTTAGTCAGCGTGGGAACGCAAGTATTCATTAAAACGCCATTAAGGCAATAATCTGTCTTGAAGAATGTCAGTTTTATCAAGGATTTAGAAAATTAGCTCTTGCTGCATAACCCATCTCGTGTATGTTCTCAGGAACAGTGTTCAAAAGACACTTGGAGAATTACAGACCAGCAACCACTTCAATCAACCTGCATTCAACAACGTACACCTAAAAACCATGGCTAGACCAGAACTCACAAAACGACAGCAAGAGGTGCTTGATTACCTCAAGGACACTCACCGCACTGAAGGCTTTATGCCATCGACCCGTGATATCCAACGGCACTTTAACTTCGCCAGCCAAACCGCCGCGATGAGCCACCTTCGTGCACTCGAGCGCAAGGGAGTAATCGTACGTAAGGCGAACAAAGCCTGCGGCATAGGCTTCCCAGAAGAAATGGAGAGGGAGGAAATAGTTGATATCCCGATCTACGGCAGCATCGCCGCTGGCATGGCGCAGGATGTGGAGAACGAGCGCGAGGGTTGTGTTTCCGTCGATATCACCTCCATTGGTGTCCGCCCAAGCGCCCGCACCTTCGCCCTCAAAGTCCGCGGTGAGTCAATGATTGATGCCCACATTTGTGATGGGGATACCGTGGTGCTAGAATTCCGCGAGCCTCGCAAAGGTGATGTAGTGGCAGCTCTGATTGATGGAGAAACCACTCTCAAACGCTATGTGATGGAAAATGGAAAACCTTACCTCAAGGCAGAAAACGAAAATTATCCGGATCTAATTCCCGCCCGCGAGCTGGTGATCCAAGGCGTGCTTGTGGCACTACTTCGGGCTGCGGCTTAGATGAGCCAAGCTCCACTCAGCTCAATTCCAGTTGGCACGCCCTGTGCTTTTGCTACCTACGGTTTGCCCCCTGCGGTTTTGCCCCTACAATTTACCGTCCACAATCCGCCTCCGTTATCGCCGTTATTTAACCATGCGTTATTTATTTGCCACACTAACAGCCCTGCTCTGTGTGTCTTGCACCAAACAATCCTCGATTGAGGACTCTAAAATCATGCAGTGGGGACAGGACAGCAGCGTGACTGCAAGGACTTCTTCTGCGGTGTATATGCTCCCCTTTGAGGACGGTCACTGGATCGCGATATCGACCTCTTATCAAAAAGAGAAAAGCGAGACAGTAGCTTACACAGGCGGCGAGGTCTTAAAAAGTGGATTCCTCGTTTATCCAGGAGAAACAAAAGTAAACACCCTCGAAGAAGCCATTGCTGAGGCGAAACGCATTGAGGCATCATGGTAGTGCGGCAGTGCCCCATGATGAAACCAAGAGAACGCCCCATCGATGAGCAAGCGCATCATACTCCCAAGCGACTTACGCCATGATACATCGCCAAGGTGGGTCAAAATAGTTTGTTGCCTACCCGCCGCTTGCGGATTGTTAGCGACTCTTTTTACATTGCCGTTTAAGAATGATCACATTGGTGTTCTTCTCAGTTCCGTTATTCTCAGCGGATTCCTCTACTGGCTTCTCAAGTCATTAGTCTCTGCCCGTTATGAGAGTAGGCAAGGTTGCTATGACCGAGACAAAAATCCGTTTAAGTATTGGATTCACATCCTAATCTTGCTCATTGCAGTCTCCATCCTTGGCTATGGGTGTGGCAGGTTTCTTCAGAAGGTGTGGTCGCTTTAGCCGCCGTCACCTTCGTTTTTTATCAGCATCAGCGCTGTAGCCACAAGCATGATCGCAGCTATGATTGACCAGCTCATTTTTCCTTACTCTGTGTGCTAGCAGATGGCTTTAGCTCAAACGTTTTGGCTAGAAACTCAAGCGCCTCCTCACGGCTTGTTAGAGAACCTTCCAGTTGCTCCGTCTGAATAGCGGTGAGAATCCCCTTAAACCCAGGCCCCGGGGAGTAGCCTAGTGCAATGAGATCTTTACCCGTAACAAGAGGTGCCGGGATGAGAGGCTCAGCGGCAAATTCTTTTTCCTTCTCTCGCAGAAAATCATAGTTCTCTGTAAGGCCATTACTACTAGCACAATCGACCCGATGCAGCTCCATTTCTTCCTCAAAGGTAGGGCGTGCCATGAAGCGCTTCACCTTAGCGGTGCGCATCTTCTGCACGTTCATAAAGTTCATGTGATTCGCCACCATGGATGTGACGTTTTCCACGGTTTTGTTAGAGCACTTGAGGCGGCGCAAGATCACCTCGGACATCTCAGCACCTACCCTATCATGCCCATTAAACCGAATACGGTCATCTACCTCATCATACGTGTAGGTGGCGGGCTTACCAATATCGTGCAGCAGCACTGACAGAGCGAGATCCTCGGACACCTCGCCATCTAACATATCAAGCATGATGCGGGTGTGTTTATAAACATCACCTTCAGGGTGCCACTGCGGTGGCTGCTCACAGCCAATGAGATCATAAACTTCTGGTACAATGTGACGCATCAGCCCACTTTCTGTTAGAAGATCAAATCCCCGTGCTCTAGCTTCACAAGTGAGAATCCGCAGAAACTCATCATGGATACGCTCAGTGCTGATATTTGCTAAGAGATCAGCATGATCACAGATGGCCTGCCAAGTTTCAGTCTCAATTTCAAACTCCAAGGCGGTGGCAAAGCGCACCGCCCGTAACAACCTAAGGGCATCCTCCTGGAAGCGCGCCGCAGGGTCACCGATAGCTCGTAAGGTTTTTTGCGCGAGGTCACTTTGCCCACCGATAAAATCAACTACCTCACCGCTGGTGGGGTGTTGGAAGAGCCCATTCACGGTGAAGTCTCTGCGCTTTGCGTCTTCTTCTGGCGTGGTGAAGGTGACGGATTCTGGTCGGCGAGAGTCTTTGTAAGAGCCGTCATGGCGAAAGGTTGCGATCTCAAATGCCTCACCATTGTGCTTTACTAATATCACGCCAAAGTGCGCCCCTATAGCATCTGCCTTAGGAAACATCTCCACCACTTGCTCCGGTGAAGCGGAAGTGGCAATATCGTAGTCCTTTGGCTCTCGCCCAAGCAAGGAATCGCGCACACAACCGCCAGCAAAATAGGCGGTGTGTCCTGCATCAATGATTTTCTCTGCTACTTGAGTAGCTAATGTTTTGAGCTCGCTCACGTGGGTGTAGAAATAAATCTCATCAAGACAAAAGCAACATTAAGTTTTTTCCATAGCAGTATTTGGTATTTGGATTTTTTGGTGAAGCGATTAAAAACACCCATGCCCACTTTCCTTGAAACGATGCAAGCCGTAAACTGGCACCACCCAATCCTCGTGGTTTCCGCATTTTTGTTAGGTGCCTGCGTAGGCTCTTTTCTAAACGTCGCCATCTATCGGCTGCCTCGCAATCTCTCGGTCAATAAACCCAAGCGGTCATTCTGCCCGGTCTGCAACAAGGACATCCCGTGGTATCGGAACATCCCGCTATTCACTTGGCTGGCTCAACGGGGCAAGTGCGCCGAGTGTCAGTGCCGCATTCCATTCCGCTACTTCGCCGTCGAGCTACTCACTGCGCTGCTGTTCCTTTTGATGTGGTGGAACTTTGCCACCAATCCCGTGTTGGCACTGAGCTATATGTTAATGATGGCCTTGCTGGTGGTGGTAGTATTTGTCGATATCGAGCTGATGCTTATCCCTCTGCAAGTCACGTGGCTAGGCACAGCACTGGGCGTTATCACGGCCTTAATGGTGCAAGAGCACCTGCGGGTTGACGGCTGGATGGACGGCCTGTTTGCTTCGCTAAAAGGATTTGCCGCTGGCTTCGGCGGACTGTGGCTCGTAGTGCTACTGGGCAAACTCCTTTTCGGAAAAAAGAAAATGGAGTTCACCAAGCAAGTCAGCTGGATGCTTCGTGAGCCAGAAGATGAAAACGACGAGCAAGAAGAGCTCTGCTTCGTCATTGATGGAGAAGCCCATGGGTGGTCTGAACTATTTTACCGCCCCACTGACAAACTCATTATCGAGGGCAGCGGGTTCAAGATCGATGGTAAAAAACTAGATGCCAAGGAGCTCACGATCAAAGGTGATCGGATTGAGGTGGCTGGGAAGATGGCTATGATTGAGGACCTCAAGTCTCTCGATGGCAAAGCCAAACGCGTCATCATCCCACGTGAGGCAATGGGCATGGGCGATGTTTATCTCATGGGCATGCTTGGAGCGTGCCTCGGCTGGCAATCGGTGATCTTCACCGTCTTTGCCGCCTGCCTGTTCAGCATTGTGATTGCTATTATTGGCCGCATGGGGTTTGGCAGGCCCCTCCCCTTTGGACCAAGCCTCGCGTTCGGCGGCTTCTGCTGGATTTTCTGGGGCTGGAAAGTGTGGGATTGGTACTTCGCGCTACTCGTTCATCAATCTGGGCCACCAAATGGCCTGTAAACACACTACTCTACAATCTCCGTGCCAACACCAGATTGGGTAAAGATTTCTAACAAAAGAGAGTGCGGAGTGCGGCCATCAATAAAGTGAACCTTCCCCACGCCACTTGCTAGAGCATCAAGTGCTGAGTGGATCTTCGGCAGCATGCCCCCTGAGATCGTGCCGTCATCGATAAGTTCTCCTGCCATTTTACGGTTAATCGATGGAATCAAGGTTGCGGCATCCGCCGGGTCTTGCATGATGCCGGGGACGTCTGAGAGATAGACAAGCTTGGAGACTTTAAGTTCCTTAGCCAGACAAGCCGCAGCGAGATCTGCATTTACGTTGAGCGGTTTGCCAGTTTCCTCCTCTGCGGCAAGAGGAGAAATGACGGGCACGGTTTCAGATGAAATTTGAGCCTGGATCGTTTCTAGCTGGCAAGCCACAGCCTCACCCACACGACCTATATCGACCATTTTGCCCTCGTCATTTTTCGCCTGAATTCTCCGCCCCACAAAAACATTCGTCCCAGGAATACCAACCGCTTTTCCGCCTAGTCCAGCGAGCATTTCCACCAAGCCTGGGTTGATTTTGCCAGAGAGAGTTTGCTCCACGATAGAGATCGCCTCCGGGGTGGTCACTCTGAATCCGCCGATGAATTCTGCAGCAAGCCCAGACTCCTGCATCGCCGCTGAAATAGCTTTTCCCCCACCGTGCACAACCACAGGGTTAATCCCTGCTACCTCCATAAAAACGATATCGCGCATGACCTTGCGAACAAGCTCTGGGTTCTCCATTGCTGAGCCACCCATCTTAATGAGAAAGGTGTGCCCTCGGAAGGATTGCAAATACGGCAGTGCCTCAATTAAGACAGCGGCCTTGTTAATTGTAGTGTCTAGCGACATGATGAATTGATTGAATGGAGATTAAAACTCCCCCTTAAACGAGCAGCGCGCCGTCGGAGTTTCGTAGATCACGATTTCGGCCAGCCCCGGTAAGTGCGGCTCAAGTTTTCTCCAAAACCACGCACACATCACCTCGATAGTAGGGCTTTCCAACCCCTCCGTCTCATTGAGTACTGAGTGATCTAGCTGCTCAAGCAATGGTTTCATCGCGTCTGAGATTTTTTTGTGGTCGTAGATCCAACCGATTTTGGGATCAGTCTCCCCCTCGATACTAACTTCCACCTTAAAGCTGTGCCCGTGCATCTGGATGCATTTGTGCCCCTCAGGCAAGCTCGGCAAATGATGAGCCGCCTCAAAACAAAAATCCTTGGTTAATCGTGCACGCATGATGCCCGCACATCGCTCAATGAAGCTGGTTTGTCAATGAGTAACCCTGCACCTACAGTATTTTGGTTAAATGCTAAATATTTATACAAAAACGACAAAATATGATGGGTTTACTATTTAAACACCCCTAGATAAGGGTGATTTCACTCATTTTTATTAAAAATACTCAACTATTTGTTGATTTTTATATTTTTTATAATAAACTAAAGAAGTGACAGGGAAAACCCTCCTCCTGTAACACCAACCCTTACCCCACTCCTTACATGAAAACTACAACAGCTATTATATCAGCCGCATTCGCAATTCTCGCTCTCCCAGCACTTGCTGAAACAGCCGGCATTCCTACTGGCACGCTGAGTGTGGATCGGAACATGGTTCGCCTAGGTGTTGCTCCTCACCTGACATGGAACATCAAATACCCCACCAAAGTAACTGACGTTGTCACCTTACCGCCTGATGGGACTATCAATCCAAAAACCAAACTGCGCGTTAAAATCAGCATGATTGGCGTAGGCATTACAAACCAGCTCGGAATTCAGTATTCTTCTATGAGCCACATGAAATTCGGCTCAAGCTCTTGGAGCCATTTGTTCACAGGCAAAGGAAGAAACGTTCGCCCTGGTGATATTCTTATCGATAAGGTCGTTAACCGAAATGAAACTTTACGGTTCCGCTCAAAGGTAGCTCTCCCAGGCTACAATTATTACTACAACAACTCGCAAAATATCCAAGTCCTCAAGGATGGAGATACTCCACCGACTACAGCAGCAGGATACTCACACCAAACCTCAGTAGCTGAGTATCTCCGCCCCTATGTCAAAGACGGCAAAATCAAACTCGGCCCAATGGATGTGATCTACGTTGCTGAGCTTACCCATAGCAACCCCAGCCATTTTGGCTATGATCGTCAGGACACCATCGTTCTGGTCCAGTTTGAGGAAATCACGCAGTAGCCAGTGCACACTAGAAGCTACTGCCCACCCTTGCTGAAAACTCCCCAGTAAACCTCCAGTTCTTCTGCTTTTTCTTAGGGATGAGCAGAAGAGCATTAGCTGGCTCATTGTAATCTTTGCCGGAGCTTCCTCGTGAGGATACAGCACTTGAGCTGTAGTTATGCGGATCACTAAGCTCCCTAACTTCTGTAAATCCATCAGCAGGGTCTGGCAAGCGCACTCCCTTGGTATTAGGTGCGCAAGAGGCACAGAGGTAGGCGCTGAATAGAAGTAGGTATTTCATAAATTTCCTGAACTGTTAGTTAGCTAACAAGATCCCCTATTGAGCCAAAGTCCGGCACAAAGAGTCGTTTGTAAAGCCTCGCTGCATACCCATCGGTCATGCCCGCTAAGAAATCACACACTAGGCGAGCGCGCTCAGCCTCAGTTTTTGCTTTTTCAATTTCACGTGCATCATCCTCTGGCAGCAGTTGAAATGGCTGCCCCCCAATTGTTCCACCCTCAATGTAGCGCGTTTCCAGCACCTGCCACAAGCGTTCTAACATGTAGTTTCCTTTATGTTCTAACTGCTTCAGCTCTGGAGAAAGAAATACAACCTCATAGGCTAGCCGCTTGAAGACTGCGGATTCCTGCTGCACCTCTTCATCAATCTCAAGGATGTATTTATAGCGATTTGTTAGCCCACTCATACTATTGCTATCCTCACGTAAACGGGTGGCTTGAATATATTTACCTATCCGTTTCCCAGCAAATGGCTCCACGCGGTTACCCCGAATAGCCTTGATGAGATCGCCAAGAGGAGAGCCTTCTGCTAGAGACTCGCCCTCCTTTTCAGCCCAGCGCTCGATGCTGGCGATATTTAGAAAACCAGCCCGCACACTATCAGCAAGATCATTCAGTGAGTAGGCCGTGTCATCCGCCCAGTCCATCACTTGGCACTCGATCGATTTGAACTTATCCCTCTCCTTTCCCGGAGTCATTTCCACAGGGAAATCCACTCCGCCCATCGCCCAGTCTAAATAACCAGCCTGCTGATCATAGATAAAGTGATTCTCTGGTGCTCCTCCGTCCTCACAGCGCAGCTCAGACCATAGGGTTTTGTATTTCAGCACGCCATCGAGAAAGGCGCGGGTGGCATTCATGCCTGATCTTTTGACGGAAAAAATACGTTCTGTTAGAAGCCGGAGTGTTTGTGCATTCCCCTCAAAACCGCCGTAGTCTCGCATCAGGAAGTTCAAACTTCTCTCACCAGCATGGCCAAATGGCGGGTGACCTAAGTCGTGCGATAGGCAGATTACCTCTACAAGCTCGGGGTCTATATAGAAATCATCACGTAGTGAATCTGAGTTCGTTTTCAGCCAATGGCAAATGGAACGTCCGATCTGCGCAACTTCTAACGAGTGGGTGAGGCGTGTCCGGTAAAAATCATATTCACCACTCCAGAACACTTGTGTTTTACTCTGTAGCCTTCGGAAAGAAGGAGTATGAAGCACCCGATCTCGATCAATTTGAAACGGCGTGCGGAAGTCATCTCCCTCGTTCCAGTTTGCGGCACGCTCGGTGTCAAAGGCGTTGTAAAAGGTATTCATCGTCGCGGTATATCTTTGGGCTTCCAACCCGATACTTCAAACTAAATATCATCACACCATCTCACGTGCGCTCAGGTAGGCATTCGCCAGCGCCACAGGCAGCTGCTTCGCCTCACTGTCCACGGTAAAAATGCCATACTGACGCAGCTCGCCAAGCACGCGCTCGCGGTCTTCCAGATACATCGCCGTTGCACCCACCTCTAAGGCATCATCGAGCGATTCACTGGTGGACTCCATCCGCTTGGACACGCCCTCTTCCTTGATATTTGCAAGAATCGTCACATGCCGTCTGCGGATCATCCGCATCGGGTCAACGAGTTGATGACCATCCTCCCCGCGCACGTTACTGAGCAACACGACCAAAGCACGCCTGCGCTGCCGGGTTAGAAGTTTCTCCGCTGCCTCGCCAAAATCGCTCGGTCCGGTGCTCGTTTCATAGTCGTAGAGGTGATTCAAAATCGTTGTCATACCTGCAACACCTTTGACTGGTGACAGCCATCTATCCGATCCCCCCACCCCCATCACCCCCACGTGATCACCCTGACGCAGAGCTGTGTAAGCCAGCAGTAATATCGCGTTGAGGCTGTGATCAAACTGCGGAATCCCTCCATCAAGAGATCTCATCCGGCGGCCGCAATCGATGGCCAAGATCACTGTCTGATCCCGCTGCTCCTGGTAGTCACGGCTAATCAACGACAGGCGCTTAGAGGTTGCCTTCCAGTCAATTTGCGAAAGCATGTCACCAAGCTGGTAATCTCTGAGCTGGTGGAATTCCCTGCTCATACCAGCGCGGTTTTTCTTAACAATTCCCATCTGCTCCGCCCGGTTCGCCATGGCTAACAAAGCATACCTCAGCACAGGCTCATAGTTTGGATACACACGAGTGGATTGGGTTTTTGCGCAGCGACAATTCCTAGTCCATAGTCGCAGGGGGGAGGAAACTTTCAGATGCCCAGCGGAGAACTCATGCATTCCACGCTCTGGGATCGTCACTGGGTATTCAATTTTCACGTTGCCTCTTGCTCGTATTTTCCCGCGCCACGGCATTTCATCACTGGATGCCTCTTCTGGCAGACCGTCATAAAAAATCACATCCACACCCACCGTCGATGGGTTCTGTATCTTGATCGGGACTAGCTGCTCTACCCCCATGGCAAACCTCCCCGGCAATGCCCTCTCCGCTGTCGGCTTCGGCTGGAGGAGGGTGAAGATAAAGTCCACCACGATTACCGCCCCCATGATCGCACCACTCCAGAACCAAATCGGCTCAAGAAACTTCCATATCCCAGCGCAGAACCCAAGCACAGCCCAGGCAGATGCCACTAGAATAATGATGCGTGATGGATGCATAAACGGATGAATCGTTAGAGAATCGCAAAAGGTTTACACACGTGGAGCTTCCACGGAATTGACAATCCCAGCCACCGCATCATCGATGTTTTGCCCACTAATGGCGAGCTCGGGAGCTAGCTGCACACGGTGGCGGAGCACCGGCAGGGATGCGGATTTGATATCATCAGGAGTCACAAAGCTCCGACCACTCATCAGCGCGTATGCCTTGCCAATCTGGATCAAGCTAATCGCACCACGCGTTCCCGCACCGAGGCTAATACCTTGGGAATCACGTGTGGCACGGCAGATGTTCACTGCGTAGCGTACCACCTCCGGCACGGCACTAATCTCTGCGCATTCCTTCTGCGCTGCCAAGATGTCATTTGGCTGGCAAACTTGCTGCACGGCATGCGCATTCAGGCCCTTGGCGGATGCTTTTTGCGTCACTTGCCCAACCACTTCCTCTTCACTCGCTTGATCTGGGTAGTCGATAATAACCTTCATCACAAAGCGATCTAACTGCGCCTCAGGCAGCGGGTAAGTTCCTTCTTGTTCGATGGGGTTTTGAGTGGCCAGCGTCATAAACGGAGGCTCCAGCTTCAAGCTCTGCCCATCAATCGTCACCTGCTGCTCCTGCATCACCTCTAACAGAGCCGCCTGAGTCTTTGCTGGTGCACGGTTAATCTCATCAGCCAAGAGTAAATTGGTAAACACAGGGCCGTGCCGCATCTGAAACGTCTGGCTCTTCATATCAAACAGCGTAAATCCAGTAACATCCGTAGGCATTAAGTCAGGAGTAAACTGAATCCGCCCAAAGTTCCCGCCAAAGGTATTCGCCAATGCCAACACCAAGTGAGTTTTACCCAGACCTGGCTTACCCTCTAACAAAACGTGACCACCAGCGAGCAGTGATGCCAACACCTGACTCACGACCTGGTCTTGGCCGAAGAATACTTTATTGAGCTCCCCGTAGATTTGCTGGCACAAGCCCGCTGCTACCGATGCTTGCTGAGGGGTAGTTTGGGAGCCACTGCTCGGCGCAGCTCCTTCTTCTCTTGCTGGTTCGTTCGTTTCTTCGTTCATGGTATTATTATTGATTGAGGTATTTGTGAATGAGTTGCAGATTCTGGATGACGCGGGTCATACTGGCGGGTTCACGGATTTCTTGCCGAGACATTGCTTCGATCACACTTTCCACGGGCAAATTCGCCCCCGTAGCTAACCGCTCGAACAAGCTCTCGTTATCAGCCTCTCCCCGTTTGGTTAGACTACGCTGCACTTGAGATCGCATCGCTGCCAACATAGTATCATCGCGTTTATGCTTCCATAGGAACCTACCTA
>JBMYYO010000060.1:0-17076 GCA_049609505.1 Akkermansiaceae bacterium | reverse complement strand
TCATCGCCCGTCGCTGGCACTAGGCGCCGCCGGGTTGCAAGTGTGCTTCGTCAGGGCTTTACCTTGCTAGAGGTAGTACTGGCACTGGGGCTGATGGGGATGCTGATCGGTGGTGTTTACCTCGTGGCGCAGACTTCCGTGAAGCTCAGCCAGACGGTGGTGGATGCTCAGAACTCAGCGATGGAGCGCAGCGCGTTCTTTAAGCTGATGAAGAACCACTTTGAGCAAATCCCCGGTAATGCCGTTCTCAGATTGGAAAGCTATGATGGCAGCAGTGACCGCCAGTTGTTTACGCTAACATTTCAAAATGTGCCGATGTCATTTAACTGGGGCGAGACGCCAGTGACAGCGGAAGCGATCGAGCTAGTGACGGTGGAGCAGAGGGATGGGTTCATCGATGTGATACTGCGCATCTACGATGAGGAGATTTTGGCGGACTCAGACTCTGCGCAAGATGCCACAGATATTGAGCCGATTGCGGAAATCGTGCTGCTTGAAGACCTCTGGCATTGCGATTGCGAGGTTGTGGATGGAAGGGATCTTGAGCAAGCTTTGTTAGAATGGGATAACAATGGTCAGTTGCCGTTGCTGGTGAAGTTTTACTGTCGGTTTGAGCCTACCTCGGACATCGTGCAGCAGACGTTTTGGATCGTTCCAAAGCAGCGACCAGAAGTTTTCATGCGCCAAGTGCTTCAGCAGAATCCAGGCGGGCCAGCATCCACGGAAGGCGGCGCACAGCCAGGGACACCAGGTGGAGTAGATATTACCTTGCCCGGCACTGGTGGTGCTGGCAGCGGGCGGGGAACCCCACCGGGAGGAGGCGGGGGAACCAGTGGGCCAAGACCGCCAATCTCAGGCAACGGAGGGCGATAAATAAATATCATGCATAACCAGAGACAGAACCTATCAGGAGAAAAGGGCAGCGCGCTTGTCGCGGTGTTCTGGATCATGGCGGTGCTGGCACTGGCGGTGTTTGCCACCGTGAGGGTGGTGCACCATGACTCAGATGTGGCTCTTACCCAGATTCATGGTTTTGAGGCATTGCAGGTGGCCGAGCGCGGCATCGCCGTCGGTGTGAACCCAGCGGTTGAGCGGGGTGATCCGATTTTAAAGTATTTAGACGAAGAGAATGACTTGTCGTTTGATGTTAAAATCAAATCCGAAGCCGCGCGCTTCAACATCAACGTCATTTTAGCGAGGAAAGATAAGCAGCTTTTGACGGATATTTTCACCGACTGGGGGATGGATGTTTTTGACGCCCAGACTCTGATCGATAACCTAGTGGACTGGGTGGACGCTGGGGATCTTGCTGAGCTTAACGGTGCAGAGCTAGAATGGTATGAAGAGCAAGGGCGGCCCAATCATCCCTTTAACCGACCTTTCTACAACCTAGATGAGATGCGTCTAGTCAAGGACATGGAGCTCCTCTCCCAGGTGAAACCAGATTGGCGTAAGTGGTTTACCGTCTGGAGTAATGGGAAACTGGACGTGAATGAGGCAGATGCTGAGCTGATCGCCGCAGCGGCTGAGGTTTCCATTGATGATGCTGAGGATCTCGTGGAGCATATTCTTGGTCCTGATCAGGAGCGGGATACCGAGGACGATCAGAGGATTCAAAGTTTGACCGAGGCACTGGGCATGCTAGGGGTTTCTGAGTTCCAATCACCGATAGTTACGCCACGTTTAACGACTAGAGACACCACCACGAGGATCGTTAGCGATGGTCGCGTAGGCACGGTAAAACGCCGCATAACCTTGATCCTCAGAAGCCGCACGGGTCAGCCATCAATTCTAGAAAGAAAAGAAGAGATTATTCCTTAAAACAAACCTGTTTTTTGTGTCGCTCGTAGTAGCAATACATACGATGATTGCGCAGGCAGGCATTGAGCGTCACACACAAAACATAATGCCGAGCAATTTCACCCAACTTTAACCATCCCAACCATTTCCCTTGAGTAAGAAAAACGACATTACGCTACTACTTCCCAGTCACTCTGGCTGGGAATTGTGGAAAGGCAGTGCCGAGCAAGGTTTCCAACAAACTCTAGCCGATGGCCCTCAGCTAGCATCTGAGATCGATAAGTTCCCGTCCGGAAACCTCACCATGGGCTTCCCTACGCGTGAGGCGCTGGCAGTGCCATTTAAGGCACAGACGGACGATCCCGAAATGTTTGAGGATCTAGCAGAGATGCATTTGGAAAAATCAGGTATCCGACCAGAAATCGGTGCCGGCAGACTGACGGATGTTTTCCCAGCAGGCAGCGAGGAGGGACAAGTCACACTGCTCAACGTAGTGCTTTCGGCTCCCCGAGATGGCAGCATGCCGCATCGTTCACCGGATCAATTTGATATCTCGGCACGATTTTTCCAGATGGAGCCATGCGCCGTGACTCTGTGGCAAGAGTTGGGCCGCTGGGTGTTTGCCATCACGCGTGATGGTCACTTGCTTTACTTCCAGTCACTGGCAGGGGATGACTTGGAAACTGACGCGGTGCGTGAGATTCGCCTCGCTCTTACCCAGCTAGGTATCCAAGGCATGGCAGTACAGCCTGACCGCGCTATTATCTGGACCTCTGGGCAGGATTCTGATCCGTCAAACGAGGTGGTGCAGAGCTTTGCCAAATCTCTCGGTGCAGAGGTGATCACTACCCCGAAACCTCAGCCAATCCTGCCGGACCCCATTAGCAAACTCGTCCCAGCAGACGTGCGCGCCGAGCAGCGGTTGAAGGCCAGCAGGCAGCAGAGGAACCTACTCATCGCCGCAGCCCTGCTTGTTTATCTAGGGTTAGCAGCCTACTTTGGCTGGCAGTATTACCAGCTCAACACGAAACACAATAAGCAGAAAAAGGAACTGGCGAATCTAGAAACAGAAGCCCTTGGCGCGAATGTATTTATCGATGACTGGAAAGAGTTAGCCCCAGTGGTCGATAGTGCCCACTGGCCGCTGAATAATTTACATGATGTTGTCAAAGTTGTTCCAACGGATCAAACGACTATCCGAATTAAGACGTTCACTTCAGACGGTGTGCGTATCTTGGTCAAAGGCGAGGCAAACACTTTCGAAGCAGCGGGTGTATTTGGTGGACAGTTGAAGCGCCGCATTAAAGACTACAAGTGGTCAATCCCGGCTGCCACGGAAGCCAAAGGAAAAACCATCGGCTACAAATTTGAATATGAAGGAATCCTTAAAGCAGGAAGTGAGAGCAGCCAATGAATGATCGTGAGAAAAAACTAATTTTCCTCCTGCTCGGCGTGGCGTTTGTCCTCGCCACCGTGTTTGCATACACCACCTTTACTTCCGTCATGCAGAAGAAAAAATCTGCCATGGCGAAAAACAAAACAAAGATTGAGGAAATTAACGCCAACATCGATGCCGCCTATGATCGCCAGGAAGAGATGGAGTGGTATGATAACAATCAACCCGTAGAAGGGACTTTCCTTGAGGTCCAAGCAAAGCTGCACAAGTTCGTGACGCAAAGCATGGGAAGCAAGGTCGAGAAAAAGAGCATCGTGGCTCAGTCCGCTGACTCTGAATTATCTGGTGGCTACCAGAAAACTACCATGAAAGTGCTGGTAAGCGCCTATGATCCAGACCTGTATCGCTGGATTTGCACTTTGCAGAGTCCTAAGGACTTCCGTTCCGTTACCTACATCAAAATTGAGCCTCAACGCAATGATAAGACACGTGTGGACTGTGAGCTCAATATCACGCAGTGGTTCATCCCCAAGTCATCTGATGATAATGCCGAGGATGCCACAGAGACCGCCTCATCCAAGTAACCACTCGCTGCAGAAAACAGACAAATTCACCCTGACACCACGTTATATTTATTATGAAACGCCTCATGCCAACATTCTTGCTGATGCTAGCACTAGCTCCCTGCCTCACTGCGGGTGCTCCCAAGCAACCCCGCCTGATGAATTACTCTAGGCTTTGGGCACCATCCCCGTTTACGGCTAAGCGCGCTCCTGTTATCACAGAGCGTGAGTCTCCTCTCGAGCGCGATTGGACACTAGGCAGCATTCGCCCCGGGAAAGACGGCTTTTCAGTGACTCTGATCAACAAAAAAGACCGCAAGGATCGCATCCGTTTCCTACCAGGCTTCAGCAGCGGTGATTTCCAGCTCCTAGAGGTAAAACAAGATGCCTCTTCTTACAAAAACTCCAGAGTTCGCGTGCGCAAGGGCTCGCAAACGGCATGGATCGGTTACGATGAAGCATTTGTAAAGCCGCGTGTAGCCGCCGCTAGGAAGCCAAGCACCTCAAAAGGTTCCACAAAAGGCCGTCCACCCATTCCAGGTAAAAGTGGAACGTCCAGCAGTAAAAAACCATCCCGCCCACGCTTCATCCCTCGTAAGTAATATTCCCCGCACTATTCCCCAGACTAGCCCGCTAGCCCAGCAGCTTCAATTCCTCTATTTCATGAAATTCACCTTCTCCACTTTCAGCACAAGCACCTACACCGCCGCCTTGGTTGCTCTCTTAGGCCTCTCAGCGGCTCAAGCTCAGAACACTCCTGGGCCTAAAATTCCTAAGCCAGGTGCTAAACCCATCGTGCCAGCTGCCCCGGCCACCCCAGCGTCCCCAGCAGTCAAACCACCCGTTCCAGGTGCTGCCCGCCCAGGTGCAGCGCCCGCGGCAGTTCCTGGCCAACCTCCAGTCCCCGGCAATGCCAATCAACCGAATGCGGCTCAGATTGCTAACAATCCATTCCTAAAACGCCCGCCAAACGCCATAGCTGTGAAGGCCGGTGATGTGCTTGGAGGTAGAAACATGGACGCACAAGACATCGCGGATGACTACAATCGATTCACCGGTAAGCGAGTATTGGTAAGCACCGCCACCGCAAACCTTGAGCTCTCATTCATCCAGCGCGGCCCCATGACGAATGCAGAAGCTGCCGTCTTGCTTGAAAAACAGCTGAACATGGAGGGATACGCACTTGTCCCCAGTGGCCCGAACGAAGTGAAGCTCCTCCCCAAGGCGCAGGGCGCAAACGAAAACCCATCCATCGTTGTTGAGAACCTTATCCATGATCCCGCTGACCTGCCGGAGGGAGACGCTTACGTTTCCTACATCATGAAGCTGAATTTCATCAAACCTGAGGAAGCACTACGCATCTTCACCCAGAGTATTCACCAGCTCGGACCAGGGGCGAAGCTTGCACCCGTTCCTAACGCTTCTGCTATCATCATCACAGGCAAGGCTTCCTTCATCCGTAAGCTCATCAACCAGAAATACTACATCGATGTTGCTACTGGAAACCTAGACACCCAGTGGATTCCTCTCAAGTTTGCTGATGCTGAAGAGGTTGCCACTCAGCTGAATGAAATCATGAACGCCCAGCGCCAGCGGAAAACAACGGCAGGTGTCACCACAGGGCAGTCACGAGCATCATCATCAAACCGTCCCCCAGTTCCTACCGCGCGCTCCGGCGGTAATGCTGCCGCCTCATCAGGCTCATCCGCAGCTGGTGAAGACATCCCAATCACAATTGTTGGCAATGTTAGGCTCAATAAAATCCTCCTCATGGGGCGTCCTGTTGACATCCTCTTTGTAGAAGGTCTGGTGCGTGAGTTTGATGCTCCGCCAAATAAAAATAACTACGTCAAACGTAAACTCCGCTTCCTCATCGCGAGTGATTTCTTAGACATCGCAGAAGATGCTCTCACCGCAAACAATGCAAGCGGCACTACTCAACAAGGCCAAGGTGGCGGACGCAGCCGCACTCAACAACGCCAGCCTCAAAACCGTGGTGGAAACACAGGTGGTGGGCAAAACGGAAACCGTGCTACTGCAGAGTCCGTTCAAGAGTTCAACGTTTCCGATGTGCCAGAATCAAGAGTGGTTGGTAAGACCTTCATCGTTGCTGATAACTTAAACAACAGCGTGCTCGTGCAGGGACCTCCAGAGAGCATCCGCGTGGTTTCTGAGCTGCTCGATAAATTAGATGGTCGCCCTCAGCAAGTGATGATCTCCACCATCTTCGGCGAGATCACTTTAGGAAAAGACCGTGATGTGGGCGTAAGCCTTGGTCGTATTTCCGATGGTGCCAATGGTGGCCGCAGCGATGGTGCAGGTAATATTGATACCGGCATCGGTGCGCTGCAAGACATCCAAGCACTGGGCACTCTTGCAGGATTAAACACCGCAAGTGCCGCAGGCATGAATCTCTACGGCACCGTGGGTAATGTCACAGGAATGATCCGCGCACTAGAGACGCAAAGCAACTTCACCGTGCTGTCACGCCCTACCGTTTACACTGCCAATAACCGAAAAGCCGTGATCTCCTCTGGTCGCCGCATTGCAGTGCCTACCAATACCTTCCAAAACGGAGGCACAAACGGTGCCAGCCAGAGCACAAACATCGAATACCGCGATGTGCTGCTTCGCTTCGAGGTTGTCCCACTGATCAACTCAGAAACCGAAGTCACGCTGAAAATTTCCCTCCTCAATGAGGACACTCAAGGTTCCCAGGTGATCGATGGAAACACCATCCCGACCATTGTAACAGAATCTATCAACACAACAGTTTCCGTTCCTAACGAAACCACCGTCGTCCTTGGAGGTCTTGTCAGCGAGTCCACCACAGTTACAAAAACGGGAGTACCTCTACTCAGTAATGTGCCATTGCTCGGCAGGCTCTTTACTCGCAATGAAAAAGGAACCACACGCCGTGAATTGCTAATCTTTATCCAACCAAAAATTGTCAATGGCGCCGAGAGCCTTGACGATGCGCAGCGTGACATGGATAAGCACTACGATGTAGCCCCACGCACCCGTGATTTTGCCAATGGCATCGTTCCGCGCAAGGGAGCTATCAAGCCAGCGACCAAAAAATCAACGCCAGCGCCCAAGAAGACCATTCCAAAGGCTAGCTCACGCCCCACGTCCCTACGCTACCCAACACGCCGCTAGTGGCATTTACCAAGGCATTCGGCTAAATGAAAAGGGCTGATTGGTTAGGCAAGATAAACATGATTCAATCCTGTGAGTCATGTAAATCTTGCTTCTGAAAATACTGATGAAAAGCATGTGTTTCTGCTAGCTTGGTCTTCTTGTTCATGGAAACATCCAGTGAAATGCAGCGCACAGCCGTCATCAATATCGTAGGGTTAACCCGCAGTTTAATCGGGCCGCACACGCCACGTATCTCAGCCTTCGCAGAGGCGGGGAAACTCTCTAGTTTTCCGCCTGCATTTCCCGCTGTGACTTGCACGGCGCAATCTACCTATCTCACAGGGAAACTCGCAGACGAGCACGGCATTGTCGCCAATGGTTGGTATGACCGAGAGTCCGCTGAGGTGCGCTTCTGGAAACAAAGCAACCACATCGTGCATGGCGAAAAAATCTGGGACACCTTGCGCCGCCAGAATCCGGGCTTCACCTGCGCCAAGATGTTCTGGTGGTATAATATGTATTCCAGTGCCGACTGGTCAGCCACCCCTCGGCCACTTTACCCAGCCGATGGTAGCAAGCACTTTGACATCCACACACAGCCGATGGCGATGCGTGAGCAAATTAAAACAGACCTTGGCGACTTCCCATTCCCTTCATTTTGGGGTCCCGCCGCAGGTATTGACTCCTCTCGTTGGATTGCGGATTCAGCCAAATGGATCGAAGACAAACAGCAGCCGACACTGAACCTCGTTTACTTGCCACACCTAGATTATTGTTTGCAGCAGTATGGACCAAATTCTCCAAAGATTGCGCCCGAGCTGGAGGCGATCGATGCCATCGTGGGTGATCTCATTGATCACTTCAGCCAGCGGGGTGTAGCGGTCATTTTGCTCTCAGAGTATGGGATTTCAGAAGTAAACCAAGCGATCCATCTGAACCGCGAGTTCCGCAAGCGTGGCTGGATTCAAGTCAAAGATGAACTTGGCAGGGAAACTCTCGATTGTGGAGGCTGTAAGGCATTCGCCGTGGCAGATCACCAGGTAGCGCATATCTACATCAATGACGCCTCCATCCGCGATGATGTGATTGATTTGTTAGAAAACTTGAGTGGAGTCGAGGAAATCCGGCAGCCCGCTAAGGAATGGGACTCAGGCTCAGGAGTAGGCGTGGATAGGGCGGGGGACTTGATTGCCGTGTCCAAGCCTAATGCATGGTTCACGTACTACTACTGGGATGACGATAGCAAGGCACCTGACTTCGCCCGCTGCATCGATATCCACCGTAAGCCAGGATATGATCCGGTGGAGCTTTTTATTGATCCTGAGATCAGTTTTCCAAAGGCGAAAATCGGCAAATTTCTTATTAAGAAAAAACTCGGATTCCGTGGGTTGTTAGATGTTATCCCGTTAGATGCTAGCCTCGTCAAAGGTTCCCATGGCCGCGATAACGTACCAGACTCTGAGCAGCCAGTATTTATCACCGCAGGGGGGGGAGGAATCAGCCAAGCAGACGATGTCTGCCAAGCCATTATGGATGTGGTGCTCTGCGCAGCCCAGTGAGTCTCTAAATGTTACTCAAGATACCAGTGGAGTCTCCGATTCTACGTGCATTTACATCCATGCGCTCCAGCATTGCAAGGTAGAGGTTTGTGAGCGGAGTTCCTTGTTTGGCTTTGGTGTGGCGGCCCGGTTTGAGCGTGCCAGCACCACCTCCTGCAAGGATTAGCGGGAGGTCATTGTGATTGTGGCGGTTTCCATCGCCGATGCCAGTCCCGTAAACAACCATGCTGTTGTCTAACAAATTACCATCACCTTCTTTCATACCTTTGAGTTTGGCAAGGAAGCGAGCGTGCTCTTCGATGTAAAAGCGGTCAATTTTAGCAATCTGAGCAAGGTTAATTGGGTTGCCCTTGTGGTGAGAGAGGCTGTGGTGCCCTTGGCGGACGCCAATCTCAGGGAAGGCACGGTTAGATCCATCGTGCGCCAGCATAAAGGTGGAGATACGCGTGCTGTCTGTCTGGAAGGCAAGCGCCATCAGATCATACATCAGGCGGATGTGCTGCCGGTAGCTGGCGGGAATGCCGCTGGGTTTCTGCGCCGTTGGATGCTGCTCTTTGAAGTTTTCATGGCGGCTAATACGCTTCTCAACCTCGCGCACAGAGGTCATGTATTCGTCCAGCTTAGCACGATCCGTCTGAGATGCATTTTTGTGCATGGCTGTGGCATCCTCTAACACAAAATCAAGCACACTCTTGCGCAAGGCACGGCGTTTGCCATCTTCTTTGCTGTTGCCAGAGCCAAAGAGTTTTTCAAAAACGAGGCGTGGGTTCCGCTCAGCAGGCATCGGTGTGCTGGGGCCACGCCAGGAGATGTTAAACTGATAGGCGCACGAGTATCCAGAATCGCACTTGCCGGACCGTCTAGCGGGGTCTGTGCTTAGCTCTAACGATGGAATGCGTGTGAGGTGGCCAATTTGCTGGGCGGCGATTTGATCGACAGAAATTCCGGCGCGAATATCAGCACCTGCCGTCTTGCGCGCTTGGCATCCTGTTAGGAAAGATGCATTGGCGCGGGCGTGATCACCTGCGCCATCGCCATTGGCTTTTGCCTTGTCCAGATCTAGCCCGCGGATGATTTGAAGTTCCTTGCGTAGTCCTTCCAGCGGCTTGAGGCTGTTAGGGAGAGTGAAATCGGTTTCCCCACCAGTTGGGAGCCAGTGTTTTAAGTTCACTCCATTTGGCGCATAGACGTAAGCCATCCGAAGCGGTGCCGCACCTTCGCCAGCGCTAGTACTGCTGGCTGCAAGTGATGGCATGTGGGGGACGAGCAGAGTGGCTCCTAGTCCTTGGAGAAACGTGCGGCGTTGCATGAGGTAATGGGTTGGTTATTTTTGATACTGAAACGGGCGGCTGTGGATGATGGAGCTGATTAGGCTGTAGGAACTATAATCGTTTTCCCGTAGATCGCACAGGATATTTTCCACCGTATGTCGATCACGATGAGTCACTCCACGGCCAAGCGAGTAAGTGAGCATTTTGCGGATGATGCAGCGTAGGAATTCATCTTTTTTTCCCGTGCTGATGGTGGCGATCAAGCTGGTGGCATCTTTTACTTCCTCGCCAGTGACAAGTTTTCCGGAGGAATCAATCAATTTGCCTTTGTCATACTTCCTCCAACGGCCGATGGCATCAAAGTGCTCGAATGCCAAGCCAACTGGATCCATGAGGTTGTGGCAGCCAGCGCAAGCGGATTTTTTACGGTGCACGGCGAGTTGCTCTCTCATGCTTAATTTGGCGTGGTTTTTCTGGTCTTCGAGATCAGGGAGATTCGGCGGTGGTGGCGGCGGTGTGATATCAAGGATATTCTCTAACACATACTTGCCGCGTAAAACAGGAGAGGTCCGCACGGGCGTGGAGGTTAAGGTCAGGATCGCGCCATGGGTAAGAATGCCCCGCCTGCGTGGGTCCGCTAAGATGACTTTCTCATGGTTTTTGTTTGTGACGTTGGGGATTTGGTAGAACGCCGCGAGCCGGCTGTTGAGGAAGGAGTAGTTGCCATTGATGAGTTCTAACAAATTTCTGTTTCCTAGTAAGATGTAGTCCACCATCATTTGGGTTTCCTTCTGCATGTCACGGCGGATGTCTGGAGTAAACGCGCGGAAAGTTTTGCCATCGGGCTGAATCACTGAGAGATCGCGCAGCTGTAGCCACTGCCCTGCAAAGTTTTTGCTAAGTTGAGATGAGCGGTCATCAGCTAACATGCGGTTGATTTGCTGATCGAGGTTTTCCCTCAGCTGGTTGTTTGATGCTAGTTCTAACAATTTATCATCTGGCATACTACTCCAGAGAAAGTAGGAGAGCCTACTTGCGAGGGTGTATTCATCCACCGGCTGAATATCGCCAGAGTGGGTGGGGGGAGCGATGTAGAGGAAAGATGGTGAAACAAGAATCGCTTGGAAGGCACCGAGGATTCCTTCCTCCAGAGATTGCTGTTGCTTTGCCAAGCGGAGCGCGAGCTGGGTGTATCTTTCGTGTTCACTGTTGTTAGGTGGTCTGCGGAATGCCTTGGAGATGAAGTTTCCAATCACTTCATGGGCGTAGGTCTTATCATTGCCAGTTTTACGTTTGGGGAAGAACTTGGCAAAGGCAGAAGATTTGCCATCAGCGCTATCAATCGGCCCTTCTAATCTTATAGAGTGAATCATCAAGTTCCGATCGCGCTTACGTGGGTCTGGGTGGTTTGCATCATAGAAGTCATTAGCAAACGTGGCGCGCACATCATTAAACCCACGCTTTAGGGTGAGCTCTGTGGTGAAGGTTTTCTGGTTTCCAAGCTGAGCGTCCACATTGAACTCACGTAGCATTTTGGTTCGGTGATAAACTTGCATTTTAGCTGGCTCATCCCCCGCTTGTTGGGCTGAGGCTGAGATGTGTAAGCGGTATTTTCCAGCGGTTTTGGTGCGCGGGTTAATGTGGGCACTGCCTTTCTTGAAGAGAAATATCCCTTGATCGCTGTTGCGGCCATTACTGCGCACTTTCAGTGGATTGAAAATGATCGGCTGCTCTCGCATTGATTGATCAACTGCTAGTTCAGCGGCTCCGAGGTACTTTTCAATGTGCGCCGGGGAAATACTGAGCACACTGCCGATGTTATCAAACCCATAGCCAGAGTCATCAGGTGGGAGTAGTTGTTCTACGTCCAGTCTCACGCCTAACAAATCCCTCAATGTATTCCGATACTCAGTCCGGTTGAGTCTGCGGATCGCACTTTGTCCAGGGTCGTCAGGATCGATAGGAAAGACAGCTTGATTGATCCATGCGGAGATTTTTTGCCGTTCATCAGTGGTGGGTTGCTCTTCCTTGGGGGGAGGCATCAGATGGTAGTTCACACGAGCGAGTATGTGCTCCCAGACCTTTGGGTTTGCCCTCATGCTGGCGATGTCTGGGTAGGCTTCGAGATCGAGCTTGCCCTTGCTGCTGCCATCACCGTGGCAATCGTAACAGTAGTGCTCAAGCATCGGGTGGATATCTTCCTGCCATTCAGCAAGGAGCACTTCATCCGTGGCTTGGTGGATGATGTCTTTATCTTTGGTTTTAGCTTCAGTCTGTTGCTGTGAAAAAATAGGTAGCCACACAGGCTTCATCACCCAGCCAAAGGCGAGGGTGACGAGCGCTAGAATGATCCAATAAGTGGAATTATTGGACTGTCTTTTTCTACGAGGCATGGTGGCAGTGAATTACCAAACAATACTCACCATGGAGCCGTGATGTTTCAAATTTGAGTGGGCAGGTTGCCAAACAGGGAATCGACCAAGATGGATGAGTTTCAGGTGAATTTATTGCTCATCAGGCTCCCATGCGCGGGATTCAAAACGCATGATTTCTTTGATGAAGGTCAATGGCACATCACCGGTGGGGCCGTTACGGTTCTTGGCAATTACGAGCTGGGCCTTGCCGTCTTCTTCATCACGGTCTTCTTGGTTGTCTGCGTAGTAGGCGTTCCGGTAGAGGAGGCCAACCATATCTGCATCCTGCTCGATCGAGCCTGATTCACGGAGGTCAGACATACGTGGCTTACCACCGCCGCCACTGGAGCCGACCCTGCTTTCTGGGCCACGGTTCAGCTGAGCGAGAACGATGATTGGGATCTTGAGCTCCTTAGCGAGAGCTTTGAGCCCGGCGGAGATTTCAGCCACCTCACGTTCCCGGGAGTTTTGCGCCTGCTTGGAGTTCGAGCGCATCAGCTGGAGGTAATCGATTGCGATCAATTGGATATCGGCTTCTTTTTTCTTACGCCGCGCTTTGGCCCGAAGCTCATTGATGCTGATAGAAGGGGTATCATCGATGAAGAGCTTGCACTCCATGATGTCCTGCGAGGCTTTTTTGAGGTTGATGAAATCAGATTTTACCGGCTTCATACCACGTTGCACTTTTGATTTATCAAACCTCGAACGTGCGTAAAGCAGACGTTCTACGAGCTGATCCGCACCCATCTCCAAGGAGAAGACCATGGCGGGAAGGTTTTGATCAATGCACATGTGCTCAACGAGGTTCATTGCAAATGAGGTTTTACCCATCGATGGACGAGCCGCGATGATGAACATTTCACCCGCTTTGAGGCCATTCGACATGCCGTCGAGATCTGGGTAGCCTGTGGGGATGCCTGTGGTTTCTCCCTTGCCTGTTAGGAAGTCCTGCATGCGCTCCACCACTTTTTCAACGGTCTGCTGTAGGGTTTCTTCTTTATTCTTTTCCGCACCTTCACGGATAGCTAGGACTTGTTGCTCGACGTTATCTAACAATGCCTCCACTTCCTCCTGATCATCATACGCGCGGGTGATCGCCTCAGTGCAGTGAGCGATCACTGAGCGTAGCACAAACTTATCCTTCACCAGATTCAGGTGATGCTCAAAGTGGGCGTGGGTGGGCGTGAAGGTGTAAATTTCCGTCAAGGCCGAGGCTCCGCCAACAGATTCTAACAGCCCACGAGCCTTTAGCATCTCAGAGAACGAAATGAGCTCAACGGGTTCGTTTTTCTCAAACAACTCTTGCAAGATGGCAAACAGGGAGCCGTGAGCAGGATGGTAAAAGTGCCCTTCGGTGAGTTTGTTTTCAATCGCTTGTGCAATGTATTCCTGCGGGTCTTGGAACATTGAGGAAAGAATACTTTTCTCAGGTCCAATGGCATGAGGAAGGGCGCGCTCGGCGGATTGGGTATCCGTCGGTGGCGCTTCTAACAACTTGGGGCCACTGTTGTTTTGAGCTTTTTTTGGGGAAGTGGTGTCAGATGCCATAGATGGACACAATGTGCATCCAGAGCGTAAAAACGTCAATCACGGCAAGCTGTGTAATTGCTGTGAATAACTTTTTGCTGTTTGCCGAGGGCTAGAGAATCGAGCCAGGTGTGTACTGCGCCGCCTCTGGGAACTTAGCGGTGTATTGGGAAACGGCATCCTGGAAGGCTGACACCTGCACCTTGGCGAGGCCGACGTTGCTGCGGCCACTTTCAAGGATGCTCGCAAGTGCTGCTGGATCGAGCGGTAGGCGATCATCACTGGCGAGCCTCTCCAGGAGATTATTCTCGCTGACGATGCCATTTCGCAGATCATGCACGGTGGCTACGGCGTGTTCCTTGATCGCTTTGTGTGCTGTTTCTCTACCCACACCAGCCTTGACTGCCTCCATCATAATGGTGGTGGTGAGGAGGAAGGGGAGGTAGTGGCTGTTTTCTTTCTCAATCACTGCTGGATAGGCGTCCATCTGGCCGAGAATGGTTAGAAATGTCTCGTAGAGTCCATCGATGGTGAAAAAGGCATCAGGAAGCATCACGCGGCGTACTACGGAGCATGAGACATCACCCTCATTCCATTGATCGCCAGCTAGTCCAGTAGCCATGGTGAGGTAGCCTTTGAGGATTGCGTGGAAACCATTCACCCTTTCGCACGAGCGGGAGTTCATCTTATGAGGCATGGCGGATGAGCCTGTTTGGCCTTTGGCAAAGCCTTCGCTTGCCGTCTCGTGGCCAGCCATCAGGCGGAGTGTTTTGGCCATTGATGAAGGGCCAGATGCTAGGTCATTGAGGGTAGAAACAACGCGGAAATCAAGTGAGCGTGGGTAAACTTGACCGACGTTGGTCCATGCGGCAGGTAGGCCGAGGTGGCTGCGGACGGACTGATCAAGAGCAGCTACTTTTTCTGTGTTTCCTTCGAAGAGGGAAACCTGATCCATTTGAGTCCCAACGGCTCCTTTGAGTCCGCGGACCGGGTAGCTATTGATGAGTAGCTCAAGAGCGTTCAGAGAATTAAGTGTTTCCTCACCGAACATGGCGAGGCGTTTACCGAAGGTGGTAGGCTGCGCGGCTACGTTGTGAGTGCGGGCAGTGATCATCAGGTCTTGCCACTGCACGGCGCGCTCAGAAATGCGTGAGAGCACGGCGATTGACTTATCCCGGATCGCCAACAGTGAACGATACACTTGGAGCTGCTCCACGTTTTCTGTGAGGTCACGAGATGTCATGCCTTTGTGGATGTGCTCGTGCCCTGCAAGATCGTTGAACTCCTCGATGCGCGCCTTAACATCATGGCGAGTCACACGCTCACGGGCATCAATCGACTCAAGATTGACTTGGTCTTTTACTGCTTCATAAGCAGCAATGGCTTCCTCAGGAATATCAAGCCCAAGTTCACGCTGGCCTTTCATTACCGCGATCCAAAAATATCTCTCTAGTAATATGCGGCCTTCAGGGGACCAGATGTTGCGGATTGTTTGGGATGCGTATCGCTCGGCGAGGACGTTGGGTATCATGTTTGTTAGATTAAAGTGCGAGGTAAGGAATTTTGGAAACTCGGTGTACTATTCTCCACCAGCGGGCTGCTTGGCGGCCTGGGCTGCGGCTTGCTGCGCGATGAGTAATTTGCCAGGTTCGGTTCTAGCGAGGCCACCGCGGATGACGTGGACTTTAGAGCCGACAGCAAGGTGGCGGTAGAGATCGATCACGTCCTTGGACTTCATCCTGATGCAGCCGTAGCTTGCGCGTTTGCCGATGTTTCTCTCCTCAGGTGTGCCGTGGATGTAGATGTAGCGGCGGAAGGCGTTGCGGGTGCTGCCTGTTCCTTTGAGCCAGAGAATGCGAGTCACGATGGGATCTCGCCCTGGAGCGTCTGGGCGAAGGATTTCACCTGTGCGCCGGCGGCTCTTAAACACTGCGCCGGCGGGTGCTCCACGGCCGATTTTTTTTGCCACTGCCATCTTGCCAATAGGCGTGCAGTAGCTTCCTCTGTGGTCTCCACAACCGAATTTGGAGGTGGAAACGGGATAAGTCTTTATCGGTGATCCATTTTTGACGAGCAGCATTTTCTGGTCCTTCACGCTTACAACCACTCCATTGCGCGGGCTGTCAGCGCCGCAACTGTGGAGTAGCACGGCTACCGCGATGGCAGATGCCAAGGTGGCGAGGGGGCGAAGCAGTGGATGGGAAAACGTGCGGGAAGCCATCGTGGCAAGATGAGTTATTTTTTCTTGGCGCGAGCAGGAATCAAATTCGGTAATTGCTGACCGAGTGAGCTGAGAGATGTGTAGAAGAACCCAACAGGGAAAGGCATCAGAAGGATAGCCGCTATCCAGTTCGAGTTCATCATGTTGTCAATCACCACGACGGTGAAGAACAGAGCAAAGGCAAGTTCCACAAATGGGGTGAGGGACTTGATGGCTTTGTAGCGGCTCTTCTTGAATGCTGCCTTTTCGTCTTTCTGGCTGCCATTGATGCCGTGCTTAGGCGTGCGCACGAAGCTTGTTTCATGGTTGAAGATGGCTTCCAAAACGGCTTTGGCATTGTTCACTGACATGCCGATGCCGAGGGCTAGAAGGAGGGGGAGGTAAAGGATATCTTTGAGCCACGTGCCAGGGCGGAGTGCCTTCTGGCTCATAATGTAGAACATTGCTACCGAGACACTACCAAAGAAGAAGATTGGGAAGTTGAGCAGGTGCTCAGAGATGCCGTTTTCCTCGAACCATGTCATATTGCTGTGCTGCTTTGGCCAGATAAGGAAAAGCAGGGCAAACAAAGCGAGGTAGGCGAAGTTAGAAGTGAGGTGTGCGGTAGCCTCCATCTTACAGTAGAAAGGAGCTTTGCTCTTCCAAATATCGATGAGGCACTTTTTGCAAACTTGAATGGAGCCCTTTGTCCAACGGTGCTGTTGGCTTTTGAATCCTTCCATATCGACTGGAAGTTCAGCGGGAGTGGTGACGTCATTGAGGAAGATAAACTTCCATCCCTTGAGCTGAGCACGGTAGCTGAGGTCCATATCCTCGGTGAGGGTATCATGCTCCCAGCCGCCTGCGTCATCGATGCATGACTTCCGCCAGATGCCAGCTGTGCCGTTGAAGGTGAAGAATCTACCGCTGCGGTTCCGCGCAGTTTGTTCAAGCTCAAGGTGACCATCTAGGAACATCGCCTGCACACGGGTGAGTGCATTATAAGTGCGGTTGATATGCTCCCAGCGGGTCTGAATCATACCTATCTTGTCATCCGTGAAGTAGTGGATGGTTTTTTTCAACACATCAGGGTTAGGGACAAAATCGGAATCAAGAATGAAGAGGTATTCACCTTTGGCTGTTTCTGTGCCGTTTTCGAGAGCTCCAGCCTTGTAGCCAGTGCGGTCTGTGCGGTGAACGTGCTC
>JBMYYO010000059.1:14133-17173 GCA_049609505.1 Akkermansiaceae bacterium | reverse complement strand
GTCTAACAGCCAAGAGCACTTGGCGTCGCTGTCTTTTCCTGAGCTGAATTTTTTGCGAATGGCTTCGGTATCTTTTAGTGTCTCGGCATTATTGCCAAGTAGGATGGAGCAGACAGCGATGTTGTTCTTGGCTAATTCCTGGCTAGTTAGGGCGAAGTCTGGGAGGTGGTGCTGCACCTCTTGGCTAATAGGGGACCAGAAATGGAGCACGAGTGCTTTCTTGTCTTGCATTAAGGATCCTAGAGTTGGCATCTCTTTATTGTCTTGTGACTTGAGGGCAAGCTTCCTGTTAATGATAACTTTCGCCATTGCTTCTTGCATGTGAAGTTTCTCAATGTGAGGTGCAAAGGCTTGAGCTTGTGCTGGGCTTAGCCAGAACGCCTCGGTGATGTGTTTTTTGAATAGTGCTTTGTTGTCAGCTTGGAGGGCAGCCAGAGCTTGCGAGTAGTGAATGATGGCAAGCCAATCTTGTTTGATGGCAAATACTTCTGAGATGCTGGGGTCAAAGATGTCTTTGTGTTTAACTAGGTCGGGTGCCATTGCTGCGATGCCTTTGTTGTTGAGTGTATCAATGTGGTGAATAAACCGAGCCTCTAACAATGTCTGCTGTGGGATACCCATTTTTTTTGCTTCCGCTAAGATGGGGGCTAGTTGGCCAGGCTTCAGGCTGGCAAAAAGTTTTTCTAACATCGCCTCTTTGGTATCTTTAGAAAGAGCTTGAGGTGCTGGTGCAGGGGGCGTGGGAGTAGCAGGATTTTCCTGTGCCATGGTCAGGCAGGGCAGCAGTGTGAGTGCGCTAAGGGTCTTGATAAGCTTCATGCTAGTATCTTGTGCATAGGCTGAGATGATACCAATAAAAAAAGCCGTGCTTCAGTGTGAAGCACGGCTTGAGAATCTAGTGGAAGGTATCGGCTACTGACTACTGCGCGGGAATGGTTAGAGTCTGACCGGTTTGGATGTTTGTTCCAGTGAGTCCGTTCGCTTGTTGGATTGCTTCGATGGATGTGTTATACTTGCGGGCAAGACCCCAGAGGCTATCTCCAGAAACGACAGTGTGGCTTACTCCGCCGCCTGCACCGCCGCCATGACCAGCAATGGGTGGGGCGGGTTGTGCTGGCACGCCAGCTGCTGGTGGCTGATTGACGCCTGGCAGCGGCTGATAGGGAGCAGCTCCCGTAGTGCCACCGGCTGGGGTGTATGAGCCTGTTTCTCCACCGGTTTGCGGAACGCCGTAAGGATTAGCACCTGCTGCTGGTGCGCCATAAGGATTATTTGCGGCGGCGGCTTCAGCGTCTTTTTTCTTTTTCCAGGCTGCGTATTCAGGGTCATTTTGTGCGCAGGAAGAGAAGGCCAGAGCTGTGATGGCTCCGAGTGATAGAAGTAGGATGGTTTGTTTCATTTGTAATTAGGTTAGTTAGGTGGGTTGCTTGAGTGGGCTGGTTAATTCGTTGTAGCGATTCGATAGTGATTGCTGTTTATTTAGCACTTCTGGCTTATTTGTAAAACGGAAGTTTTTGAGAATGCTTTCAAGTTTCTGTCGGAATTTCGAGATTGGCGATGATGGTTGGTTGCGTTAGCTTCTGCGCCACCATGAGTACAAACAATGAAATGCTAATAGTGTTCGGAATTTTTGGCCTGCTTGCGGCGTTGGCAGGTGTGTTTGTTTACGGGAGTATATTGGCAAACCGTGGGGAGCCAAGTTGGCGCGCTAAGCTGATGATCACGGGTAGCAGCATGAGTGTGATTGGATTGGTTGGTTATATGCTTGGTTTTTGGATGATGATGACGGCGGTGACAACAATGTACACTTCCACATCATCAGGAATGACGACGGTGGAGCCTGATATTTATCCGGTTGTTATGTCTGGCGCAATTATCGCCTTGGTGGGCGGCGTTATTGTGTTTGGCGTTGGCTTTGTAAGCTACTGCGCTAGAGCTGGCGGGGCTACTAAGAGGGTGCAGGAGCTGGAGGTGATCATTGGAGATCTCCATCAGCGGCTTAGTGAGTAGAAACTTTCCGCCGTCTGCGTGGTGTGGGCGGCTAGTTGCTCAGCGGTTTCTCCGCGAGCTGTTGCGATGGCTTCTGCCGTGTGGCGCGTGAAGGCGGGTTCGTTGCGCTGCCCTCGGTGTGGCACGGGAGCTAGGTAAGGTGCGTCAGTTTCTAACATAAAACTCCCCGCTGGGCAGTCGATGGCAGTTTGTAGCACGACTTGTGCATTTTTGAATGTGGCGATGCCCGTGAATGAAATCAGTCCACCAAGATCAAGGATTGGTTTGGCTGTTTCAAAGGAGTAGGGGAAGCAATGAAATACGGCGCGCACATCTGTGGCGTAATCCCGGTAAATGGCGAGTGCGTCCTGCAGTGATTGATCACCACTTCGGTCACGGGTGTGGATGACGATGTTTTTGCCAAGCCGCTTTGCTAGCTCGAAGTGCTGTCGTAGGAGTTTTTGTTGCCGTGCGTGATAGTCCTCATCCGTCCACCCCTCTGGTGCAGGGTGGAAGTAATCTAAACCAGTCTCACCGATGGCGACACAGCGCGGGTGTGCTGCGAGGTGCTCTAGCTGTGCCATGTAGTCGTCTGGAGTCTCATGCACATCACAGGGGTGAATGCCGATGCAGCAGAAAATTTCATCATGGGTTGTGGCGAGATCTAAGTTTGCTTGCAGGTCATCGAGGGATGTTGCAAGTGTCACCATGCGAGTCACCCCCGCACTCACAGAGCGGGAGATGATGGCTGGAATTTCGCTGTTAGGAAACTTATGGGACGCTAGGTGACAGTGGGAATCGATTAACATGTGATGTTACTCTTGGAGGTGGGTTTGCTCACGGTAGGAGATAGCGTAAGGAATAAACAACACGGCAGTGACAAGCATGAGCTGGGTGAAGAACCAAAAGTAGTCCTGCCCTTCAAGGCGTGAGCCTCCGCCCGCGTAGTATTCCTTCTCGAATGGGGAATCGTCAGAGGTTTTTTCCTTATCAGTGATACCGAGTTCTTTTTTGCGGCGCTCTAGCCACGGTGTGTCGGGTCTGAGAGCAT
>JBMYYO010000059.1:0-14123 GCA_049609505.1 Akkermansiaceae bacterium | reverse complement strand
GGCGTCTCTGGATGAAGAGCATCTGTCCAAGATTTTTCAGGATTTTTTTTCTCTTCGGGTAGTGTGAGTTTGATACCCAAGTCCCACTGGGTGTTGGCTGTTTTATCTGGGCCATCGGAAGAAACTCTTGCCGTGCGGGAGTTCATCAGTGTGTAACGGAGGGGGGTCCCCCAAGGGTCTTTGATGGCGGATAGCTCAGTGTCTAACTCATCATTGGAAGCCATTGACTGATGTTTCAAGAAATGGGCTTCAATGATTTTTGTTGCCTGCTTGAGCTGGGATCGAGCAGGGGATTCGATCTCAGTGATCTCGAGTTTTTTGTCCTCAACAAGCTTTAGGTCGTCTGCTGTATTGAGCTTTTCATCATAGCCAGCGTGAGGTTTGCCTTCCTCTAACGAAACACTAGGAATCTGGATGTAGTTATTGATCTGGGCGGTGAACAAATTACCAAAAGCAACGGCTCCTAGATAGAAACACATCACGAGAGATTTCATCGTGCGTGGCGATTGGGTGTAGGCGAACTCGAGAGCCACGATGGAAACCATCACCTCAGATGCTGTGAGTAAGGCGTATGCGAGGACTTGCCAGCCGATGTTAGGCGCGTTCCCGGCATCGATTCTGCTTTGCACATCTGCTACCAAGGCAAATGAAGCGGCCATGATAAACAGACCAATGCTGATCTTGCGCAGAGGCGTAAGTTTCCAAACTTTGGAAACAAGAGGGTAGAGCAAGTAAGCAAAAATCGGGATGAATGATAATACAAACAATGAGTTCAGCGACTGCACTTGCGACGGTAGCCAATCAATGCCGAGGAACTTGCGGTCCATGTCCTGCGCTTGGAAAATCCAAGTTGAGCCAGTCTGATCAAACAGTGCCCAGAACATGGCGAGAAAGACGTAAAGGGGAAGAAGCTTGAGGATGATTTTCCAAGTGTCCCTTTTATTGATGTCTTCAAGGAAGCGTTGGCCGCCCGCAGGTACGTGGATAAACGTCTTTCTGCCCATCCAGAAAATCAACGTGGCAAAAGCCATCAGCACACCTGGGATTCCAAAAGCGAGGTGGGGGCCATACCATTCCATCAGCCAAGGAGTGAGCATCATTGAGACCATCGCTCCGAGGTTGATGGAGAAGTAAAACCAGTTGAAGACCTTAGGCAGTAAGTGTGCGTTGCTCTTGCCAAATTGATCTCCTACGTGGGCGGAGACACAGGGTTTGATCCCTCCTGAGCCGATCGCAATTAGTGCCAGTCCGGTGGTCAACCACCAGCGGGCTTCACCTTGTACGCCCATGAATGCTAGAGCGGCGTGCCCGAGACAATACACGAGGGAGAGTGTGATGATGGTGCGGTATTTCCCAAAAAACACATCCGCAATCAGGGCTCCGATAAACGGGGTGATGTAAACCCAGAAAATCCAGTTGTGGATATATTCGGTCGCGGAAGCATCCGTCATTGCCTTGCCTACCTCATCATTCATAAGGTGCAGGTACTTTACCATGAACACGGCAAGCACTGCCTTCATTCCATAAAATGAAAACCTCTCTGCGGCTTCGTTAACAACGATGTGTGGTACGCCCGAGGGCATGCCTGTGGAATCGGATGGGGATGTGCGGTAAGACATAATGCGTGGTGGTGGCTCCTGATTGTGATCGGTGGAAGAACAGCAGAGCGATCCTTGGCGGTAGGAGGGGCGATGACAAGCATTTCTGTCACCCAGCCAGCGAGCGTGGCTGAAAAACCATCGGTGATCAGAGTATCAGGAGGTGAATATCCGGCTTCGCTAATCACCACATCCACCGCCGCAGCTACTGCACCCACTGTCACAACTGGAGCCACATCCACCACCGCTGCCGCCACCGCCACCGAGTTTAACAAGCTTGATGATCAGGACAGTGATGAGGAAAATGAAGCCAAACATGAAAATCATCGGCGTATTTTCCATCGTGAATAGTTCGGTGCACCCAACCAATCCGAACATCATCGCCATGCCCGCTGCTATGGTGAGGAGCTTTTTCTTTGAAATCACCCAGTGCTCCGTGCAGTTAATCTTTTGGATGTTTTTTCTAGTAAACCTCACTTCGACGGGTGGCCAGATGTCTGCCGGTGGAGCCTCGCCAAATACTTGGGCGTAGCTTGCTAGTGTTTTCTGATAGGTGGCGCGGAATTTCTCAGTCTCTTGCTGGCCTCCTTGTGTGGGGTTGTGATGGATAGGTCGCCCAAGTGTTTCTTTGCAAAGCTCCTGCCAATAGGACCGCGTGTAGCAAAGGTGAAGATGCCAGGCCTCGTCAACCTCATCGGATGGGCTGACTTGATGGTTCGCTTCACAGCATAGATAGAGAAACTTGCGGTATTCTAACAAAACACGCTCAGTGAACTCCTTGCTCCAAGAGTTTTCCATTGCGAGCCGCTGTGAGAATGACTTACTGGATGTGGGGTCATCGATGGGGAAATCAAGAATGTTTTGCCAGAGTGTTGTGTTCATGTTGTGTGGTGGTTTCCATTGCCAGAAGGTTAAGAGGTTGCCATATTGGGAGTATGACTAGCCCGCCTGCTTTGCCTGAAGTTATTGAGTATGAGGCGCGTTTATCCGCATTGGAATCAGAGCGGGTTTACAAGCTGCATGGCCATCGGTTAGAGATCGATTACGGAAGTCAGAGCGAAAATATTCCTTTAACAGAAATTGCGCAAGTGCGCTGTCGGTTTTTCCCCACACGCGTGCAGAGGGATAGGTTTGAAACCATCATCACCATGCGCAATGGGAGGTCCCTGAAAATAGGCAACCAGTTGTATCGAGGACTAGCAGATTTTGAAGATCGCTCGGTCGGCTATCGGGCGTTTGTGCAGATGCTGCACACGAGGCTAGGGAAAAGAAACCCTCATTGCGTGTTCCACGCTGGAGTCACACCATTGAGCTTCTGGCTTAATGCCATTTTTCTTGCTCTCGTTCTCGTTCTGTTAGTTGCTGTGGGCGTTGTGATGATCACTGCCATTCCGGCTGTGGCGATTGTGAAGCTCGTCTTGATCATTTTCTATCTACCCACCTGCATTCGGTGGTTCAAGCGGGGGCGGCCGAAGCGGTATTCCGCTGACCATATCCCCGCCGATGTGCTGCCTCAGTGATTTGTTAGGCAGCGTCCGCGCGTTTCTTGCGGATGATAGGTTGTTTCTTACCTTCTACCACAGCACGGTTGATGGTGACGGATTCTACGTCATCACGGCCGGGGATTTCATACATCACGTTGAGCATGATTTTTTCAAAGATAGAGCGCAGGGCACGGGCGCCGGTGCCTCGCTTGATGGCTTCATCCGCGAAGGCTTGTAGCCCGTCTTTGGTTACTTTGAGCTTCACGCCATTCATGCCTAGTAGCTTGGAGTATTGTTTGACCAACGCATTTTTCGGCTGGGTGAGGATCTCAACGAGCTCCTCATTCTTGAGCTCACGGAGTGATGAGATGATGGGAAGTCTGCCAATGAACTCGGGTATTAGACCGAAGTGGAGAAGGTCTTCTGGCTCAGCTTTGGCAAAGAGGTTAGACGCATCATTGACGTCCTCTTGGGCTTTGTCATCGCCCTCGTGGAAACCGAGAACGTGTTTGCCGAGGCGGCGGCTGATGATGTCATTGATGCCTACAAAGGCGCCGCCGCAGACGAAGAGAATTTTCTCTGTGTTTACCTGAATGTATTCCTGCTGTGGGTGCTTACGCCCGCCTTGAGGAGGGACGTTACAGATAGTGCCCTCAAGAATCTTCAGTAGGGCTTGCTGCACGCCTTCACCTGATACATCACGGGTGATGGAAACGTTCTGTGTGGTGCGGCCGATCTTATCAATCTCATCAACGTAGATGATGCCGCGCTCAGCGCGCTCTACATCGAAGTCTGCCGCTTGTAGCAGACGGAGGATGATGTTTTCCACATCATCGCCCACGTAGCCAGCCTCTGTTAGAGAGGTGGCGTCAACGATGGTGAATGGCACGTCCAGCACCTTGGCAAGTGTACGTGCGAGGAGAGTTTTTCCTGATCCAGTGGGCCCGAGCATGAGGATGTTAGACTTCTCAATATCCACCTCATCGAATTCAGGTTTAGTGTTGAGGTGATCTTGGCGCAGGCGCATGTAGTGATTGTAAACGGCAACGGAGAGGACCTTCTTCGCGCGCTCTTGCCCGACCACGAAGTCATCTAACCTTTCAGTGATGGTAGAGGGGGCGGGGATGTCGCTCTTGAGAATCTGAGCATCAGCTACGGCTTGTTTGCCTGTGTTGAGTTCTTTTTCCATGATCGATGAGCAGACATCGATACACTCATTGCAGATGTAAACGGCGGGACCGGCGATGAGTTTCTTAACCTCGGAGTGGCTTTTGCCACAGAAGGAGCACATGGTGAGATTGGATGTTCTAGCCATAGGATGTATAGTGAGAGGATGTAGTTAGAGTGTGTTGGGAATCGTTACTTATTCGGTAAGGATGAGGTGGACTCTACGGGAAGAGAGGCTGTTTGTGGAGCGAAAAAGGCGACAGGTTTTGTGTAACCTGCCGCCCTTAAAGTAGCTTATTTTTGCGATGTTGCAGGATTATTTCCCATCAGTATCGCTATCTGGCATTTCCTTGCGGTTCTCAAGAACCTTGTCAACTAGGCCGTAGGCGGCGGATTCTTCAGCGGACATGTAGTTGTCACGGTCTGCGTCCTTCTCGACCTGTTCTTCGGATTTTCCAGTGTGTTTGGAGAGGATGGTGTTGAGGCGTTTCTTCAGGTTAAACATAAACCCGATGGTGCGCTCTACGTCAGCGGCTGTGCCTTGTGCTCCGCCAGATACTTGGTGGATCATCACATGGGAGTTAGGCAGGCAGAAGCGTTTGCCCTCGGTGCCGGCAGTGAGCAGAACCGCACCCATAGAGGCGGCGATGCCGATGCAGTAGGTGTTTACATCACAGGTGAGAAACTGCATGGTGTCATAGATGGCAAGGCCCGCTGTGACTGATCCTCCGGGGGAGTTGATGTAGATGTGGATGTCCTTTTTAGGGTCCTGCATCTGGAGGAAGAGCATCTGCGCGATGACGGAGTTTGCAACGCCATCATCGATGCCTGTGCCGATGAAAATGATGCGGTCCTTGAGCAGGCGTGAGTAGATATCAAAGGCGCGCTCTCCACGACCATCGGACTCGATGACGGTGGGGATGTAGTAGTTGTTCTTAGGAGTGGTATCCATTTTGAATGGTAAATTTTGAATGTAGAGTGGTGAATGTGGCGAAGCTTATGCTTCCTCTTCTGCGGCTTCCTCGATCTTCGCACTATCTACCAGAAAATCAATGGCTTTGCCGATTAAGATCGAGTTTCTTAGGCTGGAAACACGACCAGAGCGCTGTAGCTCCTTGGCGAGTGCTTTAGGAGATTTCTTCTGCTGCTTGGCCATGCCCATGATACGCTGGCTTACCTCATTATCAGTCACGGAGATTTTCTCAGCGTGGGCTATTTCTTGGAGGATGAAGTTTGTCTTGAGGTTGTTACGCGCTTGGTCTTGGGCGGCGGCCATGATGTCCTCTTGTTGGGCTACGAGGTCTTCATCGCTCATGCCCTGCTGAGCACCGCGCTGCACCATGTCATCTGCACTGCCTTGGGCTTCAGCGGCGACAAGTTCTTCAGGGAGGGCGAAGTCAACACGACCGAGGAGAGTTTCCACGATTTGGTTCACCTTGGATTCTTCGATTTGCTGACCTTTTTGTTGGGAGATTTGCTCGCTGATGAACTCCTTGAGATCGTCCACGGTTTTGTCTTTGCCAAACTGAATGGTATCTGAGACGAACTCATCGTTGAGCTCGGGGAGTGTCTGGGATTTGATGCCCTTGACGGTGACGTTGAAGTCCAGCTCTTTGCCTCGGAGGGCTTCGAGAGGGAAGTCCTCGCCTACAGAGCATTTGACATCGCGGGTGTCGTCCTTAGCGGCACCTTCAAGCTGTTTGGCGAAGCCGGGGAGGAAGGCATCTTCCTTGAGGACAACCCAGTAATCTTCCTTACCACCAAGCACGCCAACAGGCTGACCTACGGCTTCTTCCAGTGGCTGGCCATCGAGTGTTGATGTGAAGTCGATAACGGCGATGTCTTCAGCTTGCAGAGGGCGATCCTCGATGTCTGAGTAGTCGGCATAGCGCTCGAGAATACCGTCGATTTCGCGTTGCACTTCCTCATCTGTTGCATCGGAGGAGGGGAGTTTGACTTCGATCTCTTTGTATTCAGGAAGCTCGAAGACAGGAGCAAGGATGAGGGGCATGGTGAAGCTGAATGAGCCGTCAGGGCTGAGGTTTTTCTCCTTGGGCTGTTTGAAATCGAGCACACGGAGATCTTCGTTGGTTTTCAGAGCTTCGCCACATGCGTTGTTGATCAGGCGGTCTTCGAGTTCGGTTTTAATGTCCTCGCCAAAGCGTTTTTCGATGACGGAGAGAGGGGTTTTTCCTGGGCGGAAGCCGGGGATCTTGGCTTGCTTGGAGAAAGCCTGGACGATTTTCTCACGCTCGCTGGTAACGAGATCTGCTGGGATTTCTGCACGAAGTGTGGCGGTGCATTCTGGCTGCTTATCAACGGTAATGTTCATAGTGAAATAGCTTGGTTGTTGGGTATAGTGTTCTGTCTGAAAAGGTGATGTGCCGCGGCTGCGGTGGGTAGCGGCAAGGCGCGGGAAACTAGGGGCGCATGGCCGCGGAGTCAAGAACCATGACGTTTTTTGAGCGACGCGGGCAGAGTATGTGTGCGGGCAGAATCTAAGGAGCGGTTTTTTTTCTTTATCGGATTCAAGAAAGAGTGCAGTTTGGCGGTATGAAACACCTAATTTTGATTGCGATGATACTGGCTCCTGTGTGGGTCCAGGCTGGAGGTAGTAAGAAAACTCCACCCGCCTCGATCACTTTCCACGTGCAGGGATCTGGAGCGGAGACTGCCAAGTTCGTGCGGAAGGTGAAAACCGTGGCTGGTACGCACTTTTTCCGTAAAGTTCCCGAGGTTAGCACTAAGGACATCATTGCTTTTAGCCCATTTCCAGCCGATGATAAAAAAACCTACGGCTTGGTGTTCAAACTCAACAAAACAGCCGCCCGCAGACTTCATGCCTCCACCACCATGCACCGTGGAAAGCTTCTGCTGGCTCTCATTAACGGTCAAGCCGTGGGAGTGGTGCGTATTGATAAGCCCGTGACAGATGGGATGCTGGTTGTTTGGTCCGGTGTCACAACCGAGGAACTCAAACTCTACGATAAAGTAGCACCAAGGATCGGTGAAGATCCCAAAAAATGGAAGGCTCGCTTGAAGAAGCAGAAGAAGCTCAAGAAGTAGTTAAAACCACTTTGACCATTTTAGCCATTTGTTGGTGATGGATGTTAAGAAACAAACTGCCGCTGGGTGGTTGATGCTGCTGTGCGTGCTAGTCCCGTGGTCTCCGCTGGATGCACAAACTGATGCACCTACCCCGGCTCCCACCTCTGAAACCAAGCCAGCAGGGCAAGAGCTTAGCCCAACGCGCTTGGTTTTACCGACAGCTAACGATAACCTCTACCGTGGCAATGGTGAGAAGTATTATATGTATGTGCACCGGAACTTCGAGGGCACGGACTCTCGTGCTTGGACAGCGGGCAAGTACGGCTTCGTGCGTAATATGCGTAGGACGGAGGACGGTGTGATCGGGACCCGATTCCACGAGGGGATCGATGTCAAACCTCTCAAGAGAGACTCATCTAACAATCCTCTTGATGAAATTCTCGCGATCTCCGGCGGCATTGTTGTGTATGTTAATTTCTCATCGGCGAAGAGCAATTACGGTAAGTATGTGGTCGTAGAGCACCTGTGGAAAACGGGCTCCATGTTCAGTCTCTACGCCCACCTCTCTAAAGTGCATGTCAAAGCTGGCCAGCAGATAAAACAAGGCGAGGTCATTGGCATCATGGGATACACAGGGCGGGGGATAAACCGCGAGCGCTCACACCTGCACTTGGAGCTTAATGTGCTGCTGTCCACTAAGTTTTCAGCATGGCATGAAAAGCACTTCGGCACCCAAAACATCCACGGAATCCACAACGGGATTAACCTCGCAGGGCTGGATGTTTCCAAGCTTTATCTTGCCCAGCTCAGAAACAAAAACCTCACCGTGCCGCAGTTCTTACGCTCGGTGCCAGCACACTACAAGGTCACTATCCCGAGAGCTGGGAAGTTGGATCTAGTGGAGAGGAATCCTTGGCTGGCGAGAGGTGATCACTCTAAGCCCTCACCCTCGTGGGAGGTCTCATTCACGGCGTCAGGCTTCCCATTGTCTGTGGTTCCGAGCTCGCGCGCCGTCACCGCTCCTCGGGTAAGCTCCATCCGCAAGTGCAAGTCCAAACACGAATACCACACCAAGGGATTTGTCTCAGGTACTGGCTACCGTGCTTCACTAAGTAAGCTCGGCGTGCGCTACCTTGAGTTGATTTCTGAGGTGACAGACTCTAACACCACTCCGTAAAATAGCCAAGTTATACCAGAAAGTTTTCTTCATTGGTATTACCAAGCTAAGGTCTCCACTGGCTAAACTTCTGGTTCTGTGCGCGAGTGATACCGCTAATCACCACAATGGTTAGATAGCAGAGTAGCACCTGAAGTGGGCTGCTGATGAAGAGTAGCTTGCCCGCCGATAGGTAATCTGATTGGTCCCTCACTTGGGTAAACAAATAGCCTGAGAGTAATCCAAGCGCGAGTGTGATGATGGCGCATGTCCACCAGAGCGGTAATGCTTTCTTGAGTGTGTCACGCTGACCACAGCTTGCATTTCTAATCTCCTGCATGGCATTGTATGGTTTCCAAAAACACAGCACAGGAACGATGTAGAATGCCACTGACCATGGAGGGGTAGTGCTCATCTTAGGTGCGTCTAGCAGCCAACCGTTTTTGCTAACTCGCACGGTCCACACGGCAAATAAAATGATAACAAGCAAAGCGATACTTGCTTGAGCTGCTGACGCCACCTGCATGGTGTTGTCCAGTGGGGTGGATTCATGTTGATAGGCCGCATCAATATCAGTGAGGCTCTTCATTTTTAAGGAATTGAGATAGCCTGATACATAAGCTGCGGTCAATGCCTGAACGATGAGAAACAGCACGAGGGCGCCCTTGAGTAACGCGTTTTTGCGGAACTTCCCATAAGGGCCTTGCACCTGGCTAGGATCAAACCCCTGCGGCGTGGCAGGCGTGGATGCTGCGTAAACAGGGCTCCCCATGGCGTTGTGGCGTTGTGTGTTTAGGCGGAAGGTTTTTTATCCAGCTCAAACGCTTCATGCACGGCGCGGGCAGCGTCTTCGATCACTGTTTCATCCACGGTGACGGCAATTTTGATTTCCGAGGTAGAGATCATGCCGATGTTGATTTGGGCATCACCCAGAGCGGTAAACATCTTGGCGGCTACACCGGAGTGAGATCTCATTCCTATGCCAACGGTGCTGAGCTTTGCCAAGCCGGCTTCGGTTTCGATCTCAGCATCACTGGAAAGCTCTCCAAGCACTGGCTTGAGTGCTGCTTGAGCGCGGCCAAGATCATTGGTATGCATGGTGAATGAATGCCGGGCTTTGCCATTGCTTGCGATGTTAGAGACAATCATATCGATGTTTATCTCAGCATCGGCAAGGGCTCCTAGAATTCTAGCAGAGTTGCCAGGGTGATCTGGGATCTCAGTGATGGTGACGCGGGCTTGGGAGCGCTCGATGGAGACTCCTCGGATAACTACTGCTTCCATGGCGGGATGTTCTTCGGTGACTAGGGTTCCAGGATTGTTGTTCAGGCTTGAGCAAACTTCAAAAACGACTCCGTATTTTTTAGCAAACTCAACGGAACGTGACTGCATGACTTTACTGCCAGAGGATGCCATTTCCAGCATTTCATCATAAGAAATTTCAGGTAGCTTGCGTGCATCTGTGACTATGCGCGGGTCACAGCTATACACGCCATCAACGTCAGTTAGGATTTGGCAAAGGTCCGCCTTCAAGGCCGCCGCAATCGCTATCGCGGTGAGGTCTGATCCTCCCCGGCCTAACGTGTGAATTAATCCATCATGCGTGACTCCTTGGAATCCCGCTACGATGACGACCTTTTTCTGATCCAAGTATCCCTGCATCATGCTGGGATCAATATCATCAATCTTTCCCCGTGTGTGGCTGCCAGTGGTGCGGATACCCGCTTGCCTACCCGTAGCAGATACGGCATCGATGCCAATGCTGTGCAGCGCCATTGAGAGCAGAGCGATGGACTGCTGTTCGCCGCTGGAGAGAAGCACATCTAGCTCTCGCTCCGGCGGGTTTGGATTCAGATCATTCGCCATGCCAATGAGCTTGTCAGTGACTCCACCCATGGCGGAAACGACGGCTACCACTTGGTTTCCATCCTCACACAGCTGCTTGATGCGGCTGGCCACATTGCGGATACGGTCAAGACTACCAACGGATGAGCCTCCGTATTTTTGAACGATAAGAGCCATAATGGAAAATGAATATTGAGTGAGGGGCGCGCAGCATAGCGGGCAGATCACATGGGTCAAGCACGGGGAAAGACATCTATGTTTTTGGGGGTAGCGGTTAGTGGCTAGCACTCCCAAAAAACATAACCTTGCATCCCATCGCCCACCTTGGTTCACTCCCGCTGTGCCAGCTAAATCTTGGGTAGAAACAGTCGTGGATTCTTGCTTGCGGGCAGGTGTTGAGGAGTTTGTGGTGTGTGCAGGTGCGCGTAATTTACCCATTATAGAAGCACTCCACCGGCTAGAGGTTGAGCCGCTTGGGCATTTTGAAGAGCGCTCAGCGGGGTTTTTTGCCCTCGGTAGGATGATGGAAACGGGTAAACCTTGCGCCGTAGTCACCACCTCTGGCACGGCCGTAGCAGAGCTGCTGCCAGCAGTGGTAGAGGCCCATTACCAGCAGCGATCACTACTCGTGATCTCGGCTGACAGACCATCATGTTTCCGCGGAAGCGGTGCTCCTCAAGCGATCGAGCAACCGGCAATCTTCGGCAGCTACGTCGCGGGCTGCGATGATCTTGAGCAGGGGGAAACGGCAACAATGTTAGAAGGTTGGAACATGAGATCTCCTTGGCATGTTAATGTCTGCCTGGAGGAGGTAGCTCCAGAGCAAGAAACAGGCTCTCACCCCTGCGTGGAGCTAGGGGAGATGGATACGGATAGGCTCCCGCCTGCTGATGTGCGCGCTCTTTCTGAAATGATTCAAGATTCCTGGCGTGGAATGGTTGTGCTGCTCGGTGGCCTTGAGCCTGATGATCGCGAGGAGGTGTGGCATTTTCTCAAGCACTTGGGGGCTCCAGTACTGGCGGATACCACCAGCGGATTGCGTGAGATGTTAGGGAAGCTAGCACTCACAGATGGGGATCGATTACTGCGGGAGAACCCACCCGCACACGTGCTGCGCATAGGAGATGTCCCCGTGGGCCGATTCTGGCGAGACTTGGAATCCATGCCTCAAGTGAACGTGCTGTCTATTTCCAGAACAGGCTTTGCTGGACTTGCCAGACCTAGCCGTGTGCTTCATGCCGATGTCCCACGTTGTTTGCGAGCGATCGGTGAGGTTCCCCACGTAGGCGATACCATGGATTGGCTGAAGAATAGCTCACGGCGGAAGGGTGTGATCGAGGAGTTGTTAGAATCCTACCCCGAGAGTGAGCCTGGTATGGTGCGCACGCTCTCGGTCATGGCAACCATGGGCAGCAGCCTCTACTTAGGTAATAGCTTGCCGATCCGTGAGTGGAATGATTTTGCGCAGCGTGAGTTTCCCTATGAGCTAGTTAGGGCGAACCGCGGAGCCAACGGCATCGATGGGCAAATCTCCACCTGGCTAGGCTGCACCGCAGAGCGCGATGGCGCATGGGGTGTGTTCGGTGATCTTACGGCATTGTATGATATGTCTGCACCATCGCTCTTGCGTGAGGTCAATCAACAGGGAAGGGTGCTCGCTGTGATAAATAACTCAGGCGGCAGAATTTTTGAGAAACTTCCCCAAGTCCGCAAGCTCCCAAGCGAAATTGCTGAGATCGTGACTAATGCCCATGACCACGGCTTCGAGCACTGGGCCGCGATGTGGGGCATGCACTACACCCGTATCCGAGGCATGGAGGACTTCGATATCGAACCCAGCGACCGCACAACCATGGTAGAAATCATCCCTGATGCGGACCAAACCCAAGCTTTTGCACAATATTTTCAAAAATCTATCGCAAGGCGCTAGATGGATAAAAGGAAACCCTCTGATCGGTGAAGATGCCGCGGGTTATAGAAAGTAAGCAGACTGGGATTGCCTTCGCCCGCTCAGGCTCTGCTGGTTTGCATAATTCCTCCTCCGGAATTTTGGGATAGGGGGGGCTCGTGATGCACGAGCAATTGTGCGGTCGAACCAAGGTTCACGTCCCGGTCTGCTTGGGTAAAAGGCGGGAGCTCGGCACAAACAAAAAAACCCGCTAAAGTGTTGACCTTAACGGGTTTAGAAAAATGGTACGCAGACTGGGACTCGAACCCAGGATTCGATCCCGTGTGTCCAGTATAATCCTGTTAGCCCTGAAACCCTTGTAAAACCTAGGAAATGTATTTTACTGAACGATGCCGAATACCATTGACTGTTACCATTATGTTACCATTATGTTACCACTATGGAGGCATGGCAACAGTGCACAAAATCAAGACTCCAAGCGGTAAGCAATCTCTCAAGTATTATGCCTTTTACCGCGTACCTACGGCGAATGGAGGCACCAAGCAGGTGAAGAAGGCCACCGGGCATACAAGCAAGAAAGAAGCTCAAGCCGTTGCCACTCAACTCGAAAAAGAGGCATTGAAAGAAGCTGGCGCAAATGATGAGCAAGCAGAGGCTATCCTTTCGAGAGTGAGAGAAGCAGGGTAATTAGCTCTCAAAGGCCGCTTAAACCCAGCCCATGCCCGCCGTCTTATCGGTGAAATCATGGAGGTATCCGGTCAAGGAGTGCTTCAGGAGCGATCTTGCCGAGAGTGGATGATGGAATGGCTCAAGGACAAGGAAGCCACGACCAAGCCCGCTACCGTGGCATTCTACAAGTCCACCGTGAAGGACATCCTCGCATACCTTGGAGATCGTGCAGAGAAGCACTTGGAAACTGTGACCTCTGGAGACATCCGAGCCTATCGAGATAGTGTGGTGGCTAACGGTCGCACAGGTAAGACAGCTAATCACAAACTCAAATGCCTCCGGTCGATCTTCGGTGATGCTGTCAAAGCCTCTGCCATACTTCTGAATCCAGCAGCTTCCGTGAAACAGGTGAATGAGGATGATTCTACAGCTAGAATACCTTTCAGCTCTGAAGAAATCAAAAGCCTCGCTGCCGTAGCATCTACGGATTGGAAAGGAATGATCCTCCTTGGAGCCTTCACTGGGTTACGCATTACCGATTGTGCCAAACTGAAGGCTGGAAACATCGACCTCGAACGTAATCTCATCCGCATCATGCCGAGGAAATCTGACCGGAAGAAAAAAATCATCGAGGTGCCACTCCATCAGGAGTTAATCAGCTACTTCAAAGATAACCCACCACCAAAGTTTGACGGAAACGCAGTATTTCCCAAGCTCGCCAAAGTTTCCACTGGGGGCAGAAATGGCCTCTCAGCTCGATTCCGAGGCATTATGGAAGATGCAGAGGTTCCACGCGATGTAACACGCACCACCGAGGACGGAGCGGCCAGAGAGACAGCGGCGCGCTCATTCCACTCACTGCGCCATAGCTTCACATCCATGCTTGCCAATGCCGAGGTATCGGAAGAGATCAGAACGAAGATGACAGGCCACACCGAGAGCACGACCCATCAGATTTACACCCACCTTGAGCTGGAAACCCTCCGCGCTGGTGTGGAGAAAATCCCCAGCATTGGAAGATGAGCCATCGGTGCCCCCCTTTCTTAGCCTAACTACGTAAAAGGGACTCACTAATCGGCGGGCAGCTCATAGCCTCATTGCACAAAAAATGCCGTCGGAAGTGGCGGGCAATCTGACTTCAGAGAGTCCACGAAATACCCCGGCAACCGACGACCCAGTCACCATACGAAAGATGTTCAATACGTCAATCTGTATTCAGAAGAGACTCATCAAGTCGTCGTCACATG
>JBMYYO010000058.1:0-17179 GCA_049609505.1 Akkermansiaceae bacterium | reverse complement strand
ATTTCCCTTGTGCCATGTAAGTAATCGAGTGTGAGGGAGGTTGCTTTTTTGTTTTTTGTGATTGCTCCTTGATAAGTAATTTCACCGCCGTGCTCGCCAGCGGCTGGGCCGAGGTCGATGAGGTGGTCTGCGGCGCGCATGAAGGTTTCATCATGTTCTACGACTACGACGGTGTTCCCTTTGTCCCGGAGCCCCTGCACCACGCTGACAAGTTTGAGGATGTCGCTTTGGTGTAGGCCAACGGTTGGCTCATCAAGGACGAATAGTGTGTTGGTAAGAGCGGCACCGAGGCAGGTGGTGAGGTTGACACGTTCGATTTCTCCACCAGAAAGCGTGCGTGCGGGGCGGTCTAGTGTGAGATAAGGGAGGCCGACATCTAACAGATACCCCAGCCTTGAGTTGATTTCTGTGAGAGCGTGAGAAAGAGATGTGTTGTGTTTAGATTTGTTAGGTTTTAGTGTTTTAAACCAATCGTGCAGTTCATCAATAGGGAGTTGCCAGAGATCGGGGAGGGTTTTGCCATTAATTTTGAAGCAAAGTGACTCGGGCTTGAGCCGAGTGCCTTGGCAATCTGGGCAGGCGGTATAGTCCCGGTAGCGGGAGAGGAAGACGCGAACGTGCATCTTGTAGGCCTTGGTTTCCATCCAATCGAAGAACCCCTTTACGCCATACCACTCGCCGTTTTGCCATGCGTCTTCAGCGTCAGCACGCTCACCGTGAAGAATCCATTGTTGCTCGTGGTCTAACAAATTATAGAAGGGTGTATCGAGGCTGATTCCTTCTTGTTTCGCGCAGCGGATGAGGTCCTGCTGGCATTCTGCACCACGCTGTGTTTGGAACGGAGCAATGCAGCCTTCTTTGATGCTAAGTCCAGCGTTGGGTATGGCCTTCATTAGATCGATGCCGATGACGCGACCAAAACCACGGCAATTCGGACAGGCACCGATGGGAGAGTTAAAAGAAAAATGGGATGCTGTGGGTGGGAAAAGTGGTTCCCATGACGCGCTGAACTTCGTGGAAGATAGTGAGGGGTTAGCAATTTCCACGTTGCCTTTTCCATGTTTGAGGGAGACTTCAATGGCCTCTCGGAGCCGGGATTTATTGCGTGAGGAAACCTTGACCCGGTCTTGGATGATCTGGATCGTGCGTGGAAGTTTGGCAGGTGGCTGATCAGTATCTGTGCGGAGAATTTCACCGCCTAACAGAATGCGAAGATAGCCTTGTTGGCTGAGCATGTTAAAGAACTCAGCGGAGTTGATGTTTTTGGGGACGGGAAGAGGAAATGTGACGAGGGCTTGGTCAGCGGGTAAATTTTGTAGGCACCATGTGGTAATGGAATCTGGTGTGTCAGGTTTGATCTCTTTTCCGGTGCGCGGGTGGTAGGCGGTGGCTAGGTGTGGGAATATGATTTTGAGGTAATCATTCAGCTCCGTGAGCGTGCCTACTGTTGAGCGTGTGGTGCGGATGTTGTTTTTCTGCTCCACGGCGATGGCCGGCGGTATGCCATCGATACGATCCACAAGCGGTTTATCCATACGATCGAGAAACTGCCGCACATAAGGAGAGAAGGTTTCCACGTAGCGCCGCTGCCCCTCTGCGTAGAGTGTGTGGAAGGCGAGAGAAGATTTACCAGAGCCAGATGGGCCGGTGACGACGGTGAGTTCGCCGAGGGGGATATCAAGATTGAGATTCTTGAGGTTGTGCTGCTTAGCCCCCTGAATATGGATGGAAGAGGATAGGCGCGGTGATTTTTTAGAGCTCTTTCGCGTGGTAGATTTCTTTTTGGCGGGCACGTGGCAACTATGATGCCAAGCTGGGTAATTGCCAGTTAATCCTGCGGCGAGTGAGTGCTAGCCTGTGCGGTGTCATCGGGAATAAACTTTTCCTGATCAACGGAATGAGGTTCAGTTTCACGTGGGCTTTCATCCTCTGCGCCGAGAGTCACTAAGGAAGAAATCACAAGAGCTGCAGCAACGGTGGCTGCGATAGCCGTCAGAGCTGGCTTGCTAGATGAGCTAGTTTGATCTGCGGAGCTCGGTGATGGGAGCGGTGTGACTGCGGTAGGAAGACTTGGCGCTGGGTGCTCAGGCGCGTAGGTCGTGGGGGCAAACGGGGACTGGAGAGTGGGGGATGGGCTAGTTTTCCCTGGGGCGAGAGGAGTGAGCAGGAGCGAGGTGGCACGCAGCTCCTTGCCAGACAAAATTGTGTCCAAATCACTAGCGAGCTCTTCAGCCAGAGAGTGTCTCAGGGCTGCTTGGGGCTGGATGGCACGAGTGACAACGGCATCATAGCGAGGATCTACGGGAGCCAACTGAGACGGAGGAATATAAGGCGTGCGTGGTGTTTCCCCAGTTAGCAGCTCGTGAAGTAGAACACCAAGCGCAAAAATATCGGCTCGTTGATCGGCCCGGTAGGGTGGGGTTAATACTTCTGGCGCGGTGTATCCTGGAGTGCCAAAAACGGTTTCTCCTTTGGCCGTGGATTCATCAGATTGGTGCGCCAAACCAAAATCAACAATCACAGGACGTACGTTAGCATCGATGAGAATGTTGGCTGGTTTGATATCACGGTGAAGGATACCAGCATGGTGGGCATGTGAAAGGGACTTTGCGAGTGTTGATACAAGTTTTGCAGCCTCCTCTTGCTTGACTACTTGGCCGTGTGCAGCCTCGTAGAGAGACCGCCCTTCGACAAACTCCATTACGATAAACAGCATGCCCTGCACATCTCCATAATCGTAGATTGAAACCAAATTCGGGTGGTTGAGCTTAGCCATCACTTTGGCTTCAGCTTGAAAAATTTCCCTGAACTGAGGGGATGAAGCGCAGGCATGAGTGAGAACCTTAATAGCGACTGGGCGATCAAGAGAAACTTGACGGGCACGGTAAACAGCACCCATTCCTCCCAGTGCGATCATTTCTATCTGATCGTAACCTGAGAGCATTGACTGAAGCGATTCAGCGGCGGGTGCCATGTCTGGAGGATTTGGTTCCATAGCTTATGCGTTGAGCTATGGGATTATCCTTAAAAATACTAAACAATCCAGAAAAATTTATAAAAATTTATAGTATTGATAATGTGATTACTAGGTTGTTAGTAAAAAATCAGTCTTTCTTTTTGTCTTTTTCCTTCTCGTCGTCTTTGTCTTCTTTGGGGGGATCTGGGTCTTCGCCCCGTAGAATGCGCATGAAGCGCTCCATATCCTTTTGGGTGTCATCGAGCTCTTGATCGAGTGCTTCAGCGTGGTCAGTGTTGCCTTGCTTCTTGAGTATGGTGATTTGCTTATCTAGCGCTTGTAGGTAAGTGATGCGGAGTTTGGTGAAAGCGGCTAGGTGTTTGGCATCGACTTTTGCTTGGTCAGCCAATGCTTCTTTATAATATTTTTTGATGACATCGGGCAGATCTTTGTCAGCGGTCTCAGGGAGCTTGCGAAGTTCGTGGTACTTCTCAAATGCTTCATCGCAGATAACCTCGGCGGGTCTGCGCTCATTACGATCCATCTTGCGTAGCCGTCTGTTGACATCGCGGCGGAAGCGATCAATGTTTTTCGCTAGATCACGGTAGTAGGCGGAAAGGGCTGATCTTGAGCTGTTGCGTAACTTAGCGCGGAGGTTTTCTAGCCATTTTTCTCGATCAAACTCGGGGATCTCTGGAGCAGGGGGCGCTGGGGGATCAGGCTTATCGACCACAGCAGGGGGTGGAGTTGGGCTTGGAGTAGGATTTGGCGCGGGCTTGGGTGCCTCTGGCGTGGGCACAGGATTTTTAACAACGTCCTTTTTGGGTGGCTTGGGAGGTTTTGGCCTCGGTGTGGGGCTTGGGGTTGGCTTAGGTTTAGGTGGGGTTGGTTCAGTGGTCGTGGTCGATGGGTCTTTTGCTGGTGCAGTGGGGGGCTGATCGGAATTTTTTGTGATAACGACTGCTGCAATGGCGGCAACCACAGCGACAACGAGCAAGGTGACTAAAACAGCACCAGAGCTGGATTTTTTAGCCTGAATCGGGTAGCTGGAGACCGCAGGGCGAGCTCCGCTGGGGGAGGAAGGAGGGGCGGTGACGAGTCGGTTAGCAGGGCTGGCGGCGACGGTGATTTTTTCTAGCAGAGCGTCAAGGGCGTCTGCCATTTCAGCGGCGGAGGAGTAGCGCTGTGAGGGGTCAGGTTGAATAGCTTTTGCGACAATGTTATCTAACTCAAAATCAGTTCCTCTAGCGGCGGACGGCTGCCGGTATGGGGCGGAGGGGAGCCGGCCGACAAGAAGTTTGTAGAGAATAATTCCCAGCGAATAGATATCAGAGCGGGCGCCTCCTTGCGCTGAGTCTTGAGAGACCTCTGGACTAACAAATGGTGCTACATCTACTTCCACGGAGGTATCGATCAAGCTGGCGATGCCAAAATCGACAATCTTTGGGTTAGCGTCTTCATCAATGAGAACGTTGACTGGGGCAAGAGCTTTGTGAAAGACTCCTGCAGCGTGAGCTTGCTCAAGGCCGCGGCACAAATTAGCGATCAATTGGGCTGCCTCCTCTTGGGGGATATGGCAGCCATCAGTAGTTTCATGCAGTGAGCGTCCAGGCATGTGCTCGGTGACGATAAAGAGCATGTCATCTGCGGCGCCAAAGTCGAAGACATCCACAAGATTAGGGTGCTTCAAGCGAGCCATAGCTTTGGCTCCTTCTTGAAAAGCCTGGCGTAATTCAGAGTTAGACCCAATGGCGGGTGGCAGAACCCTGATGGAGACGATGCGATCAAGCGAAAGCTGTTGAGCGCGATAAACTGCACCATGTGAAGTGGAGCTTACTAGTTCTTGAACGTCGTACCCTGGAAGAAATTCTCCGAGGAATTCGGGCGCGGGGCATGGGAAATCAGCAGGGATTGACATGGGGAAAAAGCATCTTTGAGGTGCGTTGTAGGGCGCACGCTACCACGTAAACGTAGAAACCAGCAAGAAAAAATAAGATTTGTTAGTAATTGATTTCCCTGAAGTAAATGGGGTTAATCTGTTAACAATGAGTGGATTATGGTTTTTTCTGCTCTTCTTTAGGTAGAGACGCTTCAATAACCTGATTGGCTGCCTCGGTGAGGTTTTCCAATTCTGCGGCTATGGGTTTTGGGATACTGGCTTTGATTTTGCGCCAATTTTTAGCGTTGAGCAGGGATCTTCCCTTGTTGACGGGGAAGCGGATATCGATGTCCAAAACAACTCTTGGCCCGGTGGTGGTATTAACGACGATATAGTGAGGGTAGTCGTAGAGTTTGGTGCTGGCAGATTGGGTGCGCAATGTGATGCAGTGCCAAGTTGTTTCCTTATTGGCGGATGAGTGAATGAGTTCGTCCTTTGGGGTGTGGTCTAGAGCACCTCTGAGTGCGTAATTGAAATACTTGAGCACAAGGGGATCAGAGGTGTCCTTAAATCTTGCGCAGCAGGCCATTGCGGCCTCGACGTCCTTAGTGCGTAATTTGGCCCTGAAGGTGTTGATGAGCTCGATGGCTTTCTCCGCGGTAATAGGCTTCAGCTCAGAATTTGGCGTGAGGGTGAGAAGTTTACTGAGTGTCCTCGCGGTGAGTTTTTTTTCTTCCTCCTCTGCGAGTGATTTCATTTTTTTGGGTAATGAGGCAACGATTTTTTTGTCTGCTTCCCCGGAGAATTTTGAAGCCAAACTGTCTGTTAGGATGTGCCAGCCTTTGTCAGTTTTGTGCATCCAGAGATTCTCAGAAATCATGGTGCTGGAGCGGTTATTTTTTGTGTATTGAATGATAGATAGTGCCCAGTTGCTATCTGTCATCGGAGGGGTGAATTGAAACTGGGAGGATTTATCAGCGGCGAGGGTTCTCCATAGATCACCGAAGGAGAAGAGCATCTCTTTTTGGGCGTCTTTATCAGCAAAAATTTTGCCATCTTGAGGCAACAGTCTGAGACAGGCAGTAAAGTCTTTGGTTTTTAGGTTTTTTTCTAATAAGTTGATGAGCTCCTTGGGGGTGGACGCTGGCTGATAGACGATGTTTTTTAGAATGGTGCTGGGTAGAGACTTGGCGAGTGTGGATTCATCACCGCGGCGGTTTCTCCACTTTGCTCTCCATTGCTCACTTTGTGGAAGGACGATGGCCTTGAGTTCTGAGGCAAGCCGCACAAAGACTTTTCCTTCGTGTTTGTGGTAGGGGAAGTAGAAAACTTTTGATTTGTTGCGGTTGATGGGATTGTAGAAACCGACTGCAATTTCATTGCGGGTGGCATCGATCTTCATTATTTGCGAGATAGTATCGCCGTGGGTAATGAGGCTCCAATCACTGGCGGGGTCTTTGCTGTCGAATCCGCGCGAGATCATGTCGAGGGTAGTAGATAGAGGATCTTCAAGCTGATTAGATGCGGCACCGAGTAGGGCTAATGCGCTAGTGGTATTTTTTTCTTTGCACTGAGTGAGGAATGCCAGCACCGCTTGCTCGGGGTTTTTTGAGTCGAGCGCGGCATTTTTTTCTTGGGTGGCTACGTTTTTGAGGAGTAGCTTGGTGGCATCTGCTTTTGCGGAAGTTTGTAGCTTGGCTTTTTGAAGTGCCATCCAGCGTTCGAGTTGGCGGACTGTTTTCTCAGTGCTAGCTGCGTATCCATAGCCAGTATTAGTGAATACTCCAGGGAGAGGGGCGGCTAACCATTTGCCTTTGCGCTTTAGCATGGCGATGGAAATGAAGTTTATCTCCAGAGGTTTGTTGGGGCGATTGCATTGCACGATGACGGCACCTAAGTTGCCAGAGATTTTGTGTTCACTGGATTGGAACTGGGTGCTTTTTGTCAGATGGTGCTGGTAGAGGAATTCTAACCGATCTTCAATTTGTTGGCGTCTGTCGTCGCCGCAATCGGCTGAGATAGCGGTGTCTTTGGCTAAATCGAAGTCGTCTTGAGCCAATTTGCTAAGGTAAGATAGCGCGCTCTTAGTGATGGCTTCTTCTGCATGGGCAAGCGGGAGCAGAAGGATAGAGAAGGCGATGATGGCTCGGATGCAAGTCATGTGGATAATTCTGGCATTTTTACCCTGAGATGACAACCAAGATCAACGGGTGAGTTCCTCAAAGTCTCGTTCTTGTTGTAAGCTGGGGGGAATGAGAGCGGGTGCCGCGCGGCGAGGCGGGGCTTGCTGGGTTGCGGTTGTTTTTAACTGATCCGCTAGGTCATCGTGTGGATTATGAACGGTTCCGCCTAAGGTGACTTTGATATACTGGAGTCCGTCATGAGGGGCTGTGAATACCTTTGGTGCTGCTTTGGAAAAAGAAGTTTGGTGAATGCCTATCTGGAGGGTGCCAGAGAGTTTTCCATCGGTTGCAACATGAATATTTCCAGTGATATTGAGTGCACTGGTAATGCTGAGTTGAAGGTCGTTGAGGGAGGTTCCTTTGGCGGTGCGCTTGAGGACTCCCTTGCAATTCGTGATGGAGGGCTTTGCCATCTTTGAGTTGCCTGTGAGAGATTTGAGGCTTCTTAGAAAAGGGAAGCCGCTGATTGTTAGCTCAGGGGAGTTGAATGGTAGAACGAAGCTGAGTGACTCTCCCCGCGGCTGGGCGTAGTCAAATTTGAGAGATCCCATTTGGCTATTAACATTGCCTTTGATTAGTCTGCCGAGGGGTCCAAGAAGTTCTTTAAGGGGGTATTCTGTGGTGATGACATCAAGTGTGACTGGTAGGCTGGTGTCTTTTTTGATGGCTCCTTGGAGGAGCATTTCTCCGATGTAGCTTTCTGGCTTGGCGAGGCGAGCCTCAATGCTGCATTCCATGCGTCCCGGTTTGATGAGGCCGTTCGATATAGATAGCTCTGGCCAGTTTGGGATAGAGAGTTGTCCGCCATTAAATGAAATCTGATAGCTCTCGTTTGGTAGTTGATTCATTGACGCTTGGGCGCCGATGATTTTTGGGGATGCTTTATCGCTACCAAAGTGAATATCGAGTTGGTTGCATCGATAAGATCCGAATCTGTATGGAGAGTCATCTGAAGTGTTTGATGGTTCAACAGTAGGGGCGGGGTGGGCCAGTTCGATTTGCCCCTTGGTGGCCACTACTTCGGTGCCGATCCAGTCTGTTGAGAAGAAGCTGGTGAGCTTGATGTCTGCCTTGATGTTAGAAAACGTTGCAGATCTCAAGAAGCCATTGTCGGGCCATGTCACTTCAGCCTTGGATGCCGCAGCGGAAACGGGAGTCACTCGCAGTTGGGTGATTTCCGTGTTTGATGCTCCTGTGATTTCAGAGATTGTAGCCTCTGATTCTTGTTTGAACTTTGCTCCGTTGTATTTAGCGATGATGACAACCGTGGCTACAACGAGAAATAGCCCTAGGGTAATGATGCTGGCAAGGATCGCCCACTTGAGTTTTGGGTTGGTCTTTGGCTCTGATTTCTTAGGCGATTGTTTAGATCTGCGCTTGCGCCGGCGGACTTTGACGACTTGTGAGCCATCATCCCGTGTAATGAGCTCACCATCTTGATCGGCGTCTGGTTGAGGGGTGTTTCCTGTTTTGTGGCGCTCATTGCGTTTGAGCCGCGCCATCATTTCATCGACAGAATAGTTCTCGGAGCCTTGAGGTTGGTCTGATGCCATGGGAAGTGGTGTTTGGGTGCGCAATCTAGCCGATGTACGCCTCTGTGCAATAGCCTAAGCAGACTTTTTCTTGAGGAGTGGGTTTCTAACGGTTGCGCCAAGCTTTTCCGCCGGGGTCAATAATCTCGGCATTTACCATAATGATGACAGCCTCGTTATAGGTGTGAGATGCCTCTGAGCGGAAGGTTCTGCCAATTAGCGGGATGTCGCCAAGGATGGGAACTTTATCTTGAATCTTGGTTTTGCGGCTTGTCATAACTCCACCCATCACAAGTGTGTGGCCATCTTGAATGGTGAGTGTGGAGTCTTTCATTCGAATGGTTTTGAAGATGGGCATCAGAATGCGGTTGTCTGTGATACGGCCAAAGGTGCCACCGGTGGTGTTGAAAACATTGCCGCCTCCAAGGTTTCCGAGGTCAATGTCTAAGCTTCCGCCAGATACTCCGTTGATTGGGGAGCCGTAGTTGACGAATCCTTCAAACTCGACAAACTCAGGGCTGATAGAGAGATCGATATAGTTTCTGTCTGCGCTGACTCGAGGCTCCACCTCCAAGGTTACACCAACGTCTCGTGTGCCAAAGGCAGTGGGATGTGCAGGAGTAACTGGTGTAGGAGGGGGGGCTGACGCGCTTTCACCTGTTACGGGATCGATGAGTCCGCCACCACCAACGCTGTTGGGTAGCTCAGGTGGCTCATACTCGGTAGGGTAAATGAAACTGCGGATCACCTCGATCTTAGCACGCTGGCCGTTGCGGGTGACGGTGGAGGGTCTTACCATTACATCGGTGCTGGTTTTCTGGGCAAGTCCACGCATCATCATCTGAATGTGGAGGTTGCTGTAAACGCCATGGAGTGTGAGGATGCCTGGTGCCCTGCGGTTGGAGCCGCTGGCAATGCCTGTTTGCGAGGCGTTGAGGAATGCGTCAATTGAATCGGGGGCGATCGCTCCTGCCCCGCTGCGGTTTCCTGATGTCAGGCTATTGCCGTTGAGCGTGGTGAATGGTGCACTTGGGATATCGCCAATAGCTGTGCCGTTCCCGGGAGTGCCTCCTCCAAGGAAGGTGTTTCTGTTTAGGCCATACGGAGAAATGCTCCAGTCAAAGCTTAGCTCCTTGAGGTCTTCCTCAGATACGCGCATGATGGTAGTCCTGATGACTACCTGCACGGGTTCTTCGTTTGCTGTTAGGGAGACAAGCTGGTCAACAAGGTCAATGTTGGCCGCAGTATTGTGAACGTAGAGGGTATTAGAAGCGGCGGAGTAGCTTGCGACAGCACCATCGGGGAAACTTACGCCACTCTTTTTAAGAAACTCAGTGGGTGAGACACGGGCGGCGATTTTGCCTTCTTGGGCATCGTTGTTATCGCCAAATGGGTTGTCGTTGTTGCCAGCGTCCTTGCTCTTGCCGCTGATAAAGAAGTTATGCGGTACTCGGAAGGTGCGTGAGACCAGAGCACTATTGTCACTGCTATTGCGGGGTGTGATGAGGATACCAACGCCATCCGCCTTCCACTTGGTGCCGGTCTGATCAGTGATGTAATCAAGGAGTTTAGATAGAGGGACCTTGGTAAGCTTGAGGTTGATCCGGGCGGATGAAACTGCCTGAGCTGCCTTCGATGTCTCATCGCCAAGGTTGATGATGAAGTTGACGCCAGATTGCTCGCCTCGTGCATCTACGGCATCGCCGATGCGGCTCTGATGGCGCACGAAGTCAATAGCCTCATCAAGGCTAGCGCCATCAAGGTTAACTGTTTCAACGATGATTCCGCTGAGTTTGTCACTTAGTGAGGGTGCCAGCATCTCGGCATCTGCCCCCATGCCTGGAATGTGTGCCGTGCTGACGGCCGGTGGGACGTATAGCTCCCATGCAGCATCAACCTCGGAGAGCATTTTAGCTCGGTTATGGTCACTGGCGGCGCGATAGTAATCAGACTTAACGGTCTCCACTTTTTCCATGCCGCGTCTCGCTGCTTTATTAAAGGGATCAATACGCAGAACGTCTTGATAGACCATGAGTGAGCGGTCATACTGCCCGAGGCTATAGAAACCTTCTGCCTCTCTTAGTAGCCGCCCAACGCGTTGGGCATTGGTAACGTGTTGCCGAGTGAGGGCTGGATTATAACGGATGGGATCATCAATCTGCGCGAGAAGTTTAATGGCAGGAAGGTAAGATGGAGCCACGGTAGGCTTGAGGACATCATTGAGAAGTGTTTTAGCCTCTTTGTATTGCCCCCCTTTGGCAAGCTGGCGGCTGCGCTCTGTGGCGGCAGTGGCATAGCGCTCGGCGGCGGCTTGGCGGAGAGTGTGGTAGGCAGCACCTGGTGAAATTAAGGAAAAAGCCTGAGAGTAATCAGTCACCGCAGACTTATAATCACCCTTGCGGTAGGAGGCATCGCCACTTTGCAGAAGGCCATTTGCCTTACGTGCATTGTCCTGACGTCGGTTGATCTCCTGCTGCATCATGGACTCTTGAGCCATTGATGAGGGGACACTCAGCGCAGCACTTACGCCTAGCGCGCAAATGATCCCGGCGCGGCTAATTTGCCTGCCGTATTTAAAACACAGTCTTTCCATGGGTCGTAGTGGGGGGACTTATAGACGGGTATTTGCCCCGTGGTAAGCGTAAAATTCAAAAAAATGCTATCTCGCCCGAATCCCTAGTTTTTGCCAAAATCCGTGCAAATTCGCTTGTGATGGATTTTTCCCCCGCTAGGGTGCGCGCGGACAGAAGCCAATAATCGTATCATGGTCATCTCGAATGAAAACTCAACCCCGGACGCAGGTCTGGATGGAAACTTAACTGGAGCACCCACTATTGACTCACCTGTTGAGGATACTGCTGAGAGCGCGCAGACTGCTTTGGCACATGCTGCTTATGATTCAAAAATCGAAGGAAACGTGATTTTTACCCGCGTGGATGCGGCGATGAACTGGATGAGGAAAAATTCCCTCTGGCCGATGCCTATGGGCTTGGCATGCTGCGCGATTGAGCTGATGGCCACGGCGTCCGCCCGTTTTGATATCTCCCGATTTGGGGCTGAGGTGATGCGTTTCTCTCCGCGCCAGAGTGATGTAATGATCGTTGCTGGCACCGTTACTTACAAGATGGCGCTTGCGGTAAAGCGTGTTTGGGATCAGATGCCTGAGCCAAAGTGGTGTATCGCCATGGGGGCTTGCGCATCAAGTGGTGGCATGTATCGCAGCTACGCCGTGCTACAAGGGATTGATCAACTCCTGCCAGTGGATGTTTACATTTCCGGTTGCCCTCCACGCCCTGAAGCATTGATTGAGGGATTGATGAAACTGCAGGAAAAAATCGAAGCCGAAGAGCCAACCAAGAGCCAGAAGGCGGAAACTCAAGAAGCCTAAGCCGGAAAACATTAACCGCTCGATTCCCATCTCAGAACATACGATCATGAATGCCAATCAGGTAGCCGAAAAAATCACTGCCCGCTTTCCCGAGGCAACCTCCTCTGAATTCCGAGGTGAGTTCACCGTGCAAGTGGATCTCTCCAGCTTGCGTGAGGTGATGGAGTATTGCCGAGCTGAGCTTGAGTTAGTGCTTTTGTTAGATGTTTCCAGTGTTGATAACACAGGCGAGGAGCCACGTTTCCAAATGGTCTATGAACTCGCGACTCTCAATGACTCAGCCCATGTGCGTATTAAGTCTGGAGTGGCAGAGGAGCAAGAGGTGCCAACCGTTTCCGATCTCTGGAGAACAGCTGACTGGCATGAGCGTGAAGTCTATGACATGATGGGTATCCGTTTCTCTGATCACCCGGACTTGCGCAGAATTTTGATGTGGGAGGGCTATCCATATTATCCTCTCAGAAAAGAATTCCCGCTGGCTGGCAAGCCGAGCGAAATGCCAGATGTGGCGTTTACAGGTGAGGCACCGCTTGAAGGTGGCCCCTTTGTCACTAGCTCAGGAGCAAGCTCACGGGTCAAAGCCGAGCCTCGCGCCCGCTAAGACTGCGCCCGCTAAGACTGTAAAGGCACTTGGGGCACTCGGCTGCGAAGAGATTTGCAGAAACATCGAGCAATTGGCGGAGTGAAGTGTCTGTATCTTCTGATTTCCTGATGCCTCGATGACTTCCCCGCCCTCATCACTACTGTCAAAAGTTAACATCCACCGACCAGGTGTAGATGTGCTGACGGGTCTAGTGCTGCTCTTAATCTTGGTTCATTGTGGTGTGGAATCCGTGCGTGACACTCCGCGGTGGGCGGTGGTTTTTGTAAACTTTGGCCTTTCGCTAGACGCAGTGAATAGTGCTAAGGTATGGCAGCTTCTCACTCACGCCTTGTTGCATGGAAACTGGATGCACCTAGCGATGAATCTGCTGATGCTGTGGTTGGTAGGTGCGCGGGTTCTTCATATCTTGGGAACACGCAAGTGGTTATACATCGCACTGCTAAGTGCTGTGGGCGGTGGGGTGCTTCATCTCCTAACAGAATTCATCGTGGCGTCAGGTCACGGAGAGGCGCGTCACCTTGTAGGAGCCTCGGGAGTTTGCATCGCCATGCTGATCACGCTCACCACACTTTCTCCTGAATCACGGATGTGGCCTATCCCCGTGAGCGGCAAAAACCTCGGACTTGGGATATTAATAACAGAATTGATTTTCTGGCTGATCGATCCGCGTATGGGGCTGCCTGTGGCATCTGCGATTGGAAACCAGGTGGTGCTGCTAGGTGGAGAAAAATTATTTCAATACAGCCATGCCTGCCACCTCGGCGGCGGCCTAGTGGGGTGGTGGATGGCCCGGAGGCTACTAGCACCATCCGTATCCCTGCAGCAGCTCCAGCAAATGCGAGCCGAGCGAGAAGGCACCATTAGCCACACAGAGCAAGGATGACGGCGGTTGACTCTTGCCAAGCATCAGCTAGCTCGATAACGTGAGCACCATCACTAACCCAACAACATTATATGAGCATTAACGTAGGAGACAAAGCACCCGATTTCACTCTTGTAACCAAAACTTCAGAAGGCCCAGAAACGGTCACTCTTTCTGATCTTATTGGTAAATCTAACATCCTTATTCTCTTTGTGCCAATGGCATTCACGGGCACTTGCACGGAGCAGTTCTGTGCCGTCACTCAGGGGCTCTCGGCGTATGAAGATCTTGATGCCAAAGTGCTCGGTATTTCTGGTGATAACCCCTTTGCCCAAGAGGCATGGGCACAGAAAGAAGGCATTGGAATCACCCTTCTCAGCGACTATGAACACACCGCTGCCAGCGACTACGGGGTAGCCTATGAAACCTTCCTCCCAGCAGCAAATCTCATCATGGGTGGCGTGCCTAAGCGTTCAGCCTTTGTCATCGATAAAACTGGCACAGTGCGCTACGCTGAAGTGCTAGAAGATCCACACGATCTACCGAATGCTGTCGCCATCATGGAGTGCCTAAAAACTCTCTAACCGTTCCGCTGAACTTTAACTTCTACGAGGAGTGATCTGGGCACTGCACGGAGCCGTCGGTATGGCGGCTGACTGGCGTGATCCGGCAAAAAGTTTCCCTGCAAACCTCGGTGAGATCCGCCGAGTAGATCTCTGGCGCTACCTCGATTGCTGCCCGATGTCATTGGAGGAAACGGGCAGGGCACTGGCGACGGAGATTAGCAGGGTGGATTCAGAGCCTGTTTTGTTAGGCTACTCGATGGGTGGCCGGATAGCGCTCCATGCACTACTCGCGATGCCGGAGGTCTGGCGCGCAGCTGTCTTCGTGTCCACACACCCAGGTCTAACGGATGATCAGGAAAAAGAGGCCCGCCGCAAGTCAGACGCTGAGTGGTCAGCATTAGCGCTCAAGGCAGAATGGCGAGAGTTTCTTCACCAGTGGAACGAGCAAGGAGTTCTCGCATCAAATGCGCAATTGCCAGACCGCATGAAGCTCAAAAGCAGCCGCGCATCCATTGCGCGATCATTTATTGATTGGTCCTTAGGCACCCAAGAGAATCTCACCTCTGAGCTAGCACAGCATTCCGTCCCTCAACTGTGGCTAACAGGTGGGTATGATCAAAAATTCACCCAGCTAGCCGCAGGGTCCACCCTTAGCATTCCATCAGCCAAACACACAGTTATCCCAGGCTGTGGTCATCGTTTGCCATGGGAGAAGCCCGCAGAGATGGCGAGGCAGATCACGCGCTTTCTTGAAGTCAGCACTTGAAACTTCAAACTTGAAACTTCAAACTTACTGCATGTGGACATCCGCTCATCAATTTGAAGACATTCTTTACGAGAAAACCGAAGACGGCCAAATCGCCAAGATCACCATCAATCGGCCAGAGGTGCGTAATGCATTCAGGCCAGAGACAACCAAGGAACTACTCGTCTCACTTGACCTCGCACATGAGGATCCAGAAGTGGGTGTGATTATTCTAACTGGCGCTGGCGGTGAGGCATTCTGCTCCGGTGGAGACCAGAAAGTCAGAGGCCACGCAGGTTACATCGGCGAGGACGGCGTGCCTCGGCTGAACATCCTCGATGTGCAGCGCAAAATTCGTAATCTTCCCAAGCCTGTCGTTGCCATGGTGGCCGGATACGCCATCGGTGGTGGGCACGTTCTACACGTCGTTTGTGACTTGAGTATTGCGGCGGATAATGCCCGCTTCGGTCAGACGGGGCCAAAGGTCGGCTCGTTTGATGGAGGGCTAGGCTCAAGCTATCTTGCCCGAATTGTTGGGCAGAAAAAAGCACGTGAAATTTGGTATCTCTGCCGTCAATATGATGCCCAGCAGGCACTTGATATGGGATTGGTGAATACTGTAGTCCCTCTCGCTGAGCTGGAAACAGAAACCGTCAAGTGGTGCCGTGAAATGTTAGATCATTCTCCGCTCGCTCTGCGTTGTCTCAAGGCTGCGCTCAATGCCGATTGTGACGGCCAAATGGGGCTTCTCGATATGGCTGGGAATGCCACCTTGCTCTACTACATGAGCGAGGAAGCCAAGGAGGGAAAAAATGCTTTTGTGGAAAAACGAAAGCCAGATTTCTCCAAATTCCCCCGTGTCCCATAATCGCTCAATCACCTAGCCGCAATGACATCCTACACCGTCAAAGTATTCCTCTACGAGATCGAGCCACAGGTTTGGCGCAGGTTCACCGTGCCCGGTAATTACAGTTTTGCGCAGCTCCACGAGTCAATCCAGAAGGCAATGGGCTGGAATGATGAACAAGCCCACCAGTTTCGCCACGGGAAAGGAAAACGCCTAACCGATGTTATTTCTAACACCCAAGAGGAAGTGGCACCTGGAGATTCATTTCAAGATGAAAAATCAATCACGCTAAGCGAGTTTATCGGGCGAAAAAAACTGCCGATGCGGATGATGTATCGTTATGATTTTTTTGACGACTGGACACACGAGGTAGTGATCGAGGAGAAGCTCGACACCGAAGATGCTCCAAAAATGTTAGGCGGTGAGCGCGCATGCCCCCCAGAAGATTGTGGAGGAGCATTTGGCTACAAGGAGTGCATGGAAGGTTTTGCGGAGTGGCTTGATGACGATTACGATCCAGAGGCCTTTGACCCAACAAAAGTAAACTTATGATTCTGGCCGATGCCATAGAGTATTGCTTGTCGAAAAAAGCAGTGGAAGAGACCGCGCCATTTGGACCAGAAGTGTTGGTTTACAAAGTCTGTGGCAAGGCCTTTGCGCTGACAAATCCAGACAGGATGCCACCGCAAATGAATCTTAAATGTGATCCTGATCGTGCGGAGCTATTAAGAGATGAATACGAGGCTATCATCCCCGGCTACCACATGAATAAGCGCCACTGGAATACGGTGCAATTCGATGGCTCCGTCCCCAATGAACTGTGCACGGAGCTCATTGATCACTCGTATGACCTAGTGGTTAAAAGCCTCAAGAAATCTGACCGAGAGAGCTTAAAATAAGGCTGCCTGGTCGGCTTCTTATTAAACTGCTAGACCTAGGGTGAGGTTTATTGCTGTTGGATCAATTTCGCCTGTGCAGCGGCTTGTTCGTTAGCTGCTTTTTGCAATTTGTTAGCGGCAGCATTGTATTCATCAATGACAGCGTCATCGACGTCTTCAGCGAACACCGGCACGCCTTGCGCTTCATCCCAATGCCAATGACCAAAGTTTTTCTTCAGAATGGCATGTTGCTCAAGAACGGCCTCACAGAGGGCGGTGTCCGTTTGGCGGATAGTGAGCAAGGTTGGCTTCACTTTACTGAACCCTGACTCAAGGGAGGAAATGAGCGTGTTGATACGCGCCGTAGTAACGCCATCGGTCTTCAGTTGATCCTTCACTTCCTGGATCCACTTGCCGTTGATTCCCTCCTTTGAAGCGGCGTTGATTTTTTGGTATTTATGCACAATTTCGCTCAAGCCATCAACGTCCTCTTTCTTCTTGATCGATGCATATTCCACGCATTTGAGGAGTTCATTGGCACCCTTTGTTAGGATTGCTTCCTCGCGCTTCATGATTTCCATCCATAGGCGAATGGCTTTGCCTTCGGCAGCTTTGTCAGCATTGCCATTGGCCTCCATTTCTTCAGCAGCACGGATGACTTTGTCCACATTGCCAGAATCGCTGGTGATCTCTCCAGTTTTTTCAAATTGTAACGCATAGGAGTTTATAGGGGTATTAA
>JBMYYO010000057.1:0-17444 GCA_049609505.1 Akkermansiaceae bacterium | reverse complement strand
CAGAACGGAGACCGTTCCCCGCATTTGTCTTTAACATCCCAACGGCCCCACCAGCACTCAAGGGGCTCAAGCTAATCAGCTCCACCAGCCGGGGCGTGACCGCTAAGCAGGTTTACTTCGGTAAAATCAACTTCGGTGTTGGTGGTGCTCCTACGGAAAACTTGTTAGTGCTCAGCTTCGTTTACGCTGAGCGTGGTTGGAAATATGATTCCGCTGAGTTTATCAACCTCTCGGGGCTGAAGGATGTGCGTAAGCAGATTCAGTCGGGCGATTACAAGTATGTGAAGGGTTCAGCATTCCAGCCCACAGGCGTCTTGCCACGCACTCCCATCGCGGTGGGGAAGGCAAAGTACATCGCCAAAGTTTACACCTTCTGCCCAGGCCGAGAAGTGAAGGCTGATGTGAACCGCTTTAGCAGCCACCGGCTTCAAAACACCCAGCAATCCGAGGTGATCATCGGTGGTGCCAAGGATGGGCCTAACACTATTAACTACACCATCAAAGATCTCCCCGATTACAAGGGCGATGATCCCATCACCATCCGCGTTTATTTGTTCTCTGAGGTCAAAGGCGTGAAGCCTGTGGAGGTCTTCCGCTATCAGACCAAAAAGGGGGAGAAACCTAAACCCAGCGGCAGAGCCGTGTTCCACGTCACTCCTGAGATCGCTGCCAGATTACGCGGAAAATAATATCCGTGATATCCGCTTGAAAACTTTCCGCCATGGGTGCATGAGCGGTGGCAGATATGGATCGTTGGACATTACTTATTGCTCTACTGCTGGCACTGATCGCTGCCGTGCAGGGAGCAGGCTATGTTCGTAAAGGTATTAGATCCCGCTGGACAGTGGTTTGGATGACCTTGTCTATGCTTGCTCAGTTTGTGGCATTAGGCATCCGCGGAGAAATGCGTGGTGCCTGCCCGCTGGTGGACTCTGGTGAGATGGCGGTCTTTGTTGCTTGGTCGCTATCGCTTTGTTACCTTGCCATTGGGTCCGTCTATCGGCTCTCGTTGTTAGGTGTTTTTACCGCCCCCTTGGTCAGCTTTCTACTCGTGCTGGCATTCATTCCAGGATGGTTAGAAACATCCGTTGAGAAGTCAGCTCACATCGATGCTTGGCGAGAAGCTCATGCAGCATTTTCTGTGCTAGCATACGGTGCTCTGGCGCTCTCGGCTGTGGCAGCGGTGATGTTTCTAGTGCTTAATAAGCAGCTCAAAGCAGCGTCCTTATCCACGGGGTTATTTAAGAACCTTCCACCAGCCCGCGAGCTCAGTGCTGTGGTGAAACGCCTCATGCTTCTTGGCTTTGTCACCCTTACGCTGGGCGTGGTCTGTGGCGGCATTATGGAGACGCCAGATGGCCTGGGGAGGCACTTTATCGCGGCGATGGTATTGTGGGGTGCTTATGCCGTGTTGTTAGGAGTTTCCAAAGTGAGAGGTATGCCCACGCGGCGGCTGGCTATCTCTGCTATCGTTCTCTTTTTGTTTTCCTTACTCATTTTTCCGCTACTATAGATGGAGCTTGTCTGCTTAGGATTGAATCACAAAACCGCACCCATTGAGGTGAGGGAGTGCTTTGCTGTTTTCGCACCGGAGCAGGGTGCTAGTGCCTCCACGATCATTGAGCTTAGCACCATCGCCGAGTGCGTGGTGCTCTCCACCTGCAACAGGATGGAAGTTTATATCGCAGCAGAAAATGCCGACCACGCATTGCCGATCTTGCGAAACCACCTCGCGCAAGAAAAGGCAGAGGCGGCAATGGAGCACCTCTATACCAAAACAAACGATGATGCCCGCCGCCATCTCTTCCGCCTTGTTTGTGGGCTGGATTCGATGGTGCTTGGAGAGACAGAAATTTTTGGCCAAGTCAAACAAGCCTACCAACAGGCACTAGAGCACCGCGCCACTGGCGGCACTCTCAATAAGCTATTCCAGAAGTCCTTCACCGTGGGCAAGCGCATCCGCACGAACACCCGCATCCAGATGGGGCAGACATCTGTGGGAAGTGTGGCAGTGGATTTGGCTGAGAAGATTTTTGGCAAACTCAAAGGTAGCCAAGTCATGGTTATCGGGGCGGGAGAAATGAGCCGCCAAGTGGCACAGAGCATGATGTCCCGCGGTGCCAGCGGTGTGACAGTGACGAACCGAACCCACGAGCGCGCCGTTGAACTAGCTGGGGAACTCGGGGGAACGGCGGTGGCATTTGACGCCTGGGAGGACGCTCTTGCTCTTGTGGATGTGGTGGTGTCCTCTACCGGATCCACGGAGCCTGTCTTGCTCGCTAGCCATATTGAATCGGTGCGGCGCAAACGAAAATTTCGCCCCTTGTTTCTTATCGATATCGCTGTGCCACGGGATATTGATCCCGCAGCAGGTGAAATCGAAGAGGTGTATCTCTATGATATTGATACCCTGCAGCAGTTGGCGAACGAAGCCAAGGAATCTCGCTCCCAGCAAGTCCTGCTCTGCGAAGAGATGATCGAGCAGGAACTGTAGCCGCTTTACCTAACGCTTGCTATATCCTTAGCCTCCGCCAGGCGGAAACATCTGGCCGCAGTAGCAGCTCAAGCGATTTTTCCTCAAGCTGGAAGTCGGCAATGATGAATTCTAACAAAACCAATGAAGCCACGGCATCGTAAACGGCATCGTGCCAAGTTCTGTTAGGAACGAGGTCGCTCACTTTTTCTGTTAATTTGAAGTGCTCACAAATGTCACCCAGAGCGTGAGATGGTAGCTCTGGCCATGCTGCACGTGATAGCACGAGGGTATCGACCCATGGGCTGAGGCCATGCGCAGGGAATGCTCTTAAGTAGCGTTTTTCAGTGCCGTGGCCATGGGCGACGACGGCGCGCCCGCTTAGCGTTTTTTTAATCACTGGCCACAGTGTCATGAAAGGGGGGGCACCAGCTAAATCATCCGTGGATATACCGTGCACCTTCTGCGCCGCCCATGTTACCTTGCGCTCCGTTTGGATAAAGGAAACGTAGATATCATCATAGCCAGATTCGCTTGACCAGCTAGCCATGCCAATTTGCACAGGCACATCTGTCTTGCCCCGCTCAGCGCCTGCGGATTCAAAATCAACCGCAGCAAATGTCTGCTTGCAGATCATTGTTATCCGATCACGCCTGACTCCTTGAGCACGCTGGCAGCCTCTCGTACCACGGACTCTGTGGTTTCCCAGTCAATACACTGATCTGTAATCGACTGCCCATAGGTGAGCTCCTCGATAGGGCGGGGGAAGGATTGATTTCCTGCAATGAGATTACTCTCTAACATAGCGCCTATGACATGAGGGTTTCCACCAGCGCGCTGTCTAACAATTTCACGGAAAACATCTGCCATGCGCTCTTGTTTCTTCCCACAGTTTGCATGTGAAGCATCGATCATTACGGATGGCTGCAGGCCGTTTTTCTCAAGAAGTGCCGTGGTCACCGCCACATCATCTGCGCCGTAGTTAGGGCCAGAATCACCACCTCGTAAAATGATATGGCAGTCTGGATTTCCAGATGTGGTTACGGCAGAGGCCACGCCTTGCTCGCTGACTCCTAGAAATGTCTGCGGCTGTGTGGCTGCCTTAATTGCATTCACTGCCGCTACGAGGTCTCCCGTGGTGGTGTTCTTAAAACCTAACGGCATGGATAAACCAGATGCCATTTGGCGGTGTGTCTGGCTCTCCGTTGTGCGCGCGCCAACGGCTGACCAGCTGATGAGGTCCGCTATGAACTGTGGAGTAATAGGATCTAACAATTCAGTGGCAGTTGGTAATCCCGCGTCAATGACTTCCCTGAGAAACATCCGCGCCTGGCGCAATCCTTCTGGGATATTATCTGAGCCATCTAGCTTAGGGTCCATGATTAGTCCCTTCCAGCCAGTGGTGGTTCTTGGCTTTTCAAAGTAAACGCGCATGACCATGTAAATCTGATGCTTCACCTCATCGGCAAGTTTTGCCAACTTCTGTGCATACTCGATGCCAGCCTGAGTGTCGTGGATCGAACATGGCCCACAAATTAACAGCATACGCTGGTCCTCTCCGTTGAGAATGTTGCGGATGTGTTGGCGGGATTCAGCCATGAATTCTGCCTGTTTCTGGCTTCGCTCTACTTCGCTGAGTAGTAACGCGGGAGCGGGCAGAGGAATATTGCTTGAGATGTGGAGGTCAGTGACTTGAGCCATGCCCATGTCTTTATGCAGGAGGCGGGAAGTTTCAAGTTTCAAGTTGTGCATCACTCTGATAAACCACCTCCATGCGAGATAAAGCAATCGATCAGCTCAAGGAACTGACGGAAGCTCACGGTGCGCCGGGGTTTGAAGATGAAGTGCGTGCAATTTTTGCCAATGAACTAGAAGATCTGGGAGAACTCAGCACGGATGGTAACGGCTCAGTATTCTGCGAGCGCGGAGAGGGCGGCCCCCGCGTGCTACTCACCGGGCACATGGATGAGGTTGCTTTCCGGGTGCAAAACATCACGCCTGAGGGGTTTATTCAATTTGTCACCCTCGGTGGCTGGTGGCCGCACACGGTGCTTGCCCAGCGGGTTGAAGTGCGCACCTCAGATGGGCGCAAAATTCTCGGCGTAGTGGCATCCAAGCCTCCTCACTTTCTGCCCGAAAGCGAACGCCGACAGGTGATGACTATAGAGCAGATGTTTATCGATGTGGGCGCACAGAGCCGTGATGATTTGGAGAAAAACATCGGCATCCGCATCGGCGATCCCATCCTTCCGCTTACGCCATTTTCCCCGATGGATAATGAAAATCTCTTCATGGCCAAAGCCTTTGATAATCGCGTCGGCATGGGGGGCACTATTCAAGCTACTCAGCAGCTTGCAGCAGAGCGCCATCCGAACACACTGATAGCCTGCGGCACCGTGCAGGAGGAGGTTGGCGTTAGAGGCGCAACCACTGCCGCCCGTCAGGCGAAACCTGATGTTGCCATCGTGCTGGAAGGTGCTCCGGCCGATGATACGCCTGGTTTCTCCCGGGCATCCAGCCAAGGAGCGGTGGGCGCCGGGGTGCAAGTCCGTCTCCAAGACCCGACCGCAATCATGAACCCAGCGCTGGTGGATTTGGTGGTTAAGACCGCCGAGGAAAATAACATCCCTTACCAGCTCACCGTGCGCAGTAGTGGGGGGACGGATGCTCGTGCATTTAGTCTGTCTGGCCGTGGTGTGCCCTCTATCGTGCTCGCCACACCATCACGCTACATTCACTCACATAACTCGATAATAGACATACGAGATTACCTAGCGATGATTGATCTATCCATTGCATTGGTGAAGAATTTAGATCAGAAAACGGTCGATAGTCTGACTTCATATTTATAGAAAAAACCACGGTTGGTGGTCGCTTTGCTTGCCATGAAAAACATTCTCCCGCTTGTTGCCCTGTCCGCTCTCTGCCTTAGCTGCATCACACCAGCGAGTGCAGAAATGCGCACCTTCACTAACAAAGCGGGTAAAAAAATCAAAGCCGAAGTCGTTTCCAAAACAGACACTCATGTGGAGCTGGACACGGGCAAAAAAACCTACACCATCGCGCTGAGCACCTTGTCTGAGGCCGATCAATCGTTTATCAAAAATTGGAAAGACACAGCAGCGCAAAATAAAGAGCTAGCTGAAGTTGATATCTCCAAAGTGATGCTCGCCAAGGGATACACCAAGGTGGAGTTTGATGAGGAAATGAACCACCTTTTTATTGATGTGAAAATCGAGGGCAAAAAAGGGCGCTTCCTGCTCGATACCGGAGCGATGGCTACCATTATGAAAACCTCTGCGGTAGAAAAATTCGGCCTCGAAGTAAAACCAGCCAACGCCCAAGCAGGTGGAGTAGGCGGCGGTGCTCAGATCAAAGGGATGGTAAATACGGAGAAGTTAGAACTCAATGGAGACGCCAGCGGCAGCCAAACATTCTACCTCATGGACCTTAATCACATGCCACAGAACTACGCAGATAAAATGGACGGCATCCTCGGTGGTGATTTTTTCAAAGCCAAAAAGGCACTCTTCGATTACGCAGGAGGAATCCTCTGGGTGAAGCTCAAGTAGGGCGGGGGAGGAATTGATTCTGCCTGCAAATTCCAAATCATAAAGCAAATTTCCCCTTGCAAATCTGCCATTCTGAAGCATCTTCTGCCCATCTCCTTGGAGAGAAATACTAAGGGGGCGTCATGGTTTCGACTGGATAGTGGAAACATTGGCCGCATGTAGAGGTTGATCGGTTGGCCTCTTAAAAAAGCCGTTCAAACAAATTAATTGCAGACTCTAACGAGCTCGCACTTGCTGCTTAATTGTTCAGCAACGTCTATTCCTCTGACGTCCACTAGGGGGAAAGGCGCCAAACAAGTGGACTGGCCAGAGATCGGGCGACCGGATCAAAGGCGAGACTAAACAGGTCGATCGGAGTGTGCCAGCCGTTGGTGAGCAACCCACTCTCCTAAACTATCTATCATCAACTAAACATGTAGAAGCTTTCGTAGAAATTATCCAGGACAGGGGTTCGACTCCCCTCGCCTCCACCATTTTTCCACCCCCTAGCTTGGTCGCTCAGTGAAAGTAGCGCACTCTTCCGGCTTGCCTCATTCCGATGTCTGGCTATCTTGCGCGCGCACGATGAATCAACCACTGACGATTGCCGACCGCTCGTTTTCTTCCCGCCTGATGGCTGGCACGGGGAAATTTTCCTCCCACCAAATGATGAGCGATGCCTTAGCTGCCTCTGGCACTGAGATTGTCACCGTGGCACTGCGCCGTGCGGACTTGTCCGGTGGGGATGATCCTCAGGCGGATATTTTGAAGTTTATTGATCCTGAAAAGTACTTGTTGCTGCCCAATACGAGTGGCGCGATGGATGCCGAGGAGGCAGTGCGTTTAGCCCGCTTGGCGGAGGCAGCTGGCTTGCCCAAGTGGATTAAGTTAGAAATTCATCCTGATCCTACCTACTTACTACCTGACCCGATCGAGACGCTCAAGGCGGCTGAGGTTTTGGTGAAGGAAGGATTTGTCGTGCTTCCTTATATCAATGCGGACCCAGTGTTGGCGAAACGACTGCAAGAAGTGGGCACCGCTGCGGTGATGCCCTTAGGCGCGCCGATTGGTTCTAACAAAGGTGTGGTGACGCGTGATCAAATACGCATCATCGTGGATCAGGCTACGGTTCCCGTTGTGGTGGATGCTGGGCTCGGCGCACCTAGTCATGCTGCTGAGGCGATGGAGCTAGGTGCTGATGCGGTGTTGGTAAACACAGCCATGGCAATTGCGTCTGACCCAGTGCGCATGGGGAGCGCGTTTAAGCTAGCGGTGGAAGCTGGACGCGCTGCGTATGAAATGGGGCTGCCAGAGGCGGACGATCACGCATCCGCAACCAGCCCGCTGACAGCGTTTCTTGATTAGCGGGTGTATCCGTCTTCGGATTGATCTTCCGTTTCTGCTTTGCGCCCTTTTTCTGGGGAGCCATCCATCTGGTCAAACCAATGCACGAGGAAGAATTTCTTTTCCTGTAAGTTCATAAAAGTATCAGAGCTACCGATGATGGGTCTCAGAGTGGTGGTCATTTGTAGGGTCACGAGGAAGAAAATAATGGTCCATAGCTGAAGGTGCCCACCACGGCCACCGCCAAGGCTTTTACTAGCGCGGGTCACTACACGGAGGCCAAAAATCACACAGACAAACCAGATCGCGAGGCTGAGAAATCCGAAGAAGACCAAGGAGTTGCTCGATGTGGAAAATAGCCACACCACGGGGGCAAAGCCAACTAGCAGCAAGGCCGTCATAGCCACCATCGTTATCATAAGTCCGCCCACGTCTTTGACCCTTGCATCCATGCCGCTCAAACAACCGAAAATATACAAACTCGGCAAACATATCAGGCTGCTGAAAAACACCCCTCCAATCACTTTCACCGGAGCTGCCCAGAGCTGATCACCTGCGCTGAACATTCCCAAGACCAAACCAAAGACAGCAAGGCAAGTCACGGCTATCGCTGATAGCGCCATCAAGGGGCTCTGTTTGCCGTTTTTGATTTCATAAACCACACTCATCGGACTCTTCAGCAGATGGTGCAGGATTTGAGAAAACCCATTGCCGTCCATCGCTTGAAAGTCCACATCGGGGATGTTTTGCGCAGCGGGAGTGGCTTGCTGTGGTCTGGGCCCCATCCCTGGAGGGGGGGACATGGAGGGTGTTGGATCACTTGGTTTTTGTGGGTCTTGTGGTTCGTTCATTATATTAGTGGGTTAGTTGAGTGGGGGGATTATCCCCCGAGAATGGTTAGAAAAGATTGGAGCACGGTGTCGTAAAAGCTGCCATTAAGGGGATCATCACGCAGAAACTGCACATCGAGACCAGGTGAGCCGAAAAACGGGCGCATGATCCAAGATACCTGGGCACCCACAAAGAGATTCCCAGCGAGCCATGCAAAAAACGTGCGTGTCCCAAGCACCGCACTCGCTGCAAATTCCCGCACATGCCGCAGTAGGGTGCGGTGGGAAACCACACCCGCAAAGGCAATCACCGCTGTGTGCACAAGCAGGATGACGCTGTGGTAGTGGCGGGCTGTTTCTCGATCCACCGCATCAGGACTAGGTGCTTGCAGCGCCATACCAAAAGTGATCGGGCTCAACGCGGCAAGAATGATCGCCATCAGCGCAAACCCAGTGAGCAGGAATTGCACACTCTGCCGAAACCCAATACCGCTACCGAGAGCCAAGGCTAGCATTCCATTCAGCAGACCGTTAAGGATCAGGGTGGCAAAGATGACCAGCGGAAATTTTATGCCGACGTAACTCGCCATTTCCCAACCCTTCCAGAGACCCATGGTGAAACCGTAAGCACCACAGCCAAGAAAAATGGCAGGCACGCAAAAGGCAACCGATGCCAGAGGTCTTCGCTCAAGCCAGTGCTCCAGCAGCTTGCCGTCGCCCCTGCACAGCGCTGGAATGGTGCCAGCAGAGCTGTGTGTTTCTATGGCGTGGTCAGTCATGGATCGGTGCTGCGTTCGTTGAGGAATAGACCAGTAATAAAAGAAGAGATGATGAATGCACTGTGATTTTTCTGTGAATTATGAATGTTTTTTGCTCAGAAAATCGTATCGTTTTCCTATCAAGCATCTCATTACCATACCAGCTTCGCTGATCGTCCTAATTTCCCCACTCACAGCAGCGGTTGATTTTTCTCGTGATGTAAGGCCGATTTTGAATACCCATTGCATCGCCTGCCACGGTGGTGTGAAGAAAGAGAGCAACGTTTCATTTATTTACCGCGATGAGGCACTGGCAAAAGGGAAATCCGGTAAGCGCACTGTCGTGCCAGGAAGTCCCGATGCATCTGAGCTGATGCGGAGAATCACCACGGGTGATAGCGATGACATTATGCCTCCAGCCGACCACGGAGCACCACTCGCTAAGCACGATGTGGAAACACTACGGCAGTGGATCAAAGAGGGTGCCAAGTGGGGCAAACATTGGTCGTTAGAAAAGCCGAATCGTTACACCAAACCAAAAGTGCATGATGAAAAATGGGTGAAAACCACCACCGATTACTTTGTCTTGAAGCGCTTAGAAACCGAGAAGCTTACCCCCGCGCCAGAGGCCTCGCCAGCGGTGTTGCTACGTAGGCTCTCGCTTGATCTCACTGGTATTCCACCGACCCTGGAAGAGCTTGATGTTTTTGAAAAATCTTACCTAACCGACCCGGAAAAAACCTACCGGTCAGCGGTCGAGCGGCTCTTCTCATCTCCCCACTTCGGCGAGCGCTGGGCGAGTAACTGGCTGGACCTCGCGCGCTACGCAGACTCAGAGGGTCTGGGCACGGACCGGAACCGCCCCATGCACCCGTATCGAGACTGGGTGATCCGCTCGTTCAATAACGATACTCCATTTGATAAATTCACCACCAGCCAGATAGCAGGCGATTTATTGCCTAACAGAACCATGGGTGATCGTGTAGCAACGGCATTCCATCGGCTCTCTCAATCGAACGAAGAAGGTGGCACAGACGATGAAGAATTCCGCGTGATCGCCACCATGGATCGGGTTGCCACTACGTGGGAAACTTGGCAAGGGCTAACCTTCGGCTGTGTTCAGTGTCATGCTCACCCGTATGAGCCGATCCAGCATGATGAATACTACAAGTTCTATGCGTTTTTTAATAACACCCGTGATCAAGACCTATCGAGCCATCACCCACGCATCCGCGTTCCTAACAAACATGCTGATTTTTCCAAAGCGAATCAAATTCAAAAGCAGATCGATGACCTGAGAATAGGGCGTGTGATGGATGCACGTATCCTTAACTCGCAGACGCCTTGGAATCCTATTTCTACCGCAAAAATAACCAGTAATCGCACTAAGATTAAAACGCTCGAGCACGAGGGATACACTGAGTTCAGAGCAGCGGGCACGCTCTCTAGAAACACCACGCTGACTATCACTCACGCTGCCCCTGTTGGCATGAAGGAGCTAACTGCAATGCGGCTGGATATCTTACCACTTGATCCAGCGTTGGCCGCGCATTCTGGCGAATGGGGCTCTGTGCTTTCCTCCGTTTCCATCCACTACACAGTACCTGGTGGGAAACCTCAATCCGTGGCGATTGCTGATTTGTTAGGCGATGATCCAAGCCCGCCGATGAACCCACGAGATAGCCTAAACCCAAAATCAAGCGGTGGCTGGGGGCCGTATAGTAAGATCTATCGTGCTCGCCGAGCGGTGCTTGTTTTGGCTTCTCCCTTAGCGCTCACAGAGGGTGGCCAACTGACCGTGAAGCTGAGATATAATCAATTTCTCCTCGCCTCGTTTCCACTGGTGCCGCGGCGTGGCCGAATCGCGGTGACAGATGACCCAGCATGGCAAAAGTTTATAACATCTGCCGAGGCGAAGGCAAATAACGCCCGTCTCGCACTGCTGACTAAACAGCAGCGTGCAATCCCAGCGACAGCACTGCCGGTGCTGGAGCAGATGTTCCCCATGATGAGCCGCGAAACCCGTGTGTTTGATCGAGGGAACTGGCTGAATAAAACAACACTCATCCCAGAGCCGGATGTGCCAGCCTCCATGCCAGAGTTGAAGAAAAGGCATAAGAGGGCGAACCGGTTAGATCTAGCGCGTTGGCTTGTTTCACCAGAGAACCCACTGACCGCTCGGGTAGCTGTGAATAGATTCTGGGAGCAGCTCTTTGGTTACGGTTTGGTGGAAACCTTGGAGGACTTCGGCTCATCCGGGCACTTGCCTAGCCACCCGTTATTGCTTGATGATCTAGCGGTGCGCTTTCAAACGGAAATGAAATGGAGTGTGAAGTCTCTCATCCGTGAAATTGTGCTCAGTGCTACGTACCGGCAAAGCTCTAAGACAAGTGCTGAGCTACGGGCGAAGGACCCACGGAATATGCTATTGGCTCGTGGCCCGAGGAATAGGCTCAGCGCGGAGATGATCCGCGATCAGGCGCTTGCTGTTTCAGGCTTGCTGAACCGCCAGCAATTCGGCCCAGCCGTTTATCCACCTATCCCATCCGGCGGCTACACGCCTGCGAGTGGGGGAGGGGGCACACGCTGGAAGACACCTAAGCCGGGTGACCCACAGCGCTACCGTCGCGCCATTTATACCTACGTGAAACGCAGTAGCCCATACCCAAGCTTTGCTTCATTTGATGCCCCTTCACGGGAAAATTGTAACAAGCGCCGCATCGTCAGTAACACCCCCATCGCCGCTCTAACTACTCTCAACGATCCAGTATTCGTAGAGTGCATTGCCAGATTTGCCAAACGGCTTGACGCCATCCCTAGCGCCCCGCTCGAGGAAAAAATTGCACAAGGCTACCGCATGGCTACCTCACAAAAAATCAAACCAAAACAGCTCAAGGAACTCCTTGCTCTTCACCGTCGTGTTTCCAAGTCAGGTCAGCCAAAAATGGCAATGGAAACCGTCGCCTCCGTGCTGCTCAATCTCGATCAAGCTTTGACGCACTAGCCCTCCTCCAAGCCTCATCACAATGAATATCTATGATCGCCTCAATGCGGAAACTCTCCGCCACACCACGCGCCGCCATTTTCTTCGTGAGTGTGGCCTGGGGCTGGGAGGTTTATGGATGACGGCGCAAGCTCAGGCAGCAGGTCTAGCGGATGGCGGCAGCTATGAGATCAAGCATGATCCATCCGCACCACTCGCACCCTTGGCACCCAAGCTACCTGCTAAAGTAAAACGTGTGGTCTTCATTCACCTCGTGGGTGCGCCTAGCCAGTTAGAGTTATTTGATTACAAACCAGAACTGGAAAAATACAACGGCAAGGACTGTCCGTCTGAGTATTTAGCAGGGCAGAGGTTTGCATTCATTCAGGGGACCCCCAAGATGCTGGGCCCTGTTTATAAGTTTAAGCAACACGGCCAGAGCGGCGCGTGGATCTCGGATCGGCTCCCGCACATCGCCAAGCACGCGGACGATTTATGTTTTATCAAAAGCATGGTGACGGATCAGTTTAATCACGGGCCAGCGCAGCTGATGATTCAGACGGGAAACCAAAACCTTGGCTACCCATCGATTGGTGCTTGGACAACTTACGGTCTCGGTAGTGAAAACCAAAACTTGCCCGGCTTCATGGTATTACTCTCAGGTGGTATCCCACGCGTGGGCAAATCTCTCTGGGGCTCGGGGTTTTTACCATCCGTCTATCAAGGGGTGCAGTGCCGCTCCTCGGGAGATCCCGTGCTCTCGATCAAGAACCCCGCAGGAACCAGCCAGGATCTGCGCCGAGCTGCTCTTGATTCTCTCAAAAAACTCAATCAACAAACCTATGATGAGCTAGGTGATCCGGAAACACTCACCCGCATTGCGCAGTATGAGATGGCTTATCGGATGCAAATGGCTGCGCCCGAGGTGATGGATATCAAAAAAGAACCCGCTCACGTGCTCAAGGCGTATGGCGCGAAGCCCGGGAGGGAATCATTTGCCAATAATTGCCTGCTGGTGCGGAGGTTGTTAGAGGCGGGGAGTCGGGTGGTGTAGCTCTATGATATGGGGTGGGATGCTCACGGAGCCAGCGGCAGTGAGGCGCTCAATAAGGGGTTCAAAAATAAGTGCCTCGGCATGGATAAACCCGTAGCTGCACTAATTGGAGATTTGAAACAGCGAGGTTTGTTAGAAGATACTCTTTTAATTTGGGGGGGAGAATTTGGCCGCACCCCGATGCAGGAGAACCGTGGCGGACAGAAGATGACCTTCCTTGGTAGAGATCACAACCCGAACGCCTTCACTTACTTCATGGCAGGTGCTGGTGTGAAGGCTGGCAGCAGCTACGGAGAAACTGATATGATGGGCTATCACGTCGCTAAAGATCCCGTGCATGTTCGGGATTTTCACGCCACTTTGCTGCATTTGTTAGGCCACGATCATAAACAACTCTCTGTGCCCTATCAAGGGTTAGACCAAAAACTAACCGGCGTAAAACCAGCAAAAGTGATCAAGGGAATCCTGAGCTAGTAGTGCGGTGCTATTCTTTTGGTGTTTTAGACAGGATTCACAAGATTTTCAGGATTTTTTTCCTTGGGGTATGGCACCATGAACCTCACTTCTTCAATCTTGTTAATCTTGTCTGAAAAAACAAAATACCTAGAGGTTCCCTAAACTCGAATAAAAATCTTCCGCCGATACAGCCAGAAAAGAATCAGCCACTGCACCATCACCAAGCCGCCGAACATCACGAGGTTTTGCTGTGCTGGCTCGCTCAAGGTTTTGGCATATCCTCGGAAGAAAAAATCGCGGATGCCATGCCACGGCACATACCATTGGGAAACGTAGATCACGATGGCATTCATGCCGATAGGGAGGAAGACCCAGCCGATCCAGCGTTGTTTCCAAACATCGATCACAGTGTAAAACAGGCACATCAAGAGCAGGGATAACCCCGCCGCCCAAAGGACAAAAGAAGGCGACCACAGATCCTTGATCATCGGAAAGGCAAAGCTCCAAATCCAACCTAACAATAGGCAAGTAAGCCCGGCTCCAGCAAGCTCGCCACTGCAGCGGATGTTGGCATTGCCAAACCAACGGACACGCTCGCCGACCAAGCCACCAAGCATGCATAGCATCCCGCCCGTAATCACACGGATGCTGCCCTCCGGATCATAAACACCACGGTAGAGGTTGGTTTGGATGAAGTTCCTATCCACCCATGCGGCCAGGTTGTTTTCTGGGGTAATACCAGCTTCTTTACCGGGAAAGGGGAGGTAGAACATCGCGAGATGATAGGCCAGCAGGACTACAAAGAAAACAACTAGACGCCGCTTCCATGACTCCACATGCAGGGTGATGCTGGCTCCTATCAGATAGCTCATGCCGATCAACCACAGCACGGTGTAGAGCCGGATGACTTCTGGCTGAAACTTAAAGACAGAGAAACTCAGGCCTAACAAAATAAGAATGGTACTGCGCTTGATAATACCTAATTGCAGCCGCAGAGTGGAGACTCCTTTGTCATATTTGCTCAAGATCGAGTAGGGCACGGAGAGCCCAGTCATAAAGACAAACAGCGGAAAAATAAGATCGAAAAACCGGAAGCCATCCCACTTCACATGAGTCATCTGTTTTGCCAGTCCCTCAACAAATTCCTGCGGAAACCCCAGCACCTTGGCGAGTGCCACTACCATGCCCGCGCCACCGATGATCCAGAACATGTCAAACCCACGCAGCGCGTCTAGTGATGCTAGACGTTCTTGGGGTGGCTTGTCTTCCTGAGCCATGAAATATCAGCTGATTGGCAGAGAGCCTTCTCGGCGTGGTTATTACTTTACGTTGCGTATGGCTTCTTGCAGCTCTTTGGTCATACGCCCTGATTTCTGGAGCTTTTGCATTGCGCTGAAGAAGTCCTTCATCGCCTTTTTGCTGCGCTCTTCATGCTTTTTCCCCGCATCCTTAAATGCCTCTTCAGCGCCGTCTTCCTTGCGCAGGGCTTTCATTCGCTCTTGCAGTTTTTCACCTTTTTCTCCCCACTCTTTAATCTGTTCTGCGGCATCGGCGGATGAGGTTTTACCGTCGGCTACCTCTTCGATGAGTTCCGTCATTTCCTCCATGAAGCTGATCTGATCATCCACCAAGTTCTCAGGTGAATCACTGCAGGACGTGAATAAAGCAAGCGAGAGGATAGCGAGGAGGTGGATGAGTTTCATGGGGTGAAGTATTTGCCTGTGGTGTTTTTTGGCAAGGTTTTCTTTCCTTGTCCATCACCAGCCCGCATTCTTCCGCCATGCAGATTCGTGAGGCGGCAGAGCGTGTGTTGTTTTCTACATCACTGGAGGAGAAATTGGTGCTCTCGCCAGAGAATTTGAGCGATGATGCACCTGGTGCTGCTATCTCTCACCCTGATGCGCCAGCTAGGCCACACGAGCTGGAAGTCACTGCTAAGGGCGTGCGTGCTGAGTTTCCCGGAGTCAATAAGCTGGATGACGATGCGGAGCGCGGGAAAATGCTGCACTTTCTGGCAAACCACGAGCTTCTTGCCGCTGAGCTAATGGCGCTGGTGCTGCTGAAGTTTCCCAATGCCCCTAGAGAATACCGCAGAGGCGTCTATGAGGCGATGCGGGAAGAGCAAATGCACACGCGCATGTATCTGCGCCGGATGCGCGACTGTGGGATAAACTTCGGGGAGCTTCCCGTGAACGATTACTTCTGGCGATTGATCGCGCCGATGGAAACTCCACTCGATTTTGTGACCCGACTCAATCTCACCTTCGAGCAGGCGAACTTGGACTTCTCCAAACACTACGCTGGATTGTTTAGGCAAGCTGGGGATGCGGGGACAGCGGCGGTGTTGGAGAAAATTTACCTTGATGAGATTGGCCACGTCGGCCATGGCGTGAAGTGGTTCCGTAAGTGGAAGCAGCAAGGGGAAAGCGATTGGCTGGCGTTCAAGACCTCTCTGACCTTTCCGTTGGCTCCGGCGAAGGCAAAAGGCATGGCCCCATTTAATGCTGAGGGGCGGCGTTTAGCGGGGCTTGATGATGATTTTATTAGCCAACTAGAGGTCTGTGAGCAATCGCGCGGTCGCACGCCAGTCGTGCATTGGTTTAACCCTAATGCTGAGTCCCACGCAGCGGCGGCGGCAGTGGGAGCTAGCTACACGCCCAGTAAGATGGAGCTGACAATGGAGCAGGATCTTGAGCTGCTGACACTGGCATGGTGCAGGCGTGATGATATGGCTCTGCTCAGGGAGAGGCCCGATAATGCCCACCTCGCCCAGCTACTCCGCGCAGGGTTGAATCTACCAGAAATCGTCACTCAAGGGGAGCTCAGCGGTCAATCAGAGAGGAAGCTTGGAGGGATTCGGCCCTGGGCATGGTCGCCTGAAGCCTCGCAGATGCTGGAGCCGTTTTCCTGCCAAGTATCGCCAAGCATCCCGCAGCCATGGCGTAAACCAATCCCGAACCTTTGGCTCAGTAAAGGTAGCGGAGTGCAGCTACAGCAGATGCTGGATCTGCCAGAAACTGCCATCCATTGCTCCGATCTGGATGCCACGATTAGAAAAACCGAATCCTTGCTGGCAACAGGGGAGGTGCTTCTCAAGGCTGATTTCTCATGCGCGGGCAGGGGACATCGGCGAGTGACCTCCCTTGATGAAGCCACCCGAAGTTGGATCAAGAATACTCTGCAGCAGCACGGAGGAGTGGTGATAGAGCCGTGGCATGATCGATGCTTTGACTTCTCATCGCTTTACGAAATGAAATCGGGCGATTGCCAATTTCTCGCTGTGACCCGAATGGAAAACGATGCCCGAGGACGCTACCTCGGCACCCGGATCGATTCCAAATGGGGCAGTGGCATGGATGCCGAGCAGCGAGAGTTTTTCTTCCGCCGCTCAGGAGCACCTGCATTTTATCGAGACACATTACCCGCAGCGCTCCGTGAAATGTTGCCAGGCTACACGGGACCGGTAGGGATCGATGCCATGATCTACCGCCATGCCGACGGTTCGCTGGCACTGAGGCACATCATTGAGCTTAATGTGCGCATGACGATGGGGCGCATTGCCTATGAGCTGCACCGGAAACTTACTCCGTCTGGGTCTGGTCGATTTTCCATTCTGCGCAAACGCCAGCTCAGCAAGGAACAGTTATCAGCACTTTATTCACAAGCAACTAACACCCACATAGCCATCAACGATCCAAGTAAAGCCAAGGAGTTCATCGCCGTTTGGCAAGAATGTGAATAAGTTATTAGGTGTTGGTTTGTGGCCTTGTGCCATTCCGAGCTGCCAGCGGTAGGGCCGCTTTGCCAAAGCGGCCGGAGGTGCTGGGGGAGGGGTGTCACACGATGCGTTTTCTTGAAACCAACAAACTCAACTCCTTGCGGAAGCGAGTGTGATTTTCTGGAGTAGCGAGGTTGCCGAGGCTGGGAGATGAATGCGGATTCACCACGCGGTCGTTTTGGCAAAACGCCCCTACCAAGCAGCCGCTCACCAGCGG
>JBMYYO010000056.1:0-17458 GCA_049609505.1 Akkermansiaceae bacterium | reverse complement strand
CGCGGAGTGTGGCTAAAACATAAAAGTCCCCAATCTTTGGTGGAGACCCACGAAGCCATCGTCTGCATGTGGCGCTTCAGTAAGAGCAACGGAATTACGGAGGGCTTCCACAGAAAGATGAAACTCATCCAACGCCGGGCATATGGCTTTAAAAACTTCGAGAACTACCGCTTGAGAGTCATCGCGGAGTGTGGCTAAAACATAAAAGTCCCCAAACTTTGGTGGAGACCCGTTGATCGAACTTTTGTAACTCGTTGAGTGTGAAGGGAGTGGTACGCAGACTGGGACTCGAACCCAGGACCAATTGGTTAAAAGCCAACTGCTCTACCAACTGAGCTATCTGCGCTTTGGTTGGATTTGGTTGCCTCACTTCCCTTTCGGGCTGCTGGGCGGGCGCAAAATACGTACCAGCCGAAGAATGGCAAGATGTTTTTTATCGAAATTATCATTTTTTATCAGAGCAGGGGAGTTGTGCTCCTATTTTTCCCTGCGAAACCTTGAGTTTCTGCTTGTCAGAAAGGCTGTTCGCACGTATGGCTCCTGCGCATCAGCTCTACGAACGCTCGGGGGTGGGTCATCAGACCCACTCTTTTGTGTCTAAAGGTTGTGTCTAAAGGCGTGGGCTAAATCTCAAAGCTATCTTCTCCCTACTTTCTCAAGAGGGCATTTTGGCTACTTTGATATTCGGCTCATCCCCTCAGGCACACTTCCTAAAGACGTAGAAAAGTCACCCCGATTTGCTGATGACCTAACTTTCCCAATTTCCCCAATTCCCCTAGACTAACAACATTTACCCGCCAGAAACACGCTATGACTAACGATATCGTCGCTCTCATTGACTACTACGAAAAAGAAAAAGGAATCGACCGTGATAAGGTCCTCTCCGCGCTCGAGTTTGCTTTTATTTCCGCTTACCGCAAGATGGTTCCCGGTGCTGATGCCATTGAGAATATCCGTGCTGACGTTGATACTAAGAAAGGCGACACCGTAATCTACGCCGCGCTCACCGTAGTAGCTGATGACGATCACGTTGATAAGTTTAATGAAGTTCCCCTGACGCTGGCTCGCCAGAAAAAAGCTGACGCGGAGCTGGACGATCAGATTGATTTCAATGTCACACCTAAAAACTTCGGCCGCATCGCTACGCAAACTGCCAAGCAAACCATGATGCAGCGCCTGCGCATGGCGGAGAAGGAAATGATCTATGATGAGTTCAAAGATCGTGCCGGTGATATTGTCAGCGGCACTGTCCGCCGCTTTGAGAAAAGCGATGTGATGATTGACCTCGGGAAATTCGAAGGCCGCATCCCGTCCCGCGAGCGCGTGGTGACGGAGGACTACACTATCGGCGACCGCATTCGCGTTTACGTCGTGGCAGTGGAAAATGAGACCCGTGGACCTGAAATCATTCTCTCCCGTAGCCACCCTAACTTCGTGCGCCGCCTCTTTGAATCAGAAGTTGCTGAGATTGCAGATAACACCGTCGAGCTCCGTGGCATCGCCCGTGAAGCTGGATATCGCACTAAGGTTGCTGTTTCTACCAACGATGAAAAAGTAGATCCCGTTGGCGCATGTGTAGGCCTCCGTGGTGCACGCGTGAAGAACATCGTGCGTGAGCTTAACAACGAAAAAGTCGATATCATACGTTGGAGTGATGATCCTGCTACCTTTGTGGTAGAGGCACTCAAGCCAGCGAACATCCGCACCATTAACTTGGATAAGGAAAACAAAGTGGTTTCCGTCACCGTGGATGAAGAAGAGCTGAGCAAGGCGATCGGACGCCGCGGCCAGAATGCGCGTCTATCAGCCAAGCTGATGGGCTGGGATGTGCAGGTCAGCAAAGATGAAACTCAGCACGAGCAATTCGAGGCTCGCGTAGGTGATGCCGCCACCACTCTAGGTGAGCAGCTTGGCATTGATGCTGAAATGGCTGATAAACTTTTCCGTGCTGGCGGTGCTAGCGCTGAGCTCGTAGCTCAAATGCCCGCCGATTACATCGCACAAGCACTTGAGATTTCCGATGAAGCAGCAGCTGATATTCTTAGCAAGGCCGCACCTACTGATAGCGCACCCGCTGAGGAATCCGCACCTGAGACGCCTCAGACAGAAGAGAGCTAATTTCCCTATCTCCTTCACAACCCAAGCGCCAGCACCTACACTGGAGCATCCCTCCTAACAAACCAATCTAACACCACCCCCACCCAACACCCGAAAGCACCACATGGCTGATTCTAGCGACAAACCTAAAAAAGAAAAAAAGATTCTCGATCTCATTGATGACAGCGAGAAGAAAGTGTCGCGCCGTGAGCGGCAGCGGCAAGAAGCTGAGTCCAAAGGTAAAACTGTGGACCAGCAGAAGGCCGCCGCATTGGATATTTTCGAGGAAGAAGGGGGGAAGAAAAAAACCTCCGTGGTGCACAAGAAGGGCGGTGATAAGCCAGACCTTCCTGCCATTTCCAAAATTCTGGATAAGAAAACCGACGATTTCTCGCTTGAGAAAACATCCTCCGCAGCACCAGCTCCTACCGATGAGCCAGCAGCTGATGAGGAAGCCAGCACGGCTGAGGTTTCAGAAGGAAACGTCATTACGATTAAGCCTCCGATCATCGTTAGTGATCTGGCTGACTTGATGAATCTCAAGCCATTCCAGCTAATGGCGGACCTCATTAAGCTAGAGGTGTTCGTAGCTCCCACACAGGCTATCGAGCCAGAAATCGCTGAGAAACTTTGTGAAATGCATGGCTTCAAATTCGAGCGCGAGAAGCGTGAGAAAGGTGGCGGTGTTCACAAGGAGAAAAAGAAAATCAAAGAGCCTAAGGCTGTCGAGCACGAGCCTGAGGAGAAGCTGGAGCTCCGCGCCCCCATCATCACCTTCATGGGGCACGTTGATCATGGTAAAACATCTCTGTTAGACTACGTGCGCAAGAGCCGTGTCACATCAGGTGAGGCTGGTGGAATCACGCAGCACATCGGCGCCTACCGCGTAGAGCACGAAGGCCGACCAATCAGTTTCATCGATACCCCAGGGCACTCTATTTTCACAGAAATGCGCGCCCGCGGTGCAGACATCACAGACATCGTCGTGCTAGTGGTAGCTGCAGATGACGGCATCATGCCGCAGACTATTGAGGCGATCAAGCACGCTAAGGACGCAAAGAAATCCATCATCGTTGCGATCAATAAATGTGATACCCAAGGAGCTGATCCCACCCGCGTCAAGACTCAGCTCATGGAGCATGAGCTTACGCCCGTCGATTTCGGAGGTGAGGTGGAGTGCGTGGAAGTTTCCGCAACCACAGGGCAGGGGATGGAGGATCTGATTGAGCTGATGGCGCTTCAAGCTGAAGTGTTAGAGCTGAAGGCCAACCCTCGCGCCAACGCCAGAGGCTCTGTCATCGAGGCAAAGGTTCAAGCTGGCAAAGGCCCCACCGCCACCGTCATGGTCCGTGCAGGAACTCTCAAAGCAGGTGTGCCATTCATTTGTGGCCCGTATGCCGGCAAGGTAAAATCCATGCTCAACGATCTCGGCGAGCAGGTAAAAGAAGCTGGTCCAGCCACACCTGTGGAGGTGATCGGATTTGCCGAGCTGCCACACGTTGGCGATGAGCTCGTGCAGATGAAAAACGAGCGCGCAGCTAAGAAACTCTCCGAGGAGAGACTCGAAGAAAAACGTCAATCCAGATTGGTGCGTCCTAAGAAAAGCCGCATGGAGGACCTTCTCTCCATGGTGCAAGGCGATAACAAAGCTCAGCTCAAGCTGATCCTTAAAGGTGACGTGCAGGGCTCTGTGCAAGCCATTGAAAACGCCGTTGGCGATATCAAGAGCGATAAGGTGGAGGCGAACTTCATCAAATCCGCCGCTGGTGCCATCACAGAAAACGACATTCTTCTGGCAAGCTCATCAGATGCCGTGGTGCTTGGATTTAACACCAAAGTGGAAAGCAATGCCGTGAAGGCTGCCAAGCGCGAAGGCGTGCAGATCAAACTCTTCTCGATTGTTTACGAACTCATCGATACCGTTGAGGAAGCAATGCTTGGTATGCTTGATCCGCTCACCCGGGAAACCATTATTGGTCATGCTGATGTGAAACAGATCTTCAAAGTTCGCCGTGGTCGTGCCGCTGGCTGCATCGTCAAGGATGGCAAAGTCACCCGCACCGCACACGCTCGCGTTCTCCGCGGCAAGGTGCCTGTGTTTGATGGCAAGATGTCCACCCTCCGTCGCCACCAAGATGAGGTGGATGAGGTGAAGCAAGGTATCGATTGCGGTATCCGCTTGGGTGATTTCAACGAGTATGAAGAAGGCGATGTCATCGAGTGCTACATCCTTGAGAAGATCGAGCAGACCCTCTAACGAATTTGTGATTCAGACCAGTGAGCCAGCGTCTTGATAGAATTAATGAACTGCTTCGCCGTGAGATTAGCACGGTGGTGCAGCGTGATTTTGAATTCAAAAACGCACTCGTAACAATCAGTGCGGCGGAGATCACGCAGGATTTGCGCGAGGCAAAAGTATTTGTCAGCGTGCTCGGCGGACATGGCCACCGTGTCATTGAGCAGCTTGAGCAAAAACGCGGCATGATCCAGAGCCGCATCGCCAAGCGTGTGGTGCTACGTTGCACACCGATCCTGATGTTCCGCCTAGACTCCTCCGCAGAACGCGGTGTCGAGATGGTGAACCTCCTCGACGAAGTTGAGAAAATGCCCAAGGCACCTATCGAGGAAGAAGAGGAAGGTGAGGCAAAAAACGCTGAGTAAATCTTCCGTGCTGTTTTTGAGACAGGATTGGCAAGATTAACTGGATTTCAGACTGATACTTGCCGCTCTCAGCCCACAGGGCTAGTATGTGCGTCCTTTACAAGATGCTATTCTCCGCTAAGGGAATCTAACAATTCTTTGTATCGCTCCACATCAAAGTCCCGCTTATCGATAAACATGCGGTTTGACTCGTCCGCCAAACAGAGCGCAATCATTTCTAGCGCACGCTCCTCCGATAGATTCTCCTGCGTGGTAAGTCGGGTGAGTGTTTTTTTGACGTAAGGGGTCTGCGGAGATTCTAACTGCTGCTGCACGGCTGGCAGAAGTGAGTCGATCAAATTTTCATCATTCATAGGGAAACTGGGCGCACTCTGGCCTGTAGTTGAGTTTACTCTGTGGGGCTGCCGTGTCCATCCTCCATCTGGCATGACCATGGATAAAATTCCTCCGGGATCGGTGCTTCAAACGCCATTTTCTTTCCCGTGCGGGGATGTTCCATGACTAGCTGCCATGCGTGTAGCATCAGCCTGCCTGTCTGCACGGGTTGCCGATGAGGTTTCGCATAAATGGGATCGCCAAGAATCGGTGTGCCAAGATGCAGCATGTGGACACGTATCTGGTGAGTGCGGCCAGTGTGTAGGTCACATTTCACAAGGCAGGTGCCGTCCTTGGCTTGCTGGAGGACTTGGTAATCAGTAATGGCTGCTTTACCGCTGCCGGGGTTCACCACAGCCATCTTGAGCCGATTCACTGGATGCCTACCGATGTGGGTAAAGATGCTATCTTCCTTTTTGTTAGGAACACTCTGTATCACAGCAAGGTAGCGTTTTTCGTTTGTGCGATCAGCAAATTGTTTGACCAGTGACTGGTGTGCTACATCGCTCTTAGCCGCGATGATGCAGCCAGAAGTATCTTTGTCCAAACGATGCACAATCCCTGGCCGTTCTTCTCCGCCGCTGCCGGAAAGTTGCCCTTTGCAGTGGAAGAGCAGCGCGTTTACGAGTGTGCCATCGGCATTTCCAGCAGCAGGGTGCACCACCATACCGGGCGCTTTGTTGATAACGATGATGTGCTCGTCCTCATAGAGCACCTCCAGTGGAATATCCTGGGGTTGGGCGGTTTCCTTTACGCTCTCTGGGATGCTGACGGAAATAGTATCACCATTGGTTACCGTCTGCTTGGCCTTACTCTTATGCCCATTCAACAGAATATCGCCAGATTTGATAAGTGCCTGAATGCGGGATCGGGAAAGCTCTGGAAGTTTCCCCACCAGATACTGATCCATCCGTTGCGCTTGCAAGCAATCCACCTCAATCTTCACTGCGGCAAGATGGCGGGAGGTGGGCTAAGTTTCAAGTATCACTGTTGACTTTATTTTGCTGATTTAACGGTTTGAAATGTGAGTTTCTGGGGTATCCTACTTGTGCTTTGAGCCAGTTTACACTCATCCAAAAACGAGCTTTGCTATCCGTCGGTGCGGCGGTGTTAGCACATGTCTGCGTAATTGGCTTCTGGGTGCTATTGGTATTCTGGGACCTGCCATTGTTCGCTTATGAGGCACCAGAACGCGAGAGAGATCCTGAGCCAGAGGTCACTATTATGCTTCACCGTGCTCCTGAGGTCCCGCCCGTGGCTCCTGTTTTACCGCCTCCTGCACCAGGACCTGAGAAGTCATTGCCCAAACCTCCTCCGGCAACGGCACAGAAGCCACCCGCGCCTAAGCCTCCAATGGTGACGGAGAAGAAAGAGCCGGAAAAACCAAAGGGGATGAAGCCCCCTGAGGAGCAGAAGCGCCGCTTTGCTAGGACCTCAGAAGAGCAAGCTGGTAAACCCACTGAGCCGACCGATATTCTTGGCGAGCGCGATACTGCCGCCGCTTCCGAGCTACCGCCTGATCCATCGGCTAAGCCAAACACTCCTTCTCAGGATGGGGTAGCTCCGCTGTTTCCTGGGCAAACCGAAACCGTCGATAGCACACATAAGGACGGCTCCGTCGGTATGGATAAAAAAGGCAAAGAAACGGAAACTCCCCAAGAAGCGACAGCTAGGAAAGATTCACAAGACATCGATGATGCACCCAAGGTGGAAAACAAGCCGCTTCCGGAGGAAAGCAGTAGTGCCAAGCCAAAGAACAAACATTTAGAGCAAGGCACGCCCATGCCAGCATCGCAAAACGATGACGGAAAGAAAAACATTCAAGACGAACCCAAGGCGGAAAGTTCTCCCAAAGAAAAACCTAACAAAGGATCAAAAAAAGAAGGCAGTGGAGACGCCACTGAGCAAGATCCCAAAAAGGACGGCTTCAGGGGACATTCGAAGAAAAACAAAATCACAGGCTCCATTTCACGCCGTGGAAAAAGCGCGCTCAATGTCAAGAACTCACCCTTGGGGCGCTATCAGGCGCTTGTTAGTAAGGCGGTGGAGCTGCAGTGGCGTAGGAATTGCGAACAGCACCGTGATCACATCGTTCCCGGCGTAGTTTCTGTTAGATTCTACGTTGATAAAAACGGTAAGGTCTCTGGCGTGAAGTTCCAAGAGGTGGTGGGCGCTAATCTTATCGAGACAGGCTTCACTCAGCGGGCTATCAGGCAGGCAAGTCTGCCTAAGATGTCTAAGTCTGTGCTCAAAGAACTTAAAGGTGAACCTCTTGAGTTGATTTATAATTTCTATTTCTAGTGGGGAACTGGTTGCTGTATTGAGCGGAAAAAATCCCCCCAAATCGGGGAATAGCCAAATTTTGAAATTCAACATTTAATTGCGGTGTTGAAAAAACTGTTTTTGATTTCATTGTCATTTCTACCAGTTTTTTTGTGTGTGTGCTCTCTTCGCCAGCACCTAGTCTAACTGGATGCGAAAATGGCGGAGGGGGCCGATTCACACGATTGTTGAATTTCTATCACTCTGGCCCGTTAGGCGGTAGGGTCATTTTGCCAAAATGACCGCGGGGTGAATCCGCTTCTGCTTGTAAAATCGGATCTTCGCTACGCCGTAAATTTTTCTCAAAAACAGCTAAGCCTTGTGTGTCAAAAAACTGCCGAGTCTGATCACCCGTCTTGGCGCCGTGCGGTCGCTTTGGCAAAGCGACCCTACCGAGCTGCCGCTCTTTGGGCATGTTGCTAACATTAAAGAAAGGCTCCGATCGGTGCGCTTAAACGGGAAGCATTTTCTCTAGAGTTTCTCCATCACATCAACACAGGATTTGGTCCATGTTTCTAGTCGATCATAGAGATCTCCACGGAGCTCTTCCAGTGTGGTGAGTGAAAGGTTGGCAATGGCATCTTCATTGGCTGCGACGTCGTCGCTTTCTAGATCGATCATGTGCACGACTCCTAAGTGGACTTGGCCAACGGAATTAGAGTCATCGTTGAGCAGCCCTACGATTTTATTGGTGTGCCCACCGCCGATGTTGAGTTCTTCATCGATCTCACGTTCTACACCCGCCATGTAAGTATCCATACCAAGGTGATCTTCACGTTGATCGACAGGATTAATGTGGCCTCCGATGCCGATGGAAACCTGCGCGTGCAGGCGGGATTCCCCACCAGATTTCCCCCGTGTGTAGTGGAGGTAGCGGGTGCCTGTTTCATCCTTCACTCGGAAAATGCAGTAGGGAATGAGCTGCTTGTGGCTTGGGTCCTCCTCGGCCGCGCCTCGATCCATGAAAAAATTATTCTGGGGGTTGAGGAGTGTAGGTAGGTAGTTTTCAACATCGGCATTGATACCTTGGAAATCGCCCAGCTCGTCAAAAAGTGCGCGGGTAACGACGAGGATTTGCTCTCCTTTGTAATCTTTCATGGCTCAGTTTGTTAGAAGTGATAGGTGGTAGTCTTGAGGCGGAAAAGAAGCGTGTGTTATGCCTGTGATGATTGAGAGCGGACGTAATCCGCGATGTGTGTGTCATCATCGCCGCCTGCCCATACGTGCCTGAGGAAATCAGCAGGGCTGATATCGCCATGTGTTCTCAAAAAATTGCGGTCGCCGCCACAGCTAAACATAATATCAGGATTGAGCTCACCACGGAGCTTGGCTTTTGCCTTGGCGATGATGCGCGGGAAGTAAGTGATGCCATCTAGGGTGTCTTGCTTGGATGGAAGCTCATCCGTGCTGATTTCGTGCTCGCTGAGCACACCTTGCTGCACAGTGAGGAAGTAATCACGCCGGGCGGCAGCTACAAGAAGCGCGGTAGATTCGGTAGGTGAGCCACCATCCACGAGGTCCTCCACAAAGTCAAAAAGCTCGCGAGGTTTGTAACCGATAGATTGTAGAAACTCCAGATCCTCTGGCTCATAGTAAGAGTGAAAATCATCGTTGCCGTTCTGGTATTGTTCTACACAGCGGCGGAAGAGGGTAAGAAATTGATCGTTCCAAGTCATGGCGGGATGAATCTATGGGGCGTTCGCTGAGGGGGCAAATAAAAACAGCGGCTCGTCTTAGAAAACGAGCCGCTGTATGAAAAATAGTAAGTGAAAAACTAGATGCGGGCGCGATTAGTTCGCGCGTCCAGAGTAGGAGGACTCTGTGGTGTTGATCTTGAGTTTATCACCGATCTTAACAAACAGAGGTACTTGCACAACAAGACCTGTCTCAAGCGTTGCTGGCTTGGTCGGGTTATTGGCGGTGTCTCCCTTGATTCCATCAGATGTGTCTGAAACCTCTAGTTCAACAACGGATGGCACATCAACGGTAACGGGACTTCCTTCGATAAATAGAATCTCAGCGTTCATGCCTTCCACGAGGAAATTTTTATTATCACCGATCAATTCAGGCTGCAGGGTGACAGTTTCATAGGAAACCATATCCATGAAGTGGAAGCCAGATGGATCCGAGTAGGAGAACTCAAGCTTCTGGCGATCTGTTTCCACGATATCCACCTTATCACTGGATGCGAAGCGGATTGTTTTTGTTTTACCTGATTGGAATGAGCGAATTGTTGCGGCGATGAGGGCGTTACCCTTACCTGGTGTGCGGTGATCAAGGTTGAGCACGATACCGGTCTCACCTTCATATTTGATACACTGACCGCGTTTGACGTTGGTTGCTACGATGGATGGCATTGGAATTTAGATGTTAAGTTGTGAATGTTTCTTTGGGTGCGCGCAGTGTGGTGGGAGCGCGCGAAGTTGCAAGGTAGAAGTTGGACGATTCTACGGCCAGAGAAGGTGAATGGTGGGCGCCTCAATGCTGCTGCGTAGCTCATCATAGCGGGATGGTGCATGCAGCCGCACGCGGAGGGTGAGGGGCTCGCCAGATTTGATAGTGCCTGGGGAAACGGGAACCGTATAGCGGCGCGTGCTCTTCCCAGCGGAGAGCTGAAGCGGACGCGGCTCTGGCAGAGTGAGTCCATCAAGCGGGCGCTTCCCGAGTGTTAGCAGCTTCTCCTCATCGTCCACTTTGTGTTTGAGCTGAACGTCTATGAGATCGTCCGGCTCTGTGTAGAGGCAGAGGAAGGAGATGTGCGCGCCAGCTTGGTTGTGGATGGTGTAGTTAAAGCTGACTTGATACTCACCCTTCTCATTGACGGTGATGGCGGCATCACTCACGGCGAGTGTGACTTTAGATAAGTTTACCTTGCCGCTTGCTGGGGTGTTGATGATTGGAAGGTCCTTGGGCGATGGCTCACCGCAGGAGGCGAAGAGTCCGATGCATAGAAGGGCAGCGGCATTGGTGAAAGATGTCCGTAGAATATCCATGAGTTGTTAGATCAGTTTGAGTCGGGCAAAATCCTGGGTGTCGATCAAGCCCACAGGATGGTTATTTTCATCAAGCACCACAATGTCATCAATGTGGTGGGTTCCGATCGTGTGCACCGCCTCCGCAGCAAGTGAATCAGAGTGCAACGTGATAGGATCCACGGTCATAAACTCGCTGACAGGGGAGTTTCCAATATTGGCATTGGTTTGGAAAGAACGAGCAAAGTCTCCGTGGGTGAAAATCCCAGCCAGGGTGTTATCAGCTGCGGTGACAATACAAGCACCACTACGGGCGGTTGACATTGCAGAGAGCGCCTCCTGCACGCTATCACTTGGCCGCACGGTGGCGAGGGCATCTCCACTGCGCATGATATCAGCCACCTTGGTAAGTAGGGCGCGGCCGAGAGATCCACCTGGGTGGAAACGGGAGAAGTCTTCCTCAGTGAATCCGCGTGAGTCCAGCAGAACCATTGCGAGGGCATCTCCCATCACCAGCATGGCGGTAGAGGATGAGGTGGGGGCAAGGTTCAGCGGACAGGCCTCGCGTGTGACTTTCGTGAGCAGGGTAACGTCACTATTCTGGCTGAGCGTGGAGCTAGCCTTTCCAGTCATGCCTATGAGATTTACATCAAACCTCTTGATGAAGGGGAGTAGGTCCAGAAGCTCGGTGGTTTCACCAGAGTAGGAGAGAGCAATAATGGTATCTCCATCGGAAACTAATCCGAGGTCACCGTGGAGTGCGTTCTGGGAGTTGAGCACCACAGCTGTGGAACCCGTAGAATTCAGAGTGGCTGCGATTTTGTGGCCGATGTTGCCAGATTTACCAACGCCGACCACGACGATTTTTCCTTTGTTGTCCAAGGTTGTTTTGAGGAGCTCAACGGCGTGGCCGAAGTCGGCACTGAGCGATGTGGAAACATTTTGCAGCTCCTTGATTTCCATATCGAAAATCCGTTGTCCTTGCTGAACGTAGTTTGGTTGACTCACGGGCAGATTAGTAAGGGACGGAGGGCGGCTGATAAAGCCTGAAAGAGGAAAAATCGTTTTTTATATCATTTTTTCTTGCCATACGGGAAAAAAATGGCATTTTCCCGCCGCGCCACGCGCACCACAAGAGTGACCTGTTCGTCTAGTGGTTAGGACTCCGCCCTTTCACGGCGGCAACACGGGTTCGAGTCCCGTACAGGTTGCCATTTCACCTCAGCTCTGGTTTTCAGGGCTGAGGTGAAGTGTTTTAAAGAGATGTGTTCAAGCTACTAGCTGGGTGAGAGAAACGCAGGCTCAGGCTATTGCTTAGTCCAGATTCGGGTGTTGAGATCCAGTATTTCAACCAGCCGGAAAACAGAAGTCATTTGGCGGGTGAAAGTTTGCATCTGCGTGAGGTTGTGAGCCGGTAGATTGAAATTGGGCTCAAACCAATTGCTGTCATTGGGGATAGTGAGGTGGAGCCTTGAGCGATAGAATGCAAGGCGGATGTCATTTCCAAACCATCGGCGCAGTTCAAGTAATCGTTCTTGGAAATCAGGTGTTAGAATATATCGCGCCTCTACCTGATCGCTGCCGTGGACGACAAATGCGCGCTCGAAGTCTGGGGTCTCCAGCCGCACTAGATTAGGGCTGAAGTTTTGAATCTTTCTCCCGATCCAGCCGAAGGATTTCTCCGCAAAGTCAGGTTTAATTGTCAGCCAACTGCGGAAGTCTTTGTTAAAATCAACAATGACCATCAGGCCTTTGAATATATCACTCCAATAGGTTCTGGTGTTGCCGTCTGAGTCTGTGGTTTCTTTCTGCTCCTCCGCATGAACTTCAGAGAACATAATCTCAGTGTTCCCAATTTTTCCCGCAAACAAATCCTCACAGTGATAGCGGTCAATACTGCTAGAGTAGAGGCTAGTTTCCTTAAACGTGCTTTCAGAAATACCACGCCCTGGCGAGTAGTTCACCTCAGGTTGGATAAGCCTTGTCATGCCGGAGACCACTTGTTCTTTGTAGGCGTATTCATAGATAGCGCGGTGGCCACTATTGAACTGTGAGTAGGTGATGATGCAGTAAGCTAGGCCAACTGCGAGGGGGATAAAGGCGAGTGCTGAACCATCTTGATTGATAGACACCGCCGTGGCTAAGACAAGGCCAGAGAGCGCAAGTGTGGCCACGATCCCGATGGTAATCCGTTTCCACCCCTGACGGATTCTCTGCAGTGCCTGCTGCCTGCCAAGCTCCAAGGAATCCAGTGTTGGCTGGAGCTGTTGGGCGAGGGTGCGGCTATCTGTTGGGGATTGATTCAATAGTAGAGTGTGTTAGATATTGAGTGATGGATTGCTGCGTTCTGCGGAGGATGTTTCAAAGTGGGCACGGCGATGGAAGCCGAACATGCTCGCAAAGACACTGGAAGGGAACATGTCCACGCCGTTGTTGTAATCCATGACAGCAGAATTAAACGCGCGCCTAGCCGCAGATATTTGAGACTCCACCTCAGTGAGGTTTCTCTGTAGATTGAGAAACCCACGGTCAGCTTTAATCTCGGGATAGCCCTCAGCAACCGCCATCAGGTGAGGCAGGGCGCTATCGAGGGTTCCTTCATGGGAAAACCTCGTCGCAGAAGCATCATGGGAGTTTCTCGCCTGCTGTCGGGCTTGTGTGATCGACTCAAAGAGCTCCTTCTCATGGGCGGCATATCCTTTGACGGTATTGACCAAATTCGGGATTAGATCCCAGCGTTTTTTCAACTGCACATCGATGCTTGCGTAGGCGTAGTCCACGGCATTTCGTCTGTTCACGTGGCCGTTGTAGATGAAGATAACGATCATCATTACAAAGACAATGAGTGCGCCGATGAAGATAAGCATTCCTTCCATGGCTAGATTTCTATCAGGGATGAGAAACGAGCACCATTACAAGATCAGGGAAGTTTTACAGCCGTGAAGCAACAGGGCGACCAAGCTAGGGGGGGAGTGGAATGAATCGCTCTAGCTTTTATGGAATCAGCCATCTGTAGCGAGTAGCAGGTAGCGCGTAGCTACTGAGTCCCTCTCTTATATCTCCATGTCTTCGCGAGCCTATCCTTAGCTTGAGTGCCCTGCGTGAAACAATGGCATTTTTGCATTCAGAATTCTGCGCGGTTCTGCTATGCTCAGCCAATCAATGAAGTGCTACTATCTCTGGCTACTTGCCGCTGTCATAACCTCCTGCGCACCGCACCACAGTGCTTCTCGTTTGGCTTTTCCTACGCCTCAAAAAGAATCAAAAGAGGACCTTCTGCATCAAGCTCGCTACTGGGTCACAACGGAAGGGCGAGCCGCTGCTAGGGATCGGCTTGCGGAAGCTATCGAGAAACAGGACAGCTCAGGCGGGGGATTTGAGCAGCGAGTCATCACCGCAAATGGTGATAAAACCAAGGTCTTTGCCAACTCTCTGGCAACACTATCTCCGGATGAACGAAAAAAAATAGGGGTGTATTTTGTGTTAGGCTATAATCAAAACCGTGGCAAATCTCCACCCATTATCATGAAAACTGCGGAGCATGTTAGGCAGCTAGGATACAGGGCAAAATACATTGATATGGCACCGAGGCAAACAGCTCAGCAAGACGCAGAACGGATCGCGCAAGTGCTCAGAGAAGATTTACCCAAGGTGGATCGAGCGATCCTTGTGGGATTCTCCAAAGGATCAACCGATCTGGTGCATTTTTGGTTAGATCAAGCGCATCAATTGCCTAAGGCGGAGCTAAAAAAAATCAAACTATGGGTTAATTTTGCAGGTGGTCTTAGAGGTTCAGCCATTGCCCGCTGGGGTGCTGTGGGGAATGATCCCATGGCTTGGGGATTCCGTTGTTTCCTGAATTGGAGGGAAGGGGAGCCAAGTTTGAAGCAAGACGATTTAGTTTCGATTGGGCACGATCAGTGGGCGAAGACAGGAGCTAAACTTCCGAAAGGTGTTAGAGGGCAGTTGACGGTGATTAATTATGTATCGCTTCCTGATGGAAAGGATGGCTGGGCGACCATGGACCAGCACGTTAATCTACTAGGTCGGTCTGCGGTTAAAGAGTTCCCCCACATTGGTCCCTGTGATGGTTTGATGGAAACGGCATCAAGCATACTCCCACCAAACACAGGCCTCCGCCAATGGGTGGTGAGGGTTTATGGCTCTCATTCTCTACCCGGAGGAAAGTATCCCAATGGAAAATATGTGGCGAGTAAGTATCACCAAGGAGGGCGCGCGAGGCTACAGTCAGGTGCTCAGCTAATGGATGATTTTTTGCGGGCCGCGCCAAAATCTTTGGTCCTTGATTGATGTGCGTTGCGTTTGATCAGATTGCTGAAAACTGACATCTGTTTGGCTTGATGAACGTGCGGTCTTGATTATGGTGTCTCCGCCTGTGGTTAACTTCTCTGCGGGCGATGAGTTATGAATAATCCATTTCGCAAGGACCTGGCATCGCGCTCTCAGCCTCAGGCATGTACGGTTGTTATTTTTGGAGCTACTGGTGACCTCACCCACCGGAAGCTGATCCCCGCGTTGTATAACCTCCAAGTTGAGGGAGCATTACCTGCGGGGGTGAAAATTGTTGGTTTTGCGCGCCGGGAAAAAACAGACGAGGAGTTCCGAAACGGTCTGGAAGAGCTAAACAAAAAGGTTTCCCGCAGCGGACACGATGCAGATGTGTGGGCTGAGTTCTCTGGCACCATTCACTATCACCAGAGTGAATTTCAAGATGCGGCCGGCTACCAGCGCCTCGCTGAGCGGTTAGATGAAATCGACCGCGAGCGTGGAGGGCGAGGGAACCGCCTGTTTTACATCGCCTCAGCACCATCGTTTTTTGATGATGTGTTAGAGCATCTCAAGCAAGCTGGGCTAAACGAGAGCGGCGATGGGTGTTGGTCCCGTGTGATTGTAGAAAAACCATTCGGTACGGACCTCCCCACAGCACAGCACCTAAACAAGGTCGTGAACCGGACTTTCAAAGAAAAAGACACCTATCGGATCGATCACTACCTCGGCAAAGAGACTGCGCAAAATATCATGGTGCTACGCTTTGCTAACGCCATTTTCGAACCACTCTGGAACAATAACTACATTGAGCAAATTCAAATCACATGCGCAGAAAACCTCGGCATGGAAGGCGGCAGAGGCGGCTATTATGATAAGGCCGGCGCGCTCAGAGACATGGTGCAGAATCATCTGTTGCAGCTGCTAAGCCTAGTGGCGATGGAGCCACCGACCGATCTTTCTGCCGATGGAGTGCGTGATGAAAAAGTAAAAGTCCTCCGGTCACTACGCCAGTGGGATACTCCAGAATTAGTCAAAGAAAACGTTGTGCGTGCACAATACATCGAGGGTCATGTCGATGGGGAAAAAGTCGTTGGCTACCGAGACGAAGACCGGGTTGATCCAGAGTCTATGACGGAATCTTACGTGGCGCTCAAGGTGCTCATTGACACATGGCGATGGAGTGGCGTGCCGTTCTACGTGCGTATGGGCAAGCAGCTTCCCAAGAAGGCGACAGAGATTTCCATCCACTTTAAAGAGCCGCCGACCGTGCTATTCAACGCCCTTTCTGGAGGTGTCCCTGGAGGAAACGTATTGGTTATCCGCATTCAGCCTGATGAGGGGATTTCACTGCGCATGGTTTCCAAGATCCCAGGAGCCAACCTGCGGCTTGAGCCCGTAAAGATGGACTTCCACTACGCCACAAGCTTCGGCAAAGGAAGCCCAGAGGCCTACGAACGTCTTTTGTTAGATTCAATGGCTGGTGATGCCACCTTGTTTGCAAGACGCGATGAGGTGGAGGAGGCTTGGCGTTTTATCGATCACATTGAGAACGCTTGGCATGCTGAAACAAGTACCCCGCCGATGGCGGAGTTTGTAGCAGGATCATGGGGGCCTAAAGAAGCAGATGACCTCCTGGCACAATCGGGGCATCAATGGCGCAGACTCTAACATTTTTTACCCGTGAAGGATACAGCACCAGATCCCTACACCATGGCACTCGGGAAAGAGGTTGCCATCGGCTCAGTTGATAAAGAATTACGCCTACTCTGGGAGGAGGATAAAGCGAGCACCAATGCATCTCTAATCAACCTAGCGGTGTATTCAGAAGCTGATGAGGCGATTTTGAGAAACTCTGAAAAAGTGCAAGCCATCACGCGTGAGCATGCGTGCCGGGCGATACTGATTGGCATTGATCGTGACTGCCCAACGGCCTCGATCAGAGCCTGGATCACCGCTCACTGCCATCTCTCGCAAGGTAGGAAAAGCGTCTGCTGTGAGCAGTTGGCATTTCAGCTAACAGGTCGTGCTACTGGCAGGCTCCGCAACACCGTCTTTGCCCACCTCAATAGTGATCTACCGTTAGTTTTCTGGTGGCAAGGTGAGCTATCGCCTATTTTTTCAGAGCGACTGTATAGTTTGATTGATCGTTTTGTGTTTGATTCCTCAGAGTGGAGCAACCCTCTTGAGTCATTTCAAACGCTGCAAAAAGCAAGGAACAATACTGAGACTTTTCTACCAATGGATCTAGAGTGGACCAGAAGTTACTCGATGCGGGTAGCTCTGGCGGGCTTGTTTGATGAGCCCATGGCGGCTCGGTCAATTGATCAAATTCAAAAAGTCAGCATCACTGCACACCCAAGTCATCGTATGGCGGCCATGCAGGTGCTTGCCTGGATCGCGGGTTGCTTAAAGTGGAGACAGGGTATGGACCTCGGACTAGAAAAAGCAGCTGAGGATGGGCGATACTACTTTGAATCACCTACTGGGGTAGATGTGGAGGCTTACGTGGAATGCGATGCTTCATCCGCCCCTCTGGGCATGGTAGAACTATCTGGCGCGGGGTGCACGGTGAGGGTATCCCGTGAGGCTGGCTCCAGTGTTCTAAAGCAAGAGCTAGACGGCTGTGGGCATAGCATTTCACTAGGCTCACCTGCAGGCTCAGATGAAGCTGAGGATTTGATCGTGGATCAATTGTCCCGTGGTGGCAAAAACACTCTCTACCTCCGAACTCTTCCCACCTT